>NZ_JAAGMG010000122.1 GCF_010548525.1 Streptomyces sp. SID14478
CGCCCTCTTCCCCACGCGTCCCGTCCTGCTCCGTGCGCTCACTGCCCTCAGTCCCCTCATGGCGCGCGAAACTAGCACTCCACAGGAAACCGGTGACAGAGGTCACTCGTTTTTCCCTCGGCTTTCGTGCACGGATTTCGCCGTTCCGTCGTCTATTCAAGTGAGGCCGTCCGACCGCCCGTCGTCGTCCGTCCAGTCGTCACAAGGGAGCAGGCGTTGTCCATCGTCATCGAGCAAGCCGTAGAGGCCCGTCTCGTCGCCGCCGCGCCGCGCATGGCGAGCATCCCCGCGACCCTGAGCTACGACGTGCGGGACCCCTTCGCCGTACGCATGTCCTTCCCCGCTCCGGCCACTCTGGAAGGCGTCGATGTCTGCTGGACGTTCGCCCGCGAGCTGCTGGCCTGCGGCGTGACGGAGCCCGCAGGCGCCGGTGACGTACGCGTGCGCCCCTACGGCTACGACCGGACCGTCATGGAGTTCCACGCCTCGGAGGGCACCGCCATCGTGCACGTCCGCACGGGCGAGCTGGAGAACTTCCTCGCGGACTCGACGCAACTGGTCCCGGTCGGCGAGGAGCATCTGCACGTGGACGTGGACGGGGACCTGGCGGAGCTGATGCGGGATGCGTTCTGAGGCCTCAGGCCGTCCGGGGCGGATCGTGGTGACCTGGTTCTTGAGGTCCAGGGGCGGGGCGAGCGTCTTCGTGGTGCGGGCGAGCGAGCGCGACGGCACAGCACCGGTGGCCGGTACGGCCACGTAGGCGCAGGCGTGCTCCCTCCCCCGGTCAGCGTGGCGCAGAACGCTGCGCGGGCCCACCGCATTGATCCATCCGCACACGCTGACAGCGATGTCGGCGCATGCCAGGATGCGAGGGACAGGCGTTCGGGGGACGTGTTCCGCAGGGGGAGACATGGTGCGCGGGGGGCTCGACGGGCAGGGCGGGCGGCAGGGGGTGTCCGGGGCGGGGATCGCCGTCGCGGTCGTCGTGATGCTGGCGGTCACCGCCCTCGTGCTGCGCCCCGACCACGGCCTGCTGCACTCCGGAAAGGGGCCGCTCGGCCGGTTCGGCGTCGTCGCGATCGCGCTCTGCCTCGCGTGGGCCGTGGGCCTGATGCGCGCCGCACAACATCTGCGCGCGCGGATCACCGCGGAACGGACCGCTCTGGGACCGGTCGAGGAACGGCTGCGGCAGGCCGTCTTCGCCCTGCTCCTGGTGGGTCCGGCCGCGCTCGGCGTACTGGCCCTGGTGCTGCACCGCTTCACCCACCGCAAGACGTCCGCCACCGTGCCGCCCGCGACGCCGAGTGAGCAGCCGACGCAGCTCCCGCCGCTGCCTCCGCCCGCCGACCACGACGCGCAACACGGCAGCTCGGCGCTGCCGCTCTACCTGCTGCTGGGCCTGGTCCTCGCCTGCGCGCTGGGGTGGGCCGTCTTCGTCCTCGTACGCCGCTTGCGGCTGCGCGGTCTCACGGTGCCGTCCCTCGGCCCGGCCCCGCCGGGTACCGACGCCGACGACCGTGAACTGCTCTTGTCCGCCGTGGAGTCGGGGCGACGGGCGCTGGACGACGGCGGTGACGCCCGGGCCGCCGTGATCGCCTGCTACGCCGCCATGGAGGAGGCCCTCGCGGTCTCCGGTGTGGACCGGCGCGCCTCCGACAGCCCCGCCGACCTGCTCCTGCGCGCGGCCCGCGCGGGTCTCGCCGACGGACCGGCCGCACCCCGCCTCACCGCCCTGTTCCGCGAGGCCCGTTACTCCTCGCACCCCATGGACGACACCCAGCGCGCTGCCGCCGCCACCGCCCTGGAGGAGATCGCGACCCGGCTCCAGGAACGGGAGGGCGTGCGGTGACCGCGCCCGGCCGAAAAGACCTGACGCTACGTCAACTCATGCTGCTGCTCTGTGCCGTGGCCGTCTCCGCGACCGTGCTCGTCCTCCTCGTCGACGGCCCGGTCGCCGCGGGGGCCGTGGTCGCCGTGCTCGTGGTGGCCGCGCTCGGCGCGGCACGGTACGCCGCCGGGGCGGTCGCCTTCGACTACGGGCGGC
>NZ_JAAGMG010000163.1 GCF_010548525.1 Streptomyces sp. SID14478
CGCGGGGGTGGTGCCGCTGGTGCTGTCCGCGCGTACGGAGACCGCCCTGGCCGCGCAGTCCACCCGCCTCGCCGCGCACCTGACGCGCCGGCAGGACGCCCTGCTGCCGGAGGTGGCCCGGACGCTCACCACGGCGCGGCAGACCTTCGACCGGCGGGCCGTGGCTCTCGTACGCGACGTCGAGGACGCCGCCGACACCCTGCGCGCTCTCGCCGAGGGCAACCCCGTGTCCCGTGCCGTCACCGGTGTGGGGGGTGGGGGGCGTCGGGTGGTGTGGGTGTTCCCGGGTCAGGGTTCGCAGTGGGTGGGGATGGGGCGGGGGCTGCTCGATGTCCCGGTGTTCGCCCAGGCGTTGGCGGAGTGTGATGCGGCGTTGGCGGAGGTGGCGGGTTTCTCGGTGGTGGAGGTGATCCGTGGTGTGGAGGGTGCTCCGTCCCTTGAGCGGGTTGATGTGGTGCAGCCGGTGTTGTTCGCGGTGATGGTGTCGTTGGCGCGGTTGTGGCGGGCGTGTGGTGTGGAGCCGGATGCCGTGGTGGGGCATTCGCAGGGGGAGATCGCGGCGGCGTGTGTCGCGGGTGCCCTGTCGTTGGACGACGCGGCGCGGGTGGTGGCCCTGCGCGCCCGCGCGCTCACCGAACTGCGCGGCCACGGCGCCATGTTGTCGCTGCGCGCAAGTCGCGCACAGGCGGCGGAACTGCTGCGCGTCGCCGCGCCCGGCGACCTGGAGCTGTCCGCCGTCAACGGCCCCGACGCCGTGGTCGTGGCCGGTGACCCCGAAGCCGTGCGCCGTTTCAAGGAGCACTGCGCCGGGGCGGGCGTCGACGCGCGGCTGCTCCCCGTCGACTACGCCTCCCACACCTCCCACGTGGAGCGCCTGAAGGACGCGGTCACCGCACCGCTGGCCGGCATCACTCCCCGTACGCCCGACATCCCGCTCTACTCCACGCTGCGCGGCGCGTTCGCCGACGGGCCCGAGCTCGACGCCGCCTACTGGTACGAGAACCTGCGCCGCACCGTGGAGTTCGAGTCCGCGATCGAGGCACTCGGCGCGGCGGGGCACGACGCGTTCGTCGAGGTGAGCCCCCACCCGGTGCTCAGCGGGAGCATGCAGGACACGCTCGGCGACGCGAGCACCGTCGTGGGCTCCGTCCGGCGCGGCGACGACACCCCCGAACGCTTCCTGGCCTCCGTCGCCGAGGCGCACGTCGGCGGCGTCACCGTGGACTGGCGGGCCGTGCACGGCGGCGGTGACGGCGGACCGACCGGCCCCGCCGACCTGCCGACCTACGCCTTCGACCACGAACGCTTCTGGCTGCTGCCCGACGCGACCGGGCCCGCCCGCCCCGCCGACGCATGGCGCTACCGCGTCGGCTGGCAGGACACCACCGGCGCCGCCGCCAACTCCGCGACTGTGTCCGGACGTTGGCTGGTCCTGCTGCCCGGGACGACGGACGGCCGAGGGAACGGCTCCGCCTGGCACGACGCCGCGGTCACCGCCCTCGCCGAACACGGCGCCCTGCCCCACACGGTCACCGTCCCCCTCGACGATCCGCACGCGGCCACCGCCGCCGTCAGCGACGCTCTCGCCTCCCGGAGCGCGTCCGGCGCGTACACCGGGGTGCTCTCGCTGCTGGCCCTCGGTGACGCGGACGCCGGCGCCGAGGCCACGCTCGGCCTCTTGCGCGAACTGGCGGCAGCCGACATCGACGCGCCGGTCTGGCTGGCGACGTGCGGCGCGGTCGGCACCGGCGCGGACGACCCAGTGACGTGCCCCGCCGGGGCGCAGGTGTGGGGCCTCGGTCAGGCCGCCGCACTGGAACGCGGCGCACGGCACACCGGCCTCGTGGACCTGCCGAAGGAAGCGACCGACGCCCAACGCGCCCTGTTCGCCCGGGCGTTGACCGGAACGGAGGACCAGCTCGCGGTCCGGGGCGACGCCGTCCTCGCACGCCGGCTGCTGCCCGACCTGCCGGAAACGGACCGGGCGCCGGGCGGCGTCGAGGCGCCCGTGCCGCAGGGCACGATCCTCGTCACGGGCGGCACCGGCGGCCTC
>NZ_JAAGMG010000191.1 GCF_010548525.1 Streptomyces sp. SID14478
CGCCTGCCGCGGCTCCGCGCGACGCGGGGGCGCCACCGCGGGCACCCCGTCCGGGAAACAGCGGGCCACGGCCTCGCGCAGCGCCGGGAAGTCTTCTTGCGCCCGCGTGAACAGCACCGCGTACTCCTCGCCGTACGTGGACGCGGCCGCCCACAAGGAGTCCAGCGCCGCGCGCAACGGGTCCGGGCCGGCCGCCGCGTACAGCGCCGGGAGCGCCGTCGTCTGTTGCAGCAGCGGGCGCCCGGGAAGGAGCATCAGGGCGTCGACCCGCACCATGGTGTGCTCGATCGCGGGGTCGCTCAACAACCGCTCCACGACGTCCTGTTGGGCCGGGAGCGCAGCCCCGTCCGCCGCGGCCTCCGTCAGGTCCACGAGCCACTCCACCCGGTCGAGGCCCGCCCGCGCGAAGGCACGGCGCATCGCCCACAGGGCCACGCTCCGCTGCGTCGCCGCGTCCACCGCGTCGACCGCGTGCACGAGCGCGGGCGCGATGCCCCTGATGCCGGCGATGTCGCCGCCCACGGCGCGCAGTTCCGGCGTGGGCAGCCGGCCGCCCCATTCCCGTTTCTCGTACGCGAGGTGCCGTTCCCGCTCCTCGCGCTCCTCGCGCTCCCTGGCCTCCCGCGCGACCGCGGCCCGCTCCTCGGGCGTCGGCGCCGGGGGCAGGCTCCGGGCGACGTCGTGCCAGTAGGCGGCGCTCGCCGACGTCTGCCGCACAAGGCGGTCGGGGGCGTGCGGCGCCGGCCAGAACTGGAGCAGGTGACGTTCCAGGGACCCCGCCAGGTCGAGGTCGACGGCCTCCGCGTCCCGGGACTCGTCGAGGCCGCTGCCGCAGTAGCGCACCCGGTGGCAGACAGGATCGAGGCCGAGCGGAAAGGAGCCCGCACCGCCCCACAGGTCCAGTGCCACCTCGTCACCGGCGGGCGTGAAGGAGACCTCGACGATCTCCTCCCACGCGTCGTACGCCGCGTCGAGCGCCGGCGCGCGGTCATGGACCTCGACGGTGAACGGGATGCGCCCGGTGTGCAGGCCGGTGCACACGTACAGGAAGCCGGGCAGCGCCGCTCCGACGAGGCCCTGTGTCTGGCCCGCCATGGACTCGTGCGGGCCGCCGCCGGCATCCGGGCTCTGCTCACTGTTGACGTACAACTGGCCGTAGCTGACCGGGAGGCGCTGGCTCAGTACGGTGCGCACGGCTCACGCGTCCCGGCAGATCAGCAGCAGCGCGCGGTCGTCGTTCACGTCCTTCGCGACCGCCTCGATGAGGTGCCAGGCCGCGCCGTGGAACCCGCCCTGGACGTAGCGGTCCGCCTCGCCCGTCAGCCGGTCGATGCCCTCGGCGATGTCGCGGTCGGAGGTCTCCACCAGGCCGTCGGTGAAGAGCATCAGCACGTCGCCGGGGCGCAGCGTGCCCTTCGTCGCGTCGAACTCGGCGCCGTCATAGACCCCGAGGAGCGGGCCCTCTGCGGCCTTCTCCTCCCAGCGGCCGGTGCCCGCGCTGAGCTGCATGCCCGGCGGGTGGCCCGCGGAGTAGAGCTCGTAGTCGCCGGATTCGAGGTCGAGGACGAGGTGGATGGAGGTCGCGAAGCCCTCGTCCCAGTCCTGGCGCAGGAGGTAGCCGTTGGCCGCCGGGAGGAAGGCGTGCGGCGGGAGCGAGCCGAGCAGGCCGCTGAAGGCGCCCGCCAGGAGAAGGGCCCGGCTCGCCGCGTCCATGCCCTTGCCGGACACGTCGGTGAGGACGACTTCCAGGGTGCGGCCGTTGTGCGTGCGCGCCGCGACGACGAAGTCGCCGGAGAAGGACTGGCCGCCGGCCGGGCGCAGCGCCATCTCGCGGTGCCAGCCCTGCGGCAGCTTCGGCAGTCGGCTCTGCGTGCGGATCCGCTCGCGCAGGTCGAAGAGCATCGTTCCGCCGCGCCGCCAGGGCACCCCGACGCGGCTGCGGAACTGCGCTATGAGGAGGCCGAAGAAGCCGCAGGCCGCGACCGTGAGGACGGTGCCCGGGGTGACCCGGGCCGCGCCCTCGGCGTACGGGCCGAGTTCGACCGATTCGACGATCAGGGCCGCGGCGGCCGCCGCGTACAAACCGAGCAGGCTGGCCGGGCGCAGCACCAGGCCGCCGGCGACGATCGGCAGGACGAGGACCGCGGGCGAGCACCAGACCGGGTTGAGGATCGTGGCGAAGGCGATCAGCGGGACGGTGAGCAGCAGCCCGACGAGCGCGATCCAGTCGGATCCGTCGCCGCGGAAGTAGTCGACGCCGGATTTGCGCACGGCGGTGCGGACCCGGTGTGCACGCATCCTCATCCGGGCCGGGAACGTCTCGGCTGCCGCGCGCTGCCCGCGCGCCCGCCTGTCTCGTCGTAGCGCCATTGCTCGTGGACCTTATCCACCGGGCCCGGACCTGTGCACGGGTGGTCCCGGTTGTCCCCCTTTCCGGGTATGCGCACGGGCCGCCCGTGGACCGCGCACAAGTCGGTAAATTCGCTCGCTCTCGTCCCGCTCGCCCTGCTAGGGATTGACCCATGACGACCGACCTGCGCGTGCTGCGCCAAGGCGACTGGGCTCGCTGGTACGACAGCCTCATGCTGGCCTTCGGCGGGGTCGCCGAGGCGCCGCAGGAGCGGCAGTTGTGGGACGACCTCACGGACTGCGAGCGCTCGCTCGGGGTGTGGGACGGCGACGACTGCGTGGGGACCGCGGGCGCCTTCTCGTTCCGGGTCTCGGTGCCCGGCGGCGCGTTCGTGCGGGCCGCGGGCATCACGATGGTCAGCGTCGCGGCCACGCACCGCAGGCGCGGCATCCTGACGTCGATGATGCGGCGCCAGCTCGACGACGTACGGGAATGGGGCGAGCCCCTCGCCGTGCTGACCGCGTCCGAGCCCGCGATCTACGGCCGGTTCGGCTACGGCATCGCCACCCGGCAGGCGGCGCTGACCATCGACTCCTCGCGGGTGCGGATCGACGCCCCGGCCGCGGCGCGGGACGTGCGGCTGCGGTTCGTCGACCCGGCCGCGGCGGCCGAGCGGTGCGAGGCGGTGCACCTGCGCATGGCCGGCACCCG
>NZ_JAAGMG010000230.1 GCF_010548525.1 Streptomyces sp. SID14478
GCCGACGATTCCGGCGCCGACGACCACGACTCCCGCCGCCCCGTCGCGCTCCGCCTGCGTCACGGCTGCGGGCGTCCCGAAGGCGTCACCGCGCCGCGAACCCGGCGAACGCCGCCCAGGCGCCCGCGCCGACCCGGAACGTCGGGCCGGTCGCCGGGTCGTTCTTGGAGTCGCGGAGGTGGACGGTGCGGGCGTGGGGGCAGGGCGCCACCTCGACGCACTCGCCGGTCGCGGAGCTGTGGCTCGACGTGCGCCAGGCGTAGGCGACTTCGAGGCAGGCTTCGCCCTGGTTGTTGCTGTAGCTGCTCTTGAACCACGCCAGTTCGGTCGTCATAGCCGTCCCGCCGTCCTCTCGATCAGGTCTGCGGACTCCCAGGGGTTGAGCGCCTGCCCCCGCAGCATGCCGAAGCGGTCCAGGCACTGGGCGACCTCGCCGGGCTTCGTGATCAACCTACCGGCGACCTGCCCGTCCGCGTAGGCATAGTTACGGCCCTCCAGCGTGCTGAGCAACTGCATTGATCCGGCGAGGCCCGCATGTCGTGGCCGGTCGGTCGGCATCACCTGGAGCATCAGGTTGCTCATCGAGCGGGACAGGGCGAGCACGTGGAGCAACTGGTCCCGCAACACGCTCCTTCCGCCGATCGCCCTCGTCAGCACCGACTCCTCAATGACGTACCCGAAGTTGGGGACGGGCACGCGCCGCAGAATGGCCTGTCGCTCGACCCGGCCCTGCACGTCCTTCTCGATCTGGTCGTCGGGCAGCCGTGGCACTGCCGACTCGTACAGCGCCTGCGTGTACTCCTCGGTCTGCAACAAACCGGGGAAGACCATGGACTCGTACGCATTGATGACCGCCGCCTTCTTCTCCAGCCGCACCCACCCCACGAACGTAGGCGGATACTTCTCCTCCTCCATCAACGGAATGCAGGACTCCAACGCCCCGCCCACATCCAGCAGTTGATCGGCGTCGGCCAGGAAGCTGGACGTCGGAATCCGGTCCCCGCACTCGTACGCGCTCTCCGTCGACACCGACACCAGCAGTCGCTCGGCAAGCTCCTTCTGCGTGAGGGCGGCCTGTGTGCGGAAGTACTTGATCAGTGCTCCGACGTGACGGCGGGCGGGACTCACCGTCTCCGCACTGTCCACAGTGGTCATGCCCCACTCCACATCGCCGCGTTGTGCTCACCGAAGTACTGGTGACGGTACGCAACCACGCCGATGCTCGGAGGCATGACGAGCGAAAACGCCCCGGACTGGGTACCGCGCGCCGGACTCCAACTGCGTTTGGCCGGAGTGCACTTCGACGCCGTCCGGGTGCGCGGCGTACGCGGCGAGGCGGTGCTGCACCATCTCGCCGCACTCACGGAGGGCGACGTCGGGCCCGTCGTGCGGGAGCTGTCCGGCGGACGGTGGACGTACTTCCTGCTGGCGCCCGGTGAGAGCAAGCGGTACGTGTGGCCGCCGGGCGCGGCGTGTTTCGGACCGGCGCCGCGGGACCAGTACGTCGGGATCCCGGCGCCGCACGGCAACACGTATCCGCTGAGCTGGCGTTGCGGCGCCCCGGTGGCAGGAGACTTCGTGGACGCCGAGCTGCTGCACGGGGTGCTGCTCGCGCAGTTGGGTACGCAGGAGTGAGCGGCGGGCGCGGGGCGCCCGCGGCCGACCCGCGCACCGGCGACAATCGCCCCATGGAAGCCGACCTCACCACCCTGCTGAAGTCCTTGCGCGTCTGGGACACCGAGCTGCCCGACTTCGACCCGGCGGCCACGCCCGGGGCGCCGCTCCCCCTGTTCACGCGATGGTTCGGACAGGCCGTGGCGGCCGGGCAGTCCGAGCCGCACACCCCGTCACTGGCGACGACGGACGCGGACGGGCACGCCGACGTCCGTACGGTGATGCTGCACGGCGCCGACGACCGCGCCCTGCACTTCGCCTCGCACGCGGGCAGCGCCAAGGGCCGCCAGCTCGCCGCCCGCCCATATGCGGCACTCGGCTTCTACTGGCCGGTGCAGGGCCGCCAGGTCCGGCTGCGCGGCCCCGTCCGCACCGCCCCCGCCGAGGTCGCGCACGCCGACCTGCACGCCCGCTCGACCGGCGCCCTCGCCTCCGCGCTCGTCGGTCACCAGAGCGAACTCCTCTCCTCCTACGAGGAGTTGGCACGCGCCTCCGAGGCCGCCTGGGAGCGGGCGCAGCATGAGCCGGACGCCCCGGTGGCCTCCTGGACGGTGTACGAACTGGAACCGGACGAGGTGGAGTTCTTCCAGGGGGACGCGCGGCGACGACACGTACGCCTCAAGTACGTGCGGCAGGACGGCGGTTGGGCGAAGCAGCTGCTGTGGCCGTAGGGGGGCGGCGGATGCGGGCGCCGGCGCCGGTCGGGCGCCCCCGCACCCTCACCCTCCCCCGAGCGTGACCACGCGCGCCCAGCGCGGCGGCGAGTCCGGTACGTAGTCGTGCTCCTCCCTCCTCCTTGCGGAGGCGGAAACGGGGCGCGGGAAGAGGCCGACGACCGTGCGGGCGGGCGGCGGCGCGGACGGCCAGGGCGTCTGGCCGTCCGTCAGGGCGACGATCACGTCCGGGCGGGGCCGCGAGCGCACCGCCCGGGC
>NZ_JAAGMG010000273.1 GCF_010548525.1 Streptomyces sp. SID14478
CGGGTCACCGCTGCGGCACCCGCGCCCACACCTCCGTGCCCGCCGCGCCCGAGGACCCGGCCGGCCCGGCCGGCCCGCTCGCCCCGTCCGGAGCATCCGTCCCGTCCGGCCCGGACAGTTCCTTCCAGCCCCAGGCCCGCAGCAGCTCCCGGAAGCCGTCCCCGGCCCGGTCCTCCACGCGGGCCACCACCAGATCCGCGGCGAGCCGGTACAGCATCAGCTCGGCGAGGCGGGTCGCGACGCCCTGGCGGCGGTAGGCGGGCAGCACCATCAGCTCGGCGAGCGCGAACACCCGGCCGGACGAGGCGAGTTCCTCGGCGCCCGGCAGGACGTCGGACGGCACTCCGGCCCACGCGTCCAGCCCGCGGCCCAGGCGGAACACGTACGCGCAGCCGACCAGGCCCCCCTCGTCGGCGACGGCCATGTCGAAGCCGTCGTGCTGCCCGTGCTGCTCGAAGCGGTGCAGGAACTCCTGCCGGTCGCGGGACCTGCCGCCCGGCGCACCCCGATAGGCCGCCGCGTACAGATCGGCGACGGCCTCCCGCTGCTGCTCGGCCTGCCAACGGCTCAGCCTGCGCAGGAACACAGCCATCCGTTCCCCCCTGATGCCGGAGGACGACAGGCCCCGGCGTTTCCACGGTACTCCCGTGCCGCGTACCCCGGCTCGGTCCCGCTCCAGGAAGAAGGGGGCGGCGTCCGGCACCGGGTGGACAGCAGTCGTCCCCGGCCGGGGACCGCCCGCCGGGCGGTCACTCCGGTACGGCGTAGCGCGCGGCGAGGCCGGTGATGGTCGCCCGGTCCAGGGGCGTCCCGTGCTGCAGGGCGCTCAGCGTGGTGTGGCAGATGTCGAGGGTGAGGGAGCAGAAGTCCCTGATCGGGCCCGCGGGCAGGGAGGCCGTGTACGCGCTCGCCGCGGGCAGGTGCTTCTCGGCGTACCGGCACATGTCGTCGGCCGACCAGCCGGCGGGGAAGAAGTCGACGCCGCGCGCGAGGTCCTCCTCGTGGTTCCAGGCGATGTTCGCGGCCTGCACGGCCCGCCCGAAGGCGACGGCCCCTGCCATCGAGGTGACGACGCCCGCGTGCCGGGTCCACAGGTCCGACAGCGTGAGGCCGATGGAGCCCGCGACGGCGAAGGTGTAGCGGTCCAGGTCCGCCTCGTCGTCGATCCGGAACCCCGCCTGGACCCAGTCGGCCATGCGGTCGGCGAGAGCGGCGAGGGAGTCCCACAGGCGCGGGGCGACGTCGTGCGGCGGGAGCGCGACCGCCCAGTCGTGGAACTGCCGCGTCACGACGTCGAGTTGGTCGTGGTGGTGGCCCAGCAAGGCGTCGACGTCCTGCCGGGTGAACGACTCCTGCTGCAACAGACGGCTCGCCCCGCGCAGCAGCGCGACCTTGGCGTCGGGCGGCAACCCGGGGTGGTCCTCGATCTCGTCGAGCGCGCGGTTGGCGAGGTAGTAGGCGGCGACGGTGTCCCGCAGCTCGCCGTCCAGCCGCATGATCGGCAGGAAGAACGTGCGGCTGGTGTGCTTCAGGGTGTCGATGACGTGCGTGTCGAACATGTCCGTCCCAGGCTCGTGGTGCGTGGCTTCCGGTGGACAAGCCCGGTCTACCCCACGGCATTTGCAGCCAATCGCCCTCTCATGTGCATTCGGGAAGAAGTGCCCGCGCATCACCCGATGGGGTTGTCTTGGGCACCGGAACTCCCGCTCGCGAAAGGGGGTTTGGATCCCGCATCGCCCACCGCGCCCCGGTCGAGGGCCAGGGGTCGGCTCCTCGCCCACCAACTGCCGGAAAAGGCCGGTGTTTGGAGGAGGCCGCACATAGGGAGCCTGCGTCTGCACCACCGACGCACTGCAGGAGGTACGACGTGAGTGACCATCCCCTGCCCGGGCCCGACTCCCTGTGCTGGAGATTGCTGGGGCAAAGGCGCATGCTCCTGGTGACCGGCCGCGCCCTGGTCCTGGAGGCCGCCCTGCCCGCCGGCGGCGCCGCGCTCGCCGACCACTCCACGTACCGCACCCGGCCGCTGCGCCGTCTCGAACTCACCCTGGACAGCCTCCAGCGCCTCACCTACGGCGACGAGGACACCCGGGAGAAGGAGTTCGCCCGCATCCGCCGCGTGCACAAGCACATCAACGGCACCGATCAACAGGGCCGCCCCTACAGCGGGTTGCACGACGAGAGCCGCACCTGGATCGCCCTCACCCTCTTCGACGCGATGGTCGCGATGGAACGGCTCGCGGGCCGGCCACTGTCCCCGGCCGCCGAGGCGCAGCTCTACGCGGAGTGGCGCACGATCACCGTCGCGTTCGGCATCGACGGGGCCGTCGTCCCCGCCGACCTCGCGGCCTGCCGCGCCCACTTCGACACCGTCGTCGCCGAGGAACTGGAGGACAACGCGGAGGTCCGCCACCTCTTGGGCGCCCTCTACGCCACCGTCCCCGCCCCGGACTGGCTGGCCCGCTGCCCCGAGGCGCTGTGGCAGCTCGCCCGGATCGCCGCCGGTGCGGTCATGGGCTCCCTGATGCGGGCCGACCTCCCGGACGCGTACCGCCGCCGCCTCGGACTGCGCGCGAGCCCCCGCGACCGGGCCCTGTCGTGGCTGGTGCACCGCACCGCCCGCTGGGCCCTCACCGGCCGGCCGGT
>NZ_JAAGMG010000320.1 GCF_010548525.1 Streptomyces sp. SID14478
GCGCCGGTGCCCCCCGCGCAGCCGCGTCGTACGGCATGGGCGGAGGGCGTGGACCGGCTGCGGTCCGCGGCCACCACGGAGCCGGGGCGGCTGCGCATCATCGGGGCCGTGCTCGCCCTGCTCGTCGTCGCGTTCGGGGCGACGACGGCCTGGCAGATGACGGACCGCTCGGCCGCGGCCGACGACGTACTGCACTCCAGCCAGCCGCTCAGCGCGGACGCCGCCGCGATCTACCGCTCGCTCGCCGACGCCAACACCGCGGCCTCCAGCGGATTCCTGGCGGGGGGCCAGGAGACGCCGGCCACGCGTGAGCGGTACGAGAAGAACATCAGGATCGCCGCCGACAAGCTGGTGACCGCCGCGGCCAGTACGGACCCGGGCACCTCGTCGGCGAAGACGATCACCAAGCTGAACACGCTGCTCCCGGAGTACAAGGGCCTCGTCGAGCGCGCCCGCGCCAACAACCGGCAGGGTTTCCCGCTGGGCGGCGCCTATCTGCGGTACGCGAACGAGAAGATGCAGACCGAGATGCTCCCGGCCGCCGAGGATCTCTACACGAACGAGAACGAGCGGCTGCGCGACGACTACGACGCGGCGACGCCCTACCCGTGGATCGCGATCGCGCTCGGCGTGCTCGCCCTGGCCGGCCTCGTCTGGGCCCAGCGCCGCAACTACCGCCGCACGAACCGGGTGTTCAACCACGGCATGCTCGCCGCGACCGCCGCGTCGGTGGTCGTCCTGCTGTGGCTCGTGGTGGGCCACACGGTGGCCCGCAGCGGCCTCAACTCCTCGTACGACACCGGCGTACGGTCGCTGAACGTGCTGCACGACGCGAGCATCGCCTCCCTTAAGGCGCGCGGCAACGAGAACCTGACGCTGGTCAGCCGCGGCGCCGAGACGGTCCTGGTGAAGGGCAAGAGCGAGGACAAGTACAACGTCGACTTCAACAAGCAGATGACCACGCTCGCCACCAAGTTGAAGGCGGCGGGGTCGCTCACCGAGGGCGACGCCGCGGGCCTGGCGCCCGTCACCAAGGCGAACGAGAGCATGCAGGAGTGGAAGGCCCGCCACAAGGTCGCCCGTGAGCAGGACGACGACGGCAACTACCAGGGCGCGCTCGACAAGATCATCGGTTCGAAGCAGGACAAGCCGACGGGCGAGTGCTTCGATCTGGTGGACCAGAGTCTCGACAAGGCACTCGCGCACGAACAGAGGCAGTTCAGCGCCGACGCGACCGGCGGGCGCGACGCGATGACCGGCCTCCCGGTCGGCGCCGCGGTGCTGGCGGTGCTCGCGGCGGCCGGCGCCGTGCTGGGCATCGGCCGCAGGCTTTCGGAGTACCGGTGAGAGGGGGTACGGACATGGGGGTGGCGACGTCCCGATCGCGGGCGGTGGCAGGAGACGGCCGGGAGGACGGGCGGGGTGCGCACAAGGTGAG
>NZ_JAAGMG010000361.1 GCF_010548525.1 Streptomyces sp. SID14478
GTGCGCGGCGGGCGACTCGGCGGGCTCCGTCGGCCCGGTGGGCGCGGACGGCACGGGGAGGGCGCCGTGGTCGCCGGGCAGGTGCGGGAGTCCGGGCAGGTGCGGGAGTCCGGGTAGCGCCGGCGGCTGGGAGGGCAGCGGCCGGGGTGCCGCTTCGGCCAGCCCTTCCACGACCTGGCCAGCCAACCGGCCGACCGGCCGCGTCACTTGGCGCACGGTGCCGACGACGGGCTCCGCCACCTGCCCGACCTGCCCGACCTGCCGGACCGTGTCGGCGACGGGCCGCAGGACCTTCTCCCGTACGGGCTCGTGCACCGATTCCTGTACGCGTTCGTGTACGGGACCGGTCACGCCCGGCGCGAGTGCGCGGGCCGCCGCGCGTACCGGACCAGCCTCGTCCGGAACGGATTCCCGTGCGTTCGCGCTCACCGGTCCGGCCTTGACCGGAACGGATTCGCGTACAGCGCCGCGTACCGGACCAGCCTCGTCCGGAACGGAGACGCGTACAGCGGCGCGTACCCGATCGGTCTCGTCCGGAACTGGGACGCGTACGGCTGCGGCTACCGGCTCGGCCTGCTCCCGCAAGGGTTCGACGAACCGCTCCCGCGCCCCGCGCAGGGGCTCGGCCGTCGCCTCCCGTATCGCCGCGTGGTGCGTGCCGAGCGGGCCGCCGGCATCGTCCGCGTGTGCCTGGCCGCCGCAGAGGAGGCCGAGGCCGATCAACCCGCCCAGGAGCAGCGCCAGTTGCAGCGCACGCCGCCCGGCCGCCGCGCGCGGCTGGCGCTCGGCGGGCAGAGGGAGGGCGATCGGGGAAGTCACGGTGCGCCGATACTCGCACGGGACGAGGGCGACTGCGCAAGCCCCGTGTTACCGATGGGTACTCATATCCGGTTTGCCAACCTCCCCCCGTTCCCACCGGTTTCGGCCGCTGCGTCGGGTATCGGCAACGGCCTCTTCTCAATGGCCGCGGCCATCACGTCGGGGAACAGATCGGGCGTACAGGCGAACGCCGGTGCGCCGAGCGAGGCGAGCGCAGCCGCGTGCTCCCGGTCGTAGGCGGGGGTGCCTTCGTCGGAGAGCGCGAGCAGCGTCACGAACTGCACGCCGGACGCCTTCATCGCGGCGACGCGCTTCAGCATCTCGTTGCGGATGCCGCCTTCGTAGAGGTCGGAGATGAGGACGACGACCGTCTCGGCGGGGCGGGTGATCTGCGACTGGCAGTACGCGAGCGCCCGGTTGATGTCGGTGCCGCCGCCCAGCTGGGTGCCGAAGAGGACGTCGACCGGGTCGTCGAGCTGGTCGGTGAGGTCCACGACGGCCGTGTCGAAGACGACGAGCCGGGTCCGGATCGACCGCATGGAGGCGAGCACCGCCCCGAACACGGAGGCGTAGACGACCGACGCGGCCATCGAGCCCGACTGGTCGATGCAGAGGATCACCTCCTTCTTCACGGACTGCGCGGCCCGGCCGTAGCCGATGAGCCGCTCGGGCACGACCGTGCGGTACTCGGGGAGGTAGTGCTTGAGGTTGGCCGCGATCGTGCGGTTCCAGTCGATGTCGTGGTGGCGGGGACGGCTGATGCGGGCGCTGCGGTCGAGCGCGCCGGTGAGGGTGGCGCGGGTGCGCGTGGCGAGCTTCTTCTCCAGGTCCTCGACGACCTTGCGGACGACGGCGCGGGCCGTCTCCTTCGTCGTCTCGGGCATCGCCTTGTTGAGCGAGAGGAGCGTGCCGACGAGGTGCACGTCGGCGTCGACGGCTTCGAGCATCTCCGGTTCGAGGAGGAGCGTGGACAGGCCGAGCCGGTCGATCGCGTCGCGCTGCATGACCTGGACGACGGACGAGGGGAAGTAGGTGCGGATGTCGCCGAGCCAGCGGGCGACCGACGGGGCCGAGGCCCCGAGGCCGGCGGTCCGGCTCGCGCCGGCGGCCGGTTGCTTTGCTTCGCCGGTGCCGTACAGCGCGGACAGGGCGCCGTCCATCGCGGCGTCCTGCCCCGCGAGAGCGCAGCCGGTGCCGTCGGCGGCGCCCCCTCCCAGGACCATCCGCCAGCGCCGGAGTCGTTCGTCGTCAGTGGTGGTGGGTTCCGGTTCCGTCATCGCGTCGTCTCCGCAAGGTCGTTGATGCACCGTCTCGTTCGCGGCGCGCGGTGTCCGCGTTGTGCGTTGCCCGCGGCGTGGGGCGTGCGGCGTGTGGCGTGTGAGTGCAGGTCCCCGGCGCGGTGTCTGTCTTCGCCTGTCTCTGCCGGGGGGCAGTGCACATCTCCAGGGGCGCGGGGAACCGCACGACCAACCCCCGCCAACCCCCACGCACCGGCACGCGACCACGCCTCCCCACCCCTCCACCCGCCACCCGCCATCCGTCACCCGCCGGTCCCTGCGCCGACGGCCCCGGCCCCGACCCCCGCCCCGAGCAACATCCGCACCACCGGCTCCACCGCCTCCGCCCGCTCCAGATCGAGCTCCTCCGCGAATCCTGGGACCCGCCCCGCCACGGCGGACGCCGAGGTCGCGGGGCCGCGCCGGACCAGTTCCCCGAGGGCGCGCCGCACCCCGGACTCGTACGCCGAGAACGTGCGCCGCAGCAGGGGCAGTACGTCGGTGAAGGCGTCCCCCGACACCCCGGTCAGCCACGCGTCGACCAGGCCGAGGAGCCGCTCGTCGTGGACGAGGAGCAGGCCGCCTCCCGAGCCGCCGCCGACGAAGCCCTCGATCCAGGCCGCCGCCTCGGCGGGCGGGGTGCCCGGCGAGAGGGCGAGTCCCATCAGGCGGGCCGCGTCCTCGTCGTCCAGCGCGCCTTCGTCCAGCAGCACGCGCGCGCACCGGCCCCGGACCACCCCGGCCACGCTGTCCCGCGTGGCGAGCGTGCGCAGCACCGCGCGCCAGCGCTCGCGCAGAGCGGCGTCCTCCAGGAGGCCGACGGCCGCGTGCACGGCGTC
>NZ_JAAGMG010000405.1 GCF_010548525.1 Streptomyces sp. SID14478
GTCGCCCCGCAGCTCGGCCTCACTGCGGCCGGCCGCCTCGGCGATGAGCGCCGCGGCGCGCTCCAGGCCGGGGCGTTCGCTCTCGGGCGCGTCCTGGAGGGCGGCGCGCACGGCGTCGGCGATGCGGTCGGTGTCCTGCAGCACGAGGACGTTCAGCTCACGCTTGGGCATCTTGATCATTCGCCCATGGTGCGGGACATCTGCGGCACGGCGAAACCGAGTTGAGCTGGATCAGAGGGAAGCCGACGCCCGCTCCCGCATCAGATCGCGCACGCAGCCACGCAGCCACGCGTGCGCCGGATCCGCGTCGTGGCGCGGATGCCAGGCGAGGCCGAACGGCAGCGGCGGCAGCTCCAGCGGGATCGGGAAGGTGACCAGGCCGAGCGCGTCGGTCATCGGACGGCACCACGACACGACCAGGCCCACCAGGTCCGTGTCGCGCAGGAAGAACAGCGACGCGGGGAACGAGCCGACGCTGCCCACCACCCGTCGCCGCAGTCCGAGTCCGGCCAGCGCGTCGTCGACCGGGCCGTGCAGTTTGCCGCGCCGCGACACGGTGAGGTGCTCCGCCTCCTCCGCGAACCGGCGGGCCGTCAACTCCCCCTCCAGCAAAGGGTGTCCGGCGCGCACCGCACCCAGCATCCGGTCCACGGAAAGCGGCTCGACCCGCACCTCGGGCGCGGCCGTGTCGATGACCCCGACCTCCAGGTCGGCCGTCCCCTCGCGCAGCACCGGCGCGTCCAGATGACTCTCGCCGAGGAACCGCAGGCGGATGCCGGGCGCCTCGACCGCCGCCCGCGAGAGCAGCGGCGGCCCGAGCAGCGCGGCCAGCGAATCGCTCCCGTGCACCGTGAACGTACGCCGCAGGGACCGCAGGTCCTCCTCGCCGTGCGCGGCGAACAGCGCCCGCGCCCGCTCCACCACCGCCCCGACCTCGGCGCGCACCGACAGCGCGTACGGCGTCGGCACCATCTGCCGCCCCGCGCGCACCAGGAGCGGGTCGCCGAGCGCCTTGCGGGCCCGGCCCAGGGTGCGGCTCATGGCGGGCTCGGACAGGTGCAGGCGCCGGGCGGCGCCGCGCACGCTCTGTTCCTCGAGCAGCACGTCGAGGGCGACGAGGAGGTTCAGATCGAGCCCGGCAGCGACCGCGGCCGTCTCCGATTGCGTCATGCGCAATGACTCCCTGCAGAAGTTGCACTGGAAAGCAGACCGGGTCCGACCCTACGTTGAAGGGGCATCCCACACCACCATCCGAAGCTCCCTGGAGGAGCCATGTCCGCCCCTGCCCAGACGTCGTCCCCACCCTCGACCGGCGCGGCGCCCGCACCGCGGCTCGGCCGCCTGACCCTGCTCACCGTGTGCGCCTGCGTGCTGGTCGCGCAGAGCATGGTCGCGGCGATCAACCTGCTCATCCCGCAGCTGGGTTCGTCGTCGCTGCACCCGTCGTCGACGCAGATCCTGTGGACGGTCGACGCGTACGTCATCGCGTTCGCGGGCCTGCTGATCCCCGCGGGCGCGGCCGCCGACCGGTACGGCCGCAAGGGCGCGCTGCTGACCGGCCTCGCCG
>NZ_JAAGMG010000448.1 GCF_010548525.1 Streptomyces sp. SID14478
GTCGTGCACCTCGCCGCGCAGCATGCCCCGGTCGGCCTTGGCCCAGGGGCGGCGCTGGTCCTCGGTGGCGGCGGCGCCCGGCCGGGGCCCGTACGAGGTGGCGGCCATGCCGAGGGGGCGGGTGATGCCCTCGCGGACGAGCGCGTCGAGCGGGCGGCCGGTGAGGCGCTGCAGGAGGTGCTGGAGCAGCAGCATGTTCAGGTCGGAGTAGAGGTACTCCCCCGGCGTGGCGCAGGGCGCCTCGGCGCGCAGCAGCGCGAGGCGGGAGGGCGCGTCCGGGGCGTCGTACAGCGGGAGTTCGGGGCGCAGGCCCGAGGTGTGCGTGAGGAGCTGGCGGACGGTGATGTCGTGCCGGGAGGCGGCCGTGAACTCCGGGAGGTAGGCGCCGATCCGCGCGTCGATGCCGAGGGTGCCGCGCTCGATCTGCTGCACGGTGGCGATCGTGGTGAACAGCTTGGTGACCGAGGCCAGGTCGAAGGGGGTGTCCGGGGTCATGGGCACCCGGGCCCGGCGCGGGAGGTCGACACCGCGGTCGGCGGCCTCGTCGTACGCGCCGTAGCGCACCGCCCAGCCGCAGGCGGCCTCGGCGGCGAGCACGGGGCCGCGCCCGGCGAGCAGCACGGCGCCCGCGCACCAGGGGCGGGGGCCCTCGACGAGCAGGCGGACGTCACGGACGAGGGCGGCCAGTTCGGCGGCGTCCAGGCCGGCCCGTTCCGGAGTGCCGCGGCGCAGTCGTGGCGAGCTCAGATCCCCGTCACCTCCCGGGTCCGCCGCCAGGGGCGGCACAGGGTCACGAACGCGAGCGCCGCCGCCAGTCCGCAGGAGAGCTGGACCAGGGCCATGGGTACGGCCGTGTGCTCCCCGGCGATGCCGACGAGCGGCGAGGCGATCGCGCCGATGAGGAAGGAGGAGGTGCCGAGCAGCGCGGACGCGGAGCCGGCGGCGTGCGGGGTGCGCATCAGGGCGAGCGCGTTGGTGTTCGGGGTGGCCAGGGCCATCGACGCCATGAGGACGAACAGGCCGGTGGCGATGGGCGCGAGGCCGAGGTCCTCGGGGGTGCCGAAGGTGCCGGTCGCGACGAGGAGCAGGAAGGTGGCGGCGAGGACGATCAGGGCGAGGCCGGTGCCGAGCACCTTGTCGAGGTTGACCCGGCCGACCAGGACCTTGCCGTTGAGCTGGCCGGTGGCGATCAGGCCGATCGAGTTGAGCCCGAAGAGCAGGCTGAACGTCTGCGGCGACGCCCCGTAGATCTCCTGGATCACGAACGGGGAGGCGCTCACGTACGAGAACAGCGCGGCGAACGCGAAGCCGCCCGCGATCATGTAGCCGGTGAAGACGCGGTCGGCGAGGAGTGCGCGCATGGTGCGCAGGGTCTCGCCGAGGCCGCCGCCGTGCCGCAGCGCGGGCGCGAGCGTCTCCGGCAGGCACTTCCACACCAGGGCGGTGAGCGCGATGCCGACGACGGTGAGGACGACGAAGACGCCCCGCCAGTCCGTGACGCGCAGGACCTGGCCGCCGATGAGGGGCGCGACGATCGGGGCGACGCCGGAGATCAGCATCAGGCTGGAGAAGAAACGGGCCATGGCGACGCCGTCGTAGAGGTCGCGGACCACGGCGCGGGCGATCACGATGCCCGCCGAGCCGGCCAGTCCCTGCAGCAGCCGCAGGGCGATGAGGAGGGCCGCGCTCGGGGCGGCGGCGCAGATCGCGGTGGCGGCTATGTAGAGGAACAGGCAGATGAGCAGCGGTCTGCGCCGCCCCCACTTGTCGCTCATCGGGCCGACCACGAGCTGGCCGAGCGCCATGCCGGTCAGGCACGCGGTGAGCGTGAGCTGCGCGGTGGCGGCGGAGGTGTGCAGCGAGCCGGTGACCTCCGGCAGCGCCGGGAGGTACATGTCCATGGACAGGGCCGGCACGGCGGTGAGTCCGCCGAGGACCAGGGTGACGAGGAAACCGGTCCGAACGGCCGCCCGGGGGACGGTGGTTGGGCCGCCGGGCCGGGGAACGTGCGCGGGCTGCGCGGTGTCCCTGGTGGTCCCGGTGCTTGCGCTCTCCGCCATCCCGATGCCCCTCGTTCCCTTTCGTCTCTCCCGGTCGTACGTGCGATTACCTATGCTCTCAGCTCTGCGGACTGGTCGAGACCAACTTTTGAGGTGGGGCACGGATGGCAGCGGAACGCGTGCGGTGGGGCATTCTCGCGACGGGCGGGATCGCCGGGTCGTTCACGGCGGACCTGCTGGACCTGCCGGACGCCGAGGTGGTGGCCGTGGCCTCGCGGACCGAGACGTCGGCGAAGGCGTTCGCGGAACGGTTCGGGATCGGGCGCGCGTACGGCGACTGGGCCTCGCTCGCCGCGGACGAGGACGTGGACGTGGTGTACGTGGCCACGCCCCACTCGGCGCACCGGGAGGCGGCCGGGCTCTGCCTGGAGGCGGGCCGTGCGGTGCTCTGCGAGAAGGCGTTCGCCCTGAACGCGCGGGAGGCCGGGGAGCTGGTGTCGCTGGCCCGGGCGCAGGGCCTGTTCCTGATGGAAGCCATGTGGATGTACTGCAACCCGCTGATCCGGCGGCTCAAGGCGCTCGTCGACGACGGGGCGATCGGCGAAGTGCGCACGGTGCAGGCCGACTTCGGTCTCGCCGGCCCCTTCCCGCCCTCCCACCGGCTGCGGGATCCCGCGCAGGGCGGGGGCGCGCTGCTGGACCTCGGCGTGTACCCGGTGTCGTTCGCGCACCTGCTGCTCGGGGAGCCGGAGCGGGTGGCCGCGTCCGCGGAGCTGTCGGAGGAGGGCGTCGACCTGCAGACCGGGATGCTGCTGTCGTGGGCGGGCGGGGCGCGGGCCCTGCTGCACTGTGCGATCAACGCCGGTACGGGGGTCACGGCTTCGGTGACCGGGTCCGCCGGGCGGATCGACGTGCCGGGCGGGTTCTTCCACCCCGACCGGTTCGTGCTGCACCGGGACGGGCGTGACCCGCAGGAGTTCGCGGCGGCGCCCGAGGACGGGCCGCGCGATTCCCTGCGGCACGAGGCACTTGAGGTGATGGGCCGGTTGCGGGCCGGCGACACGGAGTCGCCGCTCGTTCCGCTGGAAGGGTCCTTGGGGGTGATGCGGACGCTTGACTCCGTCCGGGGCGAGATCGGGGTGCGGTATCCCGGGGAGCGGTGAGGCGTCTGCCGGGTCGGCGTCCGTTGCCGGGTGCGCCTCCGGTGGGGGCTTCTCGCGCAGTTCCCCGCGCCCCTGAAATGCGGGCGCTTCGCGCCGCACCTCAGGGAGATGCGGGGAACTGCGCGGCCAGCCCCCACCGGCCTTACGCCGGACGGAGACCTTGGTCGCCCACGGCGGTGACGAAGGACGCCGCCGTGGTGATGCCCGCCCCCGGGACGGTCACTGCTGACACCGTCTTGAAGTCGGCCCGCGCCGACTCCTCGCCGAGGCCGACCGTCACGTAACCCCGGCGGCCGTTGTAGAACTTCAGGTGCGGGTTGGCCTTGGTGTACGTCTCCCACGTGGACGGCTTCTCCGCGCCGTCCTTGCCGGAGGTGATGGACGTGGCGACGATCTCGGTGCCGAGGGTGCGCGACGCCGGGTCGTCGAAGTCGTCCTTGATGTCGAAGGCGTACCCGACGTGCACGTCACCGGTGAGCACCATGAGGTTCTCGACGCGGGCCGCCTTCGCCCCGGCGAGGACCCGCGCCCGCGAGGCCCGGTAGCCGTCCCACGCGTCCATGGACAGCTTGGCCGCGGCGGTGAGGTCCAACTTCCGCTCGGAGAAGGTGACTTGCTGCGGGACGACGTTCCACAGGGCGCGCGAGTGCCGCCAGCCGTCGATCAGCCAGCGCTCCTGCGTGGCGCCGGTGATGGTGCGCGCCGGGTCGTCCGACTCGGGCCCCGGCGCGTGGGCGGTGTCGCCGTAGGCCTGGTTGGAGCGGTACTGCCGGGTGTCGAGGATGTCGAACTGGGCGAGGCGGCCCCAGACCAGGCGCCGGTAGAGCTGGGCGTCGGGCCCGGTGGGCAGCTGGGGGCGGCGCAGCGGCTGGTTCTCCCAGTACGCGCGGTACGCGGAGGCGCGGCGCAGCAGGAACTCGGCCGGCGGGTCGTCGTTCTCGGAGACGTCGTCGGCGTAGTTGTTCTCGGTCTCGTGGTCGTCCCAGGTGACGACGAAGGGGTGCGCGGCGTGCGCGGCCCGCAGGTCCGGGTCGGACTTGTAGAGGGCGTAGCGCAGCCGGTAGTCGTCCAGGGTCACCGTCTCCCGGTTGAAGACGTCGGGCAGCACCCGGTCGGTGTACGCACGGGCGCCGCCGGCCGAGGTGACCGCGTACTCGTAGAGGTAGTCGCCGAGGTGGAAGACGACGTCGACGTCGTCCTCGGCCAGGTGCTTGTACGCGGTGAAGTAGCCGTCGTGGTACGCCTGGCAGGAGACGGCGGCCAAGGTCAGCCCCGCCACGCGCCGGGAGGCCTCGGGCGCCGTGCGCGTGCGGCCCGTCCCGCTGATCCAGCGGCCCACGCGGAAGCGGTAGTAGTAGACGCGGCCGGGCGCGAGGTGTCCGACCTCGACGTGCACGGAGTGGTTGAACTCGGGGTGCGCGGTGACCGTGCCGCGCCTGGCGACGCGGCGGAAGCGCTCGTCGTGGGCGAGTTCCCAGCGCACCTCGACGCGCTGCGCGGGCAGGCCGCCGCCGGTCTCGTACGGCTTCGGGGCGAGCCGCGTCCACAGCAGCACGGAGTCGGGCTGCGGGTCGCCGGAGGCGACGCCGAGGGTGAACGGGTCGCCGGCGACCTTGGCCGCGTCCAGTTCGGCGGCGGCCGCGCTGCCGGCCGTGGGCAGGTTCACCGCGAAGGCGAGCGCCGCGGCGGCGCCGGTGACGGTGAGGAACCGGCGGCGGCCCAAGTGCTGTGCGGCGGCACGGAGTTCGGGGGCGTGCTGGGACGGGATGCGTGTCATGGACACAGTGGAGTGGGCCGGGACGACGCCCGACTGTCACGTACACAACAGCCACATGGCGGATCGGTGATCTCCGCATGGCCGGGCGCCCGTACGCTGCCGCCTCATGGACGTAGAGCGAACCGAACAGACACGCAGCGCGGTGGTCACCGGCGCCGGCTCGGGCATCGGCCGGGCCGTCGCCCTGGAGCTGCTGGCCGCCGGCTGGCAGGTGGCCCTCGCGGGACGCCGCACCGAGACGCTGGAGGAGACGGCCGCCCTCGCTCCCGGGGCGAGCCCCCTCGTCGTGCGCACGGACGTGTCGGACCCCGACGCGGTGGCCGCGCTCTTCGGCGCCGTGCGCGAGCGGTTCGGCCGGCTCGACCTGCTCTTCAACAACGCGGGGACGTTCGGCCCGGGCGGCGTGGCGGTGCAGGACCTGGCGTACGACGCGTGGCGGCACGTCGTCGACACCAACCTCAACGGGGCGTTCCTGTGCGCGCAGGCGGCGTTCCGGCAGATGAAGGAGCAGGACCCGCAGGGCGGCCGGATCATCAACAACGGCTCCATCTCCGCCCACACCCCGCGCCCGCACTCGATCGCGTACACGGCGACGAAGCACGCCCTGACGGGGCTGACCAAGTCCCTCTCCCTGGACGGCCGCCCGTACCGGATCGCGTGCGGGCAGATCGACATCGGCAACGCGGCGACCGACATGACCGAGCGCATGCAGTCCGGCATCCTGCAGGCGAACGGCGAGCTCGCGGCGGAGCCGGTGATGGACGTGGCGGACGTGGCGCGCACGGTGCGGCACATGGCCGAGCTGCCGCTGGAGGCCAACGTGCAGTTCGCGACGGTGCTGGCGACCAACATGCCCTACGTCGGCCGGGGTTGAGCGCTCCCCGCACGCCCTCGGCGCACGCCCCACGGAAAGCGCTTGAGACCTAAATCTCCACAAACGGAATGGGAACTACGCCCTCAATACCGGACACCGCGGCCCGTATGCTCGGCTCTTCTCCACGAGACCTTCACACTCGGAGTGCACCTTGCGCATACGTTCCGCGGCCCCGGCCGCTCTCGCCGCGGCGGCCCTCGCGGGCTCGCTGCTCGCCGCGTCCCCGGCTTCGGCCGCGGCACACCAGAGCGGCCTGCATCTCGGCTACATCCAGTACGACACCCCGGGGTCGGACACCCACAGCAACAGCAAGCTCAACGGGGAGTGGGTGAACATCCACAACAACTCCCGCTCCGCGATCCAGCTCAAGGGCTACAAGCTGAAGGACAACACCGGCTACACGTACACCTTCGGCAGTTACAGGATCGGCGCGGGCAAGACGGTCAAGGTCCGCACCGGCAAGGGCCACAACGCGGCGGGCGTCGTGTACTGGGGCCGCGGCTGGTACGTCTGGAACAACACCGGCGACAAGGCCCGCCTGATCCGGCCCAGCGGCTCGCAGCTGGACTCCTGCTCCTGGGGCCGCGGCCACCAGGCGGTCAACTGCCACTAGCCGCCACAAGGGGGGAAGCCGGCCCCGCACTCCTTGCCAGGGGGTGCGGGGCCGCGCTCGTCCCGTGCGGCGACAATGACCGCATGACCCACGACGTGCTGCGCTACACCGCCTTCGCCACCACCCCGGACGGCGGCAACCCCGCCGGGATCGTGCTCGACGCCTCCGCCCTCGGCGACGAGGACATGCTCAAGATCGCCGCCGATCTGGGCTACAGCGAGTCCGCGTTCCTGACCCCGGGGCCGGACCCGGCCGACGGACGCGCCTACACCCTGCGCTACTTCAGCCCCAAGGCCGAGGTTCCGTTCTGCGGCCACGCCACCGTCGCCACCGCCGTCGCCCTCGCGGAGCGCCACGGCACCGGCGACTTCCTCTTCCACACCCCGGCCGGCGAGGTCCCGGTCAGCGTCACCGGTGCCGACGGCGTCCTGCGCGCGACCCTCACCAGCGTCGCCCCGCACGTCGAGGACGTCGCCGCCGACGACCTCGCCGAGGCGCTGGCCGCCCTGGACTGGCCGGCC
>NZ_JAAGMG010000494.1 GCF_010548525.1 Streptomyces sp. SID14478
GCCGCGGCGCACGGCACGCTCGGTGACCCGGCCAGCCGGGTCGCGGCCTGTTACGCCGAGGGCGCCGAGAGCCCCACCTCCGCCGCGTGCAAGGCGGCGGTCGCGGCGGGCGGCCCGCAGGCCCTGTACGACTGGAACGGCATCCGTGACGGCGAGGCCGGCGGCAAGTCCCAGGAGCGCATCCCCGACGGCAAGCTGTGCTCGGCGAACTCCGACGAGTTCAAGGGCATGGACCTGGCCCGGGCCGACTGGCCCGCGACGAAGGTCTCGGCGGGCTCGTACACGTTCAAGTACAAGGTCACCGCCCAGCACAAGGGCACGTTCAAGCTCTACATGACCAAGCAGGGCTACGACGCCTCGAAGCCGCTGGGCTGGTCCGACCTGGACCTGCAGAACCCGGTCGCGACGAGCACGGACCCGACGGCCGAGGGCGGCTACTACACGTTCTCCGGCAAGCTGCCGCAGCGCACCGGCCGCCAGCTGATCTACGGCGTGTGGCAGCGCTCGGACAGCCCGGAGGCGTTCTACTCCTGCTCGGACGTGACGTACGGCGGCAGCTCGGCCGGTGCGTCCGGCTCGTCCGCCGGTGCCGCGCCGACCGCCACCGCCCCGTCCGACGAGCAGATCGCGAAGGACGCCGACAAGTCGACGGTGGACCACAGCGGCATGGACATGAGCGGCGACGACGCCACGATGCACGAGGACCACGAGTCCGCGTCCCCGGCGGCGGGCGCCGCCGGCACCCCGAACTCGCCCGAGGTCAACGGCAGTTCGAAGAGCCTGGCCGAGACCGGCGGCGACTCCACCACCCCGTACATCGCGATCGGCGGCGCGGCCGCCCTCGCGGTCGGCGCGGCGGGCCTGTTCGCCTCGGTGCGCCGCCGTGCCGTGGCGGGCGGGCGGCACGGCCGCTGACCCGTACGCACGACCGGCCGCGGCCTCCCTTCCTGCGGGGGAGGCCGCGGTCTTTGCGCGTCGTGCCGGTGCGGTCAGTTGAAGCAGTCGGTCCGGGTGGCGTGCGCGGGATCGAGGGCGTTCGCCACCTCGTGGTACGCGACGAGGTCGACGGTCCCGATGGTCACGTGCTCGGAGAGGTCGGCGGGGCACAGGTCCTGCACGAGCACGTTGTGCACGTCGGGCCCGTCGAGGAACTGGGTCCGGTACGGGGTGACGACCTCGTCGTACTTGGTGGCGATGACGGTGTAGTGGACGCCGGGCACGGTGTCGCCGCCCGCGTTGAGTTTCGTGACGAAGTCCGATCCGGCTATCTGGTCGGCCAGGGACGGGGTGGCGAGCGTCAACAGCGGTTCCACGCCCGGGAAGTAGGGCAGCAGTCCGGTCAGCCCGGAGAGCGTGGTGCCGTGGTTGTCGGGGGCGATGCCGACGAGCGCGTTCACCTCGGCGGCGCCGCCGAGGAACTTCAGGTAGTAGCGGGGCATCATGCCGCCCTGCGAGTGTCCGACGAGGTCGACCTTCGCGGCCCCGGTGGCCCCCCGCACCTTGTCGACGAAGGCGTCGAGCTGTTCGGCGGACCGGGCGATCGGGCCGAGCCCGTTGAAGAGCGGCACCCCGGGCAGCTGCCCGTAGTCCAGCGAGAAGACGCAGTACCCGCGCTTGACCAGGTACGGCGCGAGGACGAGCCAGTTGTCGACGGAGTTGCCGAACGTGCCGTGGACGAGGACGACCGGCCGGGGATGGGCGGCGGACGGCTTGCAGGAGTAGTCGTTCCACCCGCCGGCGGACGCCGGGGCGCCATGGGCGGCGGTGAGCGGGGTCGCGGTGGCGGCGAACAGGGCGGCGGCGACGGTGACGGCGCGCAGCGCCCGACGCCATCTGTCTCTGGGCGGCCTGCTTCTGGGCAGCATGAGGAAGCTCCTTGCGGCTCAAGGGAGTTGCAGGAGGAACAGTGCTTGCCGTGCACGCGTCAAGTTACGCGCGAGTAGTACAGGCGTGAAGTTACGCGTCGGTAAAAACTTCTCGACGCGGTTGCGCGGCCGAGTCCTGACGCGATGTCACCAGGCAGGCCGCACGGGCCCCTTGGGCGCGAGAGCGGTCAACTGCCCGTACAGCGCATGAGCCTTGTCCTCCCCCAGCCGCTCCACCCAGGGCCGCACGGCGTCGGCCGCGGCCTCTTCGGCGGCCCGGGTGCAGGCC
>NZ_JAAGMG010000536.1 GCF_010548525.1 Streptomyces sp. SID14478
CCCACCGTCTCCTCGGCCGCCGCCACGGCCTGGGCGCCCAGCTCGACGCCGAGCGGCCCCGGCCCCGCCGACCGCGCCCGCACCGTCACCCGGACCAGATCGCCCTCCCGGCTCACCTCGACCCGCGCCCCGGACGGAGCCGCCTGCCGCGCGGCGGCGATCGCGGCGTCGCGCGGCTCCTGCCTGGCCACCGCCCTGGCGCCGGTCCGCGCCGCATCCACGCACCGGATCTGGGCGGACGCCGCGAGGACCGCCCAGACCAGCGCCATCGTGAACGCCACCAGCACCGGCAGCACCACAGCCGCCTCCGCCGTCACGAAGCCCCGGTCCCGCCGGTGCCGGCACCGGCACCCGCACGACGCCTCAGAACGACCCATGAAGGGCCTTAGCCACCAAGGACTGCAGCGCCGACTGCACCACGTCGCTCGTCACCACCTGGTACAGCACCCCGGCGAATCCCACCGCCGCGATCAGCCCCACGGCGTACTCGGCGCTGACCATGCCGTCGTCCCGGCGCGCCGACCGCGACCGCACCGCCCGCACCCAGCGCAGACCCACCTCGCGCAGCCGCCCGTACATCTGTTCCTTGCGCGTTCCGTCCATCACAACCCCCTTGGGAATCAACGTCGTTCAGTGCTCGCCCGTACGGTCGGGCCACACCTGCGGGCCCGGCCTCAGTGGCCGCCCAGCACTCCGCCCGCGAGACCGATCACCACGGGCAGCACCCCGATCACGAGGAACGCGGGGAGGAAACACAGCCCCACCGGAGCCGTGATCACCACAGCGGCCCGCCGGGCAACGGCCGTGGCCCGGCGCCCCCGCTCGGCTCTGCACTCCGCCGCGAACCGCGCCACGGGCGCCGCCGCCGGCGCCCCGGACTCACCGGCCCGCTCCAGCAGCCGCACCAGCGCATCGGCTCCGGGTATCACGGCCAAC
>NZ_JAAGMG010000567.1 GCF_010548525.1 Streptomyces sp. SID14478
GCCGGCCACCCGCGCGAGGCCCGCGTGCTCCTCGACGCGTACGTGCGCAGCCGCACCCCGGAGGAGGCGGCCCGCTGTGCCCGCAGCGACCCCGGACGGCTCGTCCCGCTGATCGTCACCGTGGCCCGCACCGTCTCCGACGAGCGGTACCGGGACGTGCTGCACGCGCTGCGCGTCGCGGGGCTCGCCGGCTGAGCCCGCACCGTGCGGCCCGGATCCGGGTCACCCGCACGGGTGCGAAACAGAATCGAACCAGCGGGTTGGCGACGATGGTCTTGGCAAGCCTTCCGGGTGGGCTTACGTTCGTCCCTCTACGACCTGGTCTACGGGCGTAGAGGCTCAGGCAAAGGAGCGGCACATGGCCCCCGTCGTACGCGCCGCACTCGTCCAGGCCACCTGGACGGGCGACACCGAATCCATGCTCGTCAAGCACGAGGAGCACGCCCGCGAGGCGGCCCGGCAGGGCGCGCGGATCATCGGCTTCCAGGAAGTCTTCAACGCCCCCTACTTCTGCCAGGTCCAGGAGGCCGAGCACTACCGCTGGGCCGAACCCGTGCCGGACGGCCCGACCGTGACCCGGATGCGCGCACTCGCCCGCGAGACGGGCCTCGTGATCGTCGTCCCCGTCTTCGAGGTCGAGCAGTCCGGCTTCTACTTCAACACCGCGGCCGTGATCGACGCCGACGGCTCGTACCTCGGCAAGTACCGCAAGCACCACATCCCGCAGGTGAAGGGCTTCTGGGAGAAGTACTACTTCAAGCCGGGGAACCTGGGCTGGCCGGTCTTCGAGACGGCCGTCGGCAAGGTCGGCGTCTACATCTGCTACGACCGCCACTTCCCCGAGGGGTGGCGGCAGTTGGGCCTGAACGGCGCGCAGCTCGTCTACAATCCCTCGGCCACCAGCCGCGGCCTGTCCGCGTACCTGTGGCAGCTGGAGCAGCCCGCGGCGGCCGTCGCCAACGAGTACTTCGTCGCCGCGATCAACCGCGTCGGCGTGGAGGAGTACGGCGACAACGACTTCTACGGAACGTCGTACTTCGCCGACCCGCGCGGACAGCTCGTCGGAGAGGCGGCGAGCGACAAGAGCGAGGAACTCCTCGTGCGCGACCTGGACTTCGGCCTCATCGACGAGGTGCGGCAGCAGTGGGCGTTCTACCGCGACCGCCGCCCCGACGCCTACGACGGACTCGTCCAGCCGTGACGTGACCCGCTTGCGCACCGTGCCGACCGACGAAGGGACACCGCTGCCGTGATGACTCCCGACCTGCACACCCGCCACCGTGCCGCGCTGCCGGACTGGCTGGCCCTGTACTACGCCGACCCGATCGAACTCACCCACGGCGAGGGCCGCCACGTCTGGGACGCCGACGGGAACAAGTACCTCGACTTCTTCGGCGGCATCCTCACCACCATGACGGCACACGCGCTGCCCGAGGTGACCAAGGCGGTGAGCGAACAGGCGGGCCGCATCATCCACTCCTCGACGCTCTACCTGAACCGCCCGATGGTCGAACTCGCCGAACGCGTCGCCCAGTTGTCGGGCATCCCGGACGCCCGGGTCTTCTTCACCACGTCCGGCACCGAGGCCAACGACGCGGCGCTGCTGCTCGCCACCTCCCACCGCCGCTCGAACCAGATCCTCGCGATGCGCAACAGCTACCACGGCCGCTCGTTCTCCGCCGTCGGCATCACCGGCAACCAGGGCTGGTCGCCGACCAGCCTGTCGCCGCTGCAGACGCTGTACGTGCACGGCGGTGTGCGGGGCCGCGGACCCTACGCGCACCTGTCCGACGCCGAGTTCACCGAGGCCTGCGTCGCCGACCTGCGGGACATGCTCGGCCAGACGCGCGGCGACGTGGCGGCGCTCATCGCCGAGCCCGTCCAGGGCGTCGGCGGGTTCACGTCCCCGCCGGACGGCCTGTACGCGCGCTTTCGCGACGTGCTCCAGGAGCACGGCATCCTGTGGATCTCGGACGAGGTGCAGACCGGCTGGGGCCGCACCGGCGACCATTTCTGGGGCTGGCAGGCGCACGCCCAGTCCGGTCCGCCCGACATCCTGACCTTCGCCAAGGGCATCGGCAACGGCATGTCGATCGGCGGCGTGGTGGCGCGGGCCGACGTCATGAACTGCCTCGACGCCAACTCCATCTCCACCTTCGGCGGCTCCCCGATCACCATGGCGGCCGGCCTCGCCAACCTCTCCTACCTCCTGGAACACGACCTCCAGGGCAACGCGCGGCGCGTCGGCGGCCTGCTCATCGAGCGGCTGCGGGCCATCGCCGCGCAGGTGGAGGGCGTACGCGAAGTACGCGGCCGGGGCCTCATGATCGGCGTGGAGCTCGTCAAGCCCGGCACGGACCAGGCGGTCCCCGCGGCCGCGACGGCGGTCCTGGAGGCGTGCCGCGCGGGCGGCCTGCTGATCGGCAAGGGCGGCGGCCACGACACCAGCGTGCTCCGCATCGCCCCGCCGCTGTCGCTGACGGTGGCGGAGGCGGAGGAGGGCGCGGCCCTTTTGGAGCGGGCGCTGAGGACGGCTCCCTGAAGCGAGAAGGCGGCACCATGCGCACCGCGACCGGTTCCGAACACGCCCTGTCCGTACGGCAGATACTCGCCCTGGAACGCATCGCCGCGGGCGAGCCCGAGGTGGTCGCGGCGGCCGACCACCTCGACCGCCCCGTGCGCTGGGTGCACGTGGCGGAGGCCGCGGACGTGGGCGTCATGCTCAGCGGCGGCGAGATGATCCTCACCACCGGCGTGCTGCTCGCGGGGGACGTCCGCAGCCAGACCGCGTACATCGAGTCCCTGCACCGGGCCGAGGCCGCCGCCCTCGTGCTCGGCCTGGGACGCGCCTTCCCGGCCCCGCCGCAGCACATGCGGCGGGCCGCCGAGCGGCACGGGCTGCCGATGGTCGTGCTGCACCGCCCGTTCCCCTTCGCCGAGCTGACCGAGGAGGTCCAATCCCGGCTGGTGCGGCGCAAGTTCGCCGCCGTCAGCCTCTCCGAGGGCATCCGCACCGCGCTCACCGGACTCATCACGGCGGGCGCCCCGCTGCAGAACCTGCTCGACGAGGTCGCCGCGCACAGCGCCTGCCCCGTCGTCGTCACCAACCTCGCCCACCGCGTCCTCGCCACCGCGGGGGAGCGGCCCGCCGTCGACGACGTCCTGCGCGACTGGGACCGGATCGCCCGGCAGCCGGGGGGAGTCGACGGCGAGGGCTGGATGCGGGCCGACCTCGGCGGGCGCGGCGAACGCTGGGGCTCCGTCGTCCTGTGCGGGTACCGCGGCGACGGCGCGACCGGACGCCTGCTCGCCGACCGCGCCGCCGAAGCGCTCGTCCTGCACCGCATGCTGTCCGGGGCCTCCGCGGCCAGCTGGGAGGAGCAGTCCGCACAGTGCCTGCTCGCCGACCTGGTCTCCGGCGTCGCCCCCGCCCGGCACCTGCTGCCCCGGGCCAGGGCCGCCGGCCTCCCGGTCAACCGCCGCACCTTCGTCCCGCTCGTCGTACGCGACGGCGCACCCGCACAACTCGACCGCGTACTGCGCCTGTTGGGCCTGTCCGGGCTGGTCGCCGAACTCGCCGAGCACGCCACCGCCGTGCTGCTCAGCATGGCCCGCGACCAGGACGCCGCCTCGCTCGCCGTGCACTTCGCGTGCCGGCTGCGCGCCGAGACG
>NZ_JAAGMG010000615.1 GCF_010548525.1 Streptomyces sp. SID14478
GCTGGCGGCGCGAGCGCGGGTCGGGCAGCACGGGCCCGTCGTCGAGCGCGAACCCGTACCGCGTGCCGTCCTCGGCGTCGGCCCGCCCCGCCCACCAGCCCACCCGGCCGGGATCGGGTTCCAACGCCCGCACGTCGCCGTCGCAATGGAGCGCGACCCGCTCCGCCTGTGGTGCCCACACCTCGAACTGCACGGACGGTTCCCCTCGTCTGTGGCCGGTGACTGCGCGTCCATGGTGCGTCACGCTTGATCGTCACGGGGCCGATTCGCCGAGGTGCGGCCCGGGTCACACGAAATGGACGCGCTTTTGCACCACCGGGTACCCGGCCTTCGTGAAGTTCGCCGCCATCGGGACATTCGTCTCGTCCGTGTCGGCGAGGACGTACTCGGCGCCCTGCTCGACCAGGAAGTGCGTCGACTCTGCCAGGAGGTCATACGCATAACCCCGGCCGCGCTGCTCCGGCACGACCCCGATGAACCCCACGACGGGGCCCGTGTGGTTGTAGGCGGGGAAGGCGATGCCGACCGGTTCACCGCCTGGCGTGTACGCCAGCCGCAGCCACTCCCGCGGCGACGGGCACCAGTGGAAGAAGTCCAGTTCCGCCTGCGCGGCCCGGTTGAGGCCGCCCTCCTCGACGGCCTGCAGCGCGTGCGCGTCCAGCGTCACCGCGTGCACGCGGCGCAGCACGTCCAGGACCACCGCGTCGTCCGGCTCGGGCCGGAACACCAGGCGCCCCGGGCGTGCGGGCAGCCCGTCCGCCGGAGTCCACCGGTACCGGAAACGGGCCACGAGCCGGCGCATGCCCGCCTGCCGGGCCGCCTCCATGCGTGCCTGCGCGGCCGCCCGCGCGTCCGGGCGCTCCTGCCAGTCGGCGGGCAGGATCAGCTCGTACTCGACGTCGTAGGGGGCCTGCCGCAACAGGGCGACGCCCGCCTCGATGTCGTCCTCGCCGACGTCGAACCAGTTCAGGTTGACCGGTTCGTCGTCGTCCGGGCCGCCCCACCAGGCCGCCCGCGCGACGACCCGTCCGCCGCGCAGCGCCACCCACGACCAGGCGGGGTCGTAGTCGCCGCCCTCGCCGCGGGTGCGGTAGTCGACCCCGGTGACGACGCGGCCGACCAGGCCCGGGTCGTCCATCGTGCGGAAGAGGTGCGCGTCGGCCTCGCCGAGCGCGCGGACCGTCAGATCGTGCGGTGCAGAAGTCAAGAACTCTCCTCAGGTGGCGGCCCGTTCGCGGTCGCGGCGGGCTCGAACGTAACAGCGGGCAGGGCGTGACGGCCTTCGTTTTCTGGACACCCCGGCCGCGCTGCCCGACAATCACGAGCGTGACGTCCTCTTTTGAACACCACACCTACCCGGCCCGGTTGTCCGACGCCGAGCGGGACCGTGCGCTGAAGGTGCTCAGGGACGGCGTCGCGCTCGGCCGGCTCTCGCACGACACGTTCGTACGCCGCATGGAGCTGGCGCTCGCCGCCCGCAGATCCGCCGAACTCGAGGTGCTCACCGCCGATCTGCGGCCCGAGAACCGCTGGTCGCGGGCCGTGTTCGGGGCCGTCGGCGCCGTCTCGGGGTTCACCGTGCGGCTGCGCAGGGCCTGGACCGTCGAGCGGCTGCCGAAGCTGCTGCTGCCCCCGGCGGCCAACCCCTACCCGCTGCGCATCGGCCGCGACCCGGCCAACGGGCTGCGGCTCAGCCACGAGTCGGTCTCGCGCGTGCACGCCGAACTGAGCCACCAGGGCGGGGCATGGGTGCTGCGCGACCTCGGCTCGACCAACGGCACCTCCGTGAACGGCCGCAGGGTGACCGGCGCCGTCGTCGTCCAGGACGGCGACCAGATCGGCTTCGGCCGGATGTCGTTCCGGCTGTCCGCGACCTGAGCGGTCGCCCTGCCCGGCAGGGTGGACGCCTCCGTCCCCGGGGCGACCTGGGCGCCGGGCTCAGCCCTGCGCGTGCCGCACGGCCGCGATCGTCGTCCGCGCCTGGTGCTCGACCTGGTGGGGCACCGGCACCCAGCGCGCCCCGAACCGGTCCCCGTACACCTCGCACCAGCGGGTGACGAGGGCGTCCAGGCGGGGCGCCGCCGCGTCGTCGGCCTCCTCCAGGACCCGCAGGAGCATCGCCGCGGCCCGCAGCGGCAGGCGCCGGGCGAACGCGTCGATGCT
>NZ_JAAGMG010000647.1 GCF_010548525.1 Streptomyces sp. SID14478
TTCCTCGACGAGCGTCCCGACGTACGCCTCGCCGACGCCGCCCGCGCGCTGGCCACCGCCCGCGCCCAACTCGACCACCGCGCCGTCGTGCTGGCGTCGCCCGATGCCGCGCAGGCACGCGCCGACCTCACCGCCCTCGCCGAGGGGGCGGCGAGCCCCGCGGTCGTCACCGGCACCCCGGCGCCCGGCAAGCTGGCCGTCCTCTTCACCGGGCAGGGCAGCCAGTGGGCCGGCATGGGCCGCGGGCTCGCCGACGCCTTCCCGGTCTTCGCGGACGCCTTCGCCGCCGCCTGCACCGCCCTGGACACGCACCTGGCCGGGCACGCGGAACACCCGCTGCGCGACGTCGTGTTCGCCGCGCCCGCAACGCCCGAGGCCGCGCTCCTCGACCGGACCCTGTACACCCAGACCGGCCTGTTCGCCCTGGAGAGCGCGCTGTTCCGGCTCTTCGAGTCCTGGGGCGTACGGCCGGACCTGCTCGCCGGACACTCGATCGGCGAGCTCACCGCCGCGCACGTGTCCGGGATCCTCGACCTGGACCAGGCGGCCCAACTCGTCGCCGCCCGCGGCCGGTTGATGCAGGCACTGCCCCAGGGCGGCGCGATGGCCGCCGTCCGGGCGACCGAGGCCGACGTCGCGCCGCTGCTCGACGGGGTCGGGGGAGAGGTGTGCGTCGCGGCGGTCAACGGACCCGACGCGCTGGTCCTGTCCGGAACCGAGGACGCCGTGCTCGCCGTCGCCGCCGAACTGGCAGGACGCGGCCACAAGACGCGCCGCCTGACCGTCAGCCACGCCTTCCACTCGCCGCTCATGGAGCCGATGCTCGACGAGTTCCGCACGGTCGCGGAGCGCCTGACGTACCGGCCGGCCCGGGTTCCCGTCGTCTCCACCCTGACCGGCGGCCCCGACCGGGACGGCCGGCTGTCCAGCCCCGGCTACTGGGTCGACCAGGTACGGCACGCCGTCCGGTTCGGCGACGCCGTCGCCGCCCTGCGCGAGGAGGGCGCCACGACCTACCTCGAACTGGGACCGGGCGGTGTCCTGGCCGCGCTGGCCCTCGCCGCGCCCGGCGTCCGCGAGCAGGACTGCATCGCCACCCTCCGCAAGGACGGCACCGGACCGGCCGACGTCCTGACCGCCCTCGCGCACCTGCACGTGCGCGGCACGGACCTGGACTGGCCGGCGGTCCTCGGCGACGGCACCGGCCTCCCCGCGCAGGGCACCGAGCTGCCCACGTACGCGTTCCAGCACCAGCGGTACTGGGTGGAGACCGACGCCGCCCCCGGCGGCGGCGCGGAGGCCCTCGGCGCAGAGAGCGCGGGGCACCCGCTGCTCGGCACCGTCGTCGAGGTCCCCGGTGACGGACGCGTCGTCCTCACCGGCCGGCTGACGCCCCGCAGCCGCGGCCTGTCCACCGCCACGGGCCGGGTCCCGGCCGCCGCCGTCCTGGAGATGCTGATCAGGGCCGGCGACGAGGTGGGCTGCGGCGGTCTCGAACAGGTCGTCGTCGAGGCGCCGTTGACGGTCCCCGAGCACGGCGCCACCCAGATCCGGGTCGCGGTCGACGCACCGGCCCAGGACGGGCGGCGCCGCGTCACCGTCCACGGCCGCACCCTCGACGAGGACCACGGCCCCTGGACCTGCCACGCCCGCGCCCTCCTCGTCCCCGGGCTGCCCGAGCCGTCCTTCGACCCGCGCACCTGGCCGCTGCCCGCGCACGGCGCCACCGAGACACAGCAGGACGGCCGTACCTGCGCCGAGATCGCGCTGCCCGACGAACTGGCCGACGAAGCGGGGGAGTTCGCCTTGCACCCGGTACTCCTGGACAGCGCGCTGCGCATCCTGGACGCCGCGACCGCGACCGGAGCCGGGCCACGCGACCTGACCGAATGCGCCGCTTTGACGGTGTACGCGCAAGGGGCCACGGGGCTGCGCCTGCGGGTCACTCCCGTGGACGGCGCCCGCCACCTCGTCGAGCTGGCCGACCACGCCGGCGGACCGGTCGCCGTCCTGGGCCCGCTGCGCCTGGACGCCGTACCGGGGGAGAGCGCACGGACACCGGAGCCCGTCAGGAGTCCGGCCCCCGCCCGGCGCCTCGCCGCCCGCGGCGGCGGCGCGAACGAGACGTTCGCCGCACGGCTGGCCGGCCTGTCGGCCGAGGAGCAGCGCCGTGCGGTGCGCGACCTCGTCGAGGAGAGCGTCGCGGTCGTGCTCGGACACCGGGAGGGCGACGGCTTCGAGTACGCGGACGAACAGTCCTTCAAGAGCTTCGGGTTCGACTCGCTCGGCGCGGTCAAGCTCCGCAACCGGCTCCACGACTTCACCGGCGTCGACCTGCCCACCACGCTCGTCTTCGACTACCCCACCCCGGGCGCGCTGACCCACTACCTGCGGGCCGAACTCCTGGGTGAGGAAAGGGAGGTGCCGGACGCGGGCGGGCCCGCGCCCGGCACCGACGAGCCGATCGCGATCGTCGCCATGAGCACCCGGCTGCCGGGCGGCGCGGACAGCCCCGAGGAGCTGTGGAACCTCGTCCTGGAGGGTCGGGACGCGATCTCCGGCTTCCCGCTCGACCGCGACTGGGACCTGGAGGGCCTGTACGACCCGGACCCGGACCACGCCGGCACGTCGTACACGCGGCAGGGCGGGTTCCTGCACGAGGCCGCGCAGTTCGACGCCGCGCTGTTCGGCATCTCGCCGCGCGAGGCGCTCGCGATGGACCCGCAGCAGCGCCTCCTCCTGGAGACCTCCTGGGAGGCCCTGGAGCGCGCTGGCATCGACCCGCAGTCCACCCGGGGCAGCGACATCGGCGTCTTCACCGGCATCGTCCACCACGACTACGTGACCCGGCTCCACCACGTGCCCGACGACGTCCAGGGCTACCTGATGACCGGCACGGCGGCGAGCGTGGCCTCGGGCCGCGTCTCGTACGTCTTCGGCTTCGAGGGACCGGCCGTCACGGTCGACACGGCGTGCTCGTCGTCGCTGGTCGCCATGCACCTGGCGGCGCAGTCGCTGCGCCAGGGCGAGTGCTC
>NZ_JAAGMG010000687.1 GCF_010548525.1 Streptomyces sp. SID14478
CCAGGACGGCGGCGATCGCCGCGCCTGCCGTACGCACTCTCGGTCGCATCGCTCTCCCCATGTGAAAGCGCAGGTGAACACGGGTGAAATGCCGTATTCCCGGCGGGTGTTGGTGCTGCGGTGGCGCCACATTGGCAGAGTGGCGGCCGGTGCAGGGAAGATGGGCGCGGCGGGTTGGTGCCGTGGCAGGTTCCCGCCACGGGGGGTGTCGGCACGACCGGGTGGGACTGGGTGGGAGGGGCATCGCCGCATGCTGGGTGCGATAGGTCTGGACGAGGTGCACGAGTCGGCGTACCGCGCGTTGGTGTCGGTGGGCGCGGCCGACGTGTCGGATCTGGCGCGGCGGCTCACGCTCGCCGAGTACGAGGCCGAGCGCACCCTGCGCCGTCTGGAGCGGCACGGGCTGGCCGCCCAGTCCTCGGCGCGGCCCGGCCGCTGGGTGGCCGCCCCGCCGGGCGTCGCGCTCGGCGCCCTGCTCACCCAGCGGCGACATGAGCTGGAGAAGGCGGAGCTGGCCGCCGCGCTGCTCGCCGAGGAGTACCGGGCGGCGGCCGCCGAGCCCGCCGTGCACGACCTGGTCGAGGTGGTGACGGGCGCCGCCGCCGTCTCGCAGCGCTTCCTGCAGATCCAGCTCGGGGCGTCCACGGACGTCTGCGCGCTGGTCACCGGCAATCCGATCGCGGTGACCGCCCTGGAGAACGAGGCGGAACCGCAGGCCGTGAGCCGGGGCGTCGCCTACCGCGTCGTCATCGAGCGGGAGGTCCTGTCGCTGCCGACGGGCCTGACCGAGCTGGCCGCGGCGATCGGCCGGGACGAGCAGGTCCGGGTCGTGGACCGGGTGCCGACGAAACTGGTCATCGCCGACGGGACCCTGGCCCTGGTGCCGCTGACCTCGCGCACCTCCGAACCGGCGGCGCTCGTCGTGCACGCCAGCGGACTGCTCGAATCGCTCTCCGGGCTCTTCGAGGCGGTGTGGCGCGAGGCGCTGCCGCTGCGGCTCGGTGAGGGCGGCCGGGTCACGGAGGTCGGCGCGGACGGCCCCGACGGCACCGACCTGGAGATCCTGTCCCTGCTGCTGGCCGGGCTGACCGACGTGAGCGTGGCGAAACAGCTGGACCTGGGGCTGCGGACGGTGCAGCGGCGGGTGAAGCGGCTGATGGAGCTGGCCGGGGTGACGACCCGGCTGCAGCTGGGCTGGCACGCCTACGAGCGGGACTGGGTCGCCCGCTGAGCGTGCCGCCCGGACGCCGTTGATCTGCGCTTTCGCTCCGTCTGGGAGACCCTTGGCCAATGGGCGCGTGGGAACTCCTCCTGGTCGGGGCCGTGATGGCGCTCGGCCTGTGCGGGGTGCTGGTGCCGGGTGTGCCCGGGTCGTGGCTCGTGTGGGCCGGGGTCGCCGTGTGGGCGCTGCGCGACCCGAACGGCCTGGCCTGGGGCGTCCTCGTCGGCGCCACCGTCGCCCTGCTCGCCGCGCAGGTGCTGCGCTGGCAGTTGCCGCCGCGCAGGCTGCGGCAGGCCGGGGCGACCCGCAAGCTCGCGGTCTGGGCGGGGGCCGGCGCGCTCGTCGGGTTCTGCGTGCTCCCCGTCGTCGGCGCGATCCCCGGTTTCATCGGCGGCATCTACGTCTCGGAGCGGCTGCGGCTCGGCGGGCACGGGGACGCGTGGGCCTCCACCCGGACGGCGATGCGGGCGGGCGGCTCCAGCGTCCTGGCCGAGCTGTTCGCGTGCCTGCTGATCGTCGGGGCGTGGGCCGGAGCCGTGATCTGGGGCTGATCCATCGGATCTATCCCTCTCTATTGACGCACTGACGTCACCTGTCTAGCTTTCAGCGCGGGATAGCTCCGATGAATCGTTGAGCCGCCAGGAGGCGTGATGCCAACCCCGTCCAGACGAACCGTGCT
>NZ_JAAGMG010000716.1 GCF_010548525.1 Streptomyces sp. SID14478
GCCGACCGGGCGCCTCCTGCGGGCCCGTCACCGGCGCCGCGGCCGATCGCGCGCTGGTGGCGGCAGGACGCTGCGCCGTCGGCGCGGCTGTGGGGGAGGCGGCGGCAAGGGAGGACAGCAGGGGCCAGCCGATCGCGGCGAAAATGCCGCTGAGCGCGAGCAGCAGCCACGGGAACTTCGGCCGGTGCCCGGTGGCGGTGGCCGGGATACGAGGAGTTCGCGTCACAGCAGCCGCGCCCCTCCCGCATAGCCGGGCATAGCGTCGACCGGGTCGAGGCGCACGCTGGTGCCGGGCCGCGCGGCGTTGACCATCTGCCCGCCGCCGGCGTAGATCCCGACGTGATAGATCGTCGAGTCCCGGCTCGGCGCGTAGGCGAAGAACACCAAGTCCCCTGGCTGCAGAGCGCCTTGCCCGGCCGAGGCCGCGATGCGGTGGCCGCGTCCGGCCTGCGCGGCCGCGGTCCGCGGCAGCCGGATCCCGGCCTTCGCGTACGCGTATGAGGTGAGACCCGAGCAGTCGTACCCCGTGATCGAGGCCCCCGACTTGCCGCTCGGCGAGCAGCAGACCCCCCTGGACGGGCCGCTCGTGCCGCCGCCACCCCATGAGTACGGCACTCCGCGCTGGGACAGTGCCGACTCAAGGACCGTGCGCGCCTTGCCCGTGACGCCCGAAAGGCTCACCGAGGAGGAGGCGTTCGCGGCCGCCGTGTACTGGTTGATCCACTTCATGACGTTGTCGACGTAGGCGCCGGAGTGGTTGTACGCGAAGATCGCAGCGCGCAGTTGCCGCTCGACGCCGAGGTTGCGTCCGCGCCCGCACAGGTACCCGGCCGCGGCCAGCGCGGCGTCGTCGGCGTTGTGCGGATCCTTCGTGCCGTCCTTGTTGCCGTCCTGGCCCTGCGACTGCCAGGTGGAGGGCATGAACTGGAAAGGCCCCACCGCGCGTTCCCCAGTTGCGGTGCCGTCCCACTTGCCGCCGTCGGTATCGGGAAACACGGTGGTGTTGCCGCCCGCGCCGGAGCCGTTGAGCAGCACGCCGTAGATCTTCGGTCGGATGTCACCGTTCGCGGCGATCGTCCTGCCGACGGCGTGGTTGGACTCGACCTTCGCGATCCCGGCGAGGACCGGCCACCGCATCCCCTTACACGCCGGTACGACATCGTGGATCAACTGCACGGCGTTCTTGTATGCCTGAAGCATGCGAGGCGGGATGTCCGCGCTGGTGCCGGCCTCGGCGAGCCCGACGTCGGCCTCGGCCTGCTGGGAGAGCAGGGCCAGATGGCCTGCTGCGCCGGACAGCGGCACCATCCCGCACACCGCCGCACCCAGCAACACCAGTGAGATCAATACCCACTTGAGGCGGCGGCGCCCGGGCCGCACACGGCGCAGCCGCACCTGGCGTTGCCTCACGCGGGAGATCTGGTCGGCCTGTGTGGTCATCAGCCCTGCTCCCCGTCGTCAGAGGGTCCCGGGGCGGGACGGCGGGAGTTGTTGTCCTGGATCCGGCGGAACATCTCCGCCGCCTGTTGCCGCGCCGCTTCCGACCGGCTCGGCCCGTTCGAGGGACGCGGGCGTGGCTGAGCACGCTGGACTCGAGCGGTCCCGCCCTGGGGCGGGGGAGTAGGAGCCGGCCCAGCCGCGGACGGCCCGCTCGCTCCGGCTTGGCGGCCGGAGGGGGCCGCTCCAGGCGCGCTTGCGTGCGGATGCGTGACGGGGTTCGGCCTGGGCCGC
>NZ_JAAGMG010000751.1 GCF_010548525.1 Streptomyces sp. SID14478
TGGCCCGGCACGCGCACGTGGTGCACCGTCCAGGCGGGTGCGCCGCCGAGCCGCCAGCCGTCGGGCCGTGCGAAGGGGTCCGTCCAGCCGTCCGGCACCGGTTGCAGCGCCTGCTGACGCTGCACGCCCGCCGCCGCGTACACCCCGGCCGGTACGTCGCCGCCGACCAGGGAGTCGACCTCACGCTCCACCAGCCCGGTGTCCAACTCGCCCGCCACGACCGCCGGATGGGCCAGCAGGCGGCGCAGGAACCCGGCGTTCGTCGGCACGCCGAGCGTCACCGTCCGGGCGAGCGCGGCCCGCAGCCTGCGCAGCGCCGTCTCCCGGTCGGGCCCGTAGGCGATGACCTTCGCCAGCATCGGGTCGTACAGGGACGAGACCTCCGTGCCCTCGCTGAGCCCGGAGTCCGTGCGCACCCCCTCGCCCTCCGGCTCGCTCAGCGCGAGCACCGTGCCGCCGGAGGGGAGGAAGCCGCGCGCGGGGTCCTCGGCGCACAGCCGGGCCTCCACCGCGTGCCCGGTGAGCGTGATGTCGTCCTGGGAGAAGGGGAGGCGCTCGCCCGCCGCCACCCGCACCTGCCACTCCACCAGGTCCAGGCCGGTGATCAGTTCCGTCACCGGGTGCTCGACCTGGAGGCGCGTGTTCATCTCCATGAAGCAGTACGCGGCGGGGTCGCCGCCCGGCACGATGAACTCCACCGTGCCCGCGCCGCGGTAGCCGCAACTGCGCGCCGCCTCCACCGCCGCCGCGCCCATCGCCGCCCGCGTGGCCTCGTCGAGCAGGACGCTCGGCGCCTCCTCGACGACCTTCTGGTGCCGGCGCTGCAGGGAGCACTCGCGCTCGCCCAGGTGCACCACGTTGCCGTGCGAGTCCGCGAGGACCTGGATCTCGATGTGCCGGGGCCGGTCGATCCATCGCTCCACCAGGAGCGTGTCGTCGCCGAAGGAGGCCCGCGCCTCGCGCCGGGCCGCCGCGATCTCGTCCTCCAGGGTGCTCAGGTCGCGCACCAGGCGCATGCCCTTGCCGCCGCCGCCCGCGGACGGCTTGAGCAGGACGGGGGCGCCCAACTCCCGCGCCGCCTCGGCCAGTGCGGGGTCCTTGCCGCCCGGCACCACCGGCACCCCGGCCGCCCGCACCGTGTCCTTGGCGCGGATCTTGTCGCCCATCAGCGCGATGGCGTCGGCGGACGGGCCGATGAAGACGAGGCCCGCCTCCTCGCAGGCCCGCGCGAACCCGGCGTTCTCCGCGAGGAATCCGTAGCCCGGGTGGACCGCCTGCGCGCCGGTCGCGGCCGCCGCCTCGATCAGGCGCTCCACGGACAGGTAGCTCTCGGTGGCCGGGGCGGGTCCGATGCGCACCGCGTCGTCGGCCTCGCGCACGTGCCGCGCGTCCGCGTCGGCGTCGCTGTACACGGCCACCGAGCGGATGCCGAGGGCACGCAGCGTACGGATGACGCGGACGGCGATCTCGCCGCGGTTGGCCACAAGTACGGTCTCGAACAGGGTCGTTGCCACAGTCGTGCCTCCTCTCACATCCGGAAGACGCCGAAGCCGCCGGTCTTCTCCGGCAGCGGCGCGTGGGCGCAGGCGGTCAGGGCCAGGCCGAGGACCTGGCGGGTCTCCAGCGGGTCGATCACGCCGTCGTCCCAGAGCCGGGCCGTCGCGTAGTAGGCGCTGCCCTGCGTCTCGTACTGGGCACGGACCGGAGCCTTGAAGGACTCCTCGTCGTCCGCGGGCCACTGCTCGCCGCGCGCCTCCAACTGGTCACGCTTGACGGTCGCGAGGACGGACGCGGCCTGCTCACCGCCCATGACGGAGATCTTGGCGCCGGGCCACATCCACAGGAAGCGGGGCGAGTACGCGCGGCCGCACATCGAGTAGTTGCCCGCGCCGTACGAGCCGCCGATCACGACGGTCAGCTTCGGCACGCGCGTGCAGGCCACGGCCGTGACCATCTTGGCGCCGTGCTTGGCGATGCCGCCCGCCTCGTAGTCCCGGCCCACCATGAAGCCCGAGATGTTCTGCAGGAACAGCAGCGGAATCCCGCGCTGGTCGCACAGTTCGATGAAGTGGGCTCCCTTCTGGGCGGACTCGGAGAACAGGATGCCGTTGTTCGCGACGATGCCGACCGGGTGCCCGTGGATCCGCGCGAAGCCGGTGACCAGCGTCTGCCCGAACTCGGCCTTGAACTCGGCGAACCGGGAGCCGTCCACGACCCGGGCGATGACCTCGCGCACGTCGTACGGGGTCCGCGAGTCGACCGGCACCGCGCCGTAGAGCCCCGCCGGGTCGACCTTCGGCTCCACGGCCGCCGTCACCGACCACGGCAGCGGCCCGCGCTCCGGCAGCGTGGAGACGATGGTGCGCACGATCCGCAGCGCGTGCGCGTCGTCCTGCGCGAGGTGGTCCGTCACGCCGGAGACCCGCGAGTGGACCTCGCCGCCGCCCAGCTCCTCGGCCGTCACCACCTCGCCGGTGGCCGCCTTCACCAGCGGCGGGCCGCCGAGGAAGATCGTGCCCTGATTGCGGACGATGACGGCCTCGTCGCTCATCGCCGGGACGTACGCGCCGCCCGCCGTGCACGAGCCGAGCACCGCCGCGATCTGCGGGATGCCCGCGCCGGACATCCGGGCCTGGTTGTAGAAGATCCGTCCGAAGTGCTCGCGGTCCGGGAACACCTCGTCCTGCATCGGCAGGAACGCGCCGCCGGAGTCCACCAAGTAGAGGCACGGCAGCCGGTTCTCCAGGGCCACCTCCTGGGCGCGCAGGTGCTTCTTCACGGTCATCGGGTAGTACGTGCCGCCCTTGACGGTGGCGTCGTTGGCGACGATCACGCACGCGCGCCCGCTGACCCGCCCGATCCCGGCGATCACCCCGGCCGCGGGCGCCTGCCCCTCGTACATACCGTCCGCCGCGAGCGGCGCCAGCTCCAGGAACGGGGAGCCGGGGTCGAGCAGCGTGTCCACGCGGTCGCGCGGCAACAGCTTGCCGCGCGCGGTGTGCCGGGCCCTGGCCCGCTCGCCGCCGCCGAGCCGGGCCGCGG
>NZ_JAAGMG010000797.1 GCF_010548525.1 Streptomyces sp. SID14478
ATCCGCTGCGTACCGGGGACTGCCCGCCCATCGGCGACGGCGCCGCCGCCGTGATCCTCGCCGCGGGGGACCGGGCGCGGGAGCTGTGCGAGCGGCCCGCGTGGATCCGCGGCATCGACCACCGGATCGAGGCGCACGGCCTCGGGGTGCGCGACCTCACCGACTCGCCGTCCACCCGGCTCGCCGCCGAGAACGCGGGGGCCTTCGAACGCCCCGTGGACACCGCCGAGTTGCACGCCCCGTTCACCTCGCAGGAAGTCGTCCTGCGCAAGGCGCTGCGGCTCGGCGAGGACGTCACCGTCAATCCGTCCGGCGGCGCCCTCGCGGCCAACCCGGTGATGGCCGCCGGGCTGATCCGCATCGGCGAGGCCGCCGCGCGCATCCACCGCGGCGACGCGCACCGGGCGCTCGCGCACGCCACCTCCGGGCCCTGCCTCCAGCAGAACCTGGTCGCCGTACTCGAAGGGGAGGACCAGCGATGAGCAGCACAGGCAAGGAGCCCGTGGCGGTCGTCGGCATCGGGCAGACCAAGCACGTGGCCGCGCGCCGCGACGTGTCGATTGCCGGCCTCGTCCGCGAGGCAGCTCAACGCGCGCTGGCGGACGCCGAGTTGAGCTGGGCCGACATCGACGCCGTCGTCATCGGCAAGGCGCCGGACTTCTTCGAGGGCGTCATGATGCCCGAGCTGTACCTCGCGGACGCGCTCGGCGCCGTCGGCAAGCCGATGCTGCGGGTGCACACCGCCGGGTCCGTCGGCGGCTCGACCGCGCTCGTCGCCTCGAACCTCGTCGCGGGCCGCGTCCACGGCACGGTCCTCACCCTCGCCTTCGAAAAACAGTCGGAATCCAACGCGATGTGGGGGCTCTCGCTGCCCATCCCGTTCCAGCAGCCGCTGCTCGCCGGAGCGGGCGGCTTCTTCGCGCCGCACGTGCGCGCCTACATGCGGCGCACCGGCGCGCCGGACGGCGTCGGCTCCCTCGTCGCGTACAAGGACCGGCGCAATGCGCTGAAGAACCCCTACGCCCATCTCCACGAGCACGACATCACGCTGGAGAAGGTCCAGGCCTCGCCCATGCTCTGGGACCCGATCCGCTACTCCGAGACCTGCCCGTCCTCCGACGGCGCCTGCGCGATGATCCTCACCGACCGTGCGGGCGCGGCCCGTTCGCCGAAGCGGCCCGCCTGGATGCTGGGCGGGGCGATGCGCAGCGAGCCGACCCTCTTCGCGGGCAAGGACTTCGTCTCGCCGCAGGCGGGCAAGGACTGCGCCGCCGACGTGTACCGGCAGGCGGGCATCGCCGACCCGCGCCGCGAGATCGACGCCGTCGAGATGTACGTGCCGTTCTCCTGGTACGAGCCGATGTGGCTGGAGAACCTCGGCTTCGCCTCCGAGGGCGAGGGCTGGAAGCTCACGGAGTCGGGCGTGACCGAGCTCGACGGGGACCTGCCCGTCAACATGTCGGGCGGCGTGCTCTCCACCAATCCCATCGGTGCCTCCGGCATGATCCGGTTCGCGGAGGCCGCGCTCCAGGTGCGCGGGCAGGCGGGCGAGCACCAGGTCGACGGCGCGCGGAAGGTCCTCGGGCACGCCTACGGCGGCGGCTCGCAGTTCTTCTCCATGTGGCTCGTCGGCGCCGAGCCGCCCACGCGATGACGATCGCCACCTTCGTGGCCTGTGCTGGCTCCGTGCCGATCGCTAGGCTGACGCACGGACGACGAATCGGGAGGAGCACGGACGTGGCCGAAAGCACCATCGACACCATCGACCAGCACCCGCTCGCGGGGTGGGACAAGCCCGATCTGGACCTGAGCGGAGCGGACTGGCGCTCCAGCAGCAAGGGGTTGGGCGATGTCCAGATCGCCTTTGTCGAGGGCTTCATCGCGATGCGCAACAGCGGAAGCCCCGAGAGCCCGTCGCTGATCTTCACGCCGGCCGAGTGGGGGGCGTTCGTGCTCGGCGCCCGTGAGGGCGAGTTCGATCTGACCTAGACAGGAGTGGGGGGCGGCGCCTCAGGAGCCGTAGGTGGATTCGCCGTTTTTGCGCTCAGTTTCCGACACATGACCTTTGCCCCTGTCCTCCGGCTCTTGTGTGCGCGAGCCTGGCCACAGGAACAGCCGGTCAATGAGGGCACGGCACAGCCTGCCCGGTGTCGGAGGCGAACCAGTCATGAGCACGCCGCACCCCCTGCCCGTCGTCGCCGCGGTCGACGGGTCCGACGACAGTCAGCGCGCCCTCGACTGGGCGCTCACGGAAGCCGCCCGGCGCGGCGCCGACCTGCGCATCGTGCACGTGCGGCAGTACGCGCCCGCCCTGCAGTCCGGAGTGCTGGTCGCGGGTCCCCTGGAGGAGAGCGCGCCCGCCGACGACCCCGTCATCGGAGGCGTACGGGCCAGGCTCGCCGAGCGGGAGGGCCCGCCGCCCCTGGAGTTCATCAGCCGCGACGGGCTGCCGGCCGCCGTGCTGCCCGAGATGAGCGCCGAGGCGCAACTGCTGGTGCTCGGCTCGCGCGGCCGCGGCGGCTTCG
>NZ_JAAGMG010000853.1 GCF_010548525.1 Streptomyces sp. SID14478
AGGCGCGGCCGAGGACGCGTTCGCGACGGTCAGCGAGGAGAGCGTGCGGCGGCTCGCGGGCGGGCGGCGGATCACGGGCGCCGCGTCGGGTGGGCGCGGGCCGCTCCTCGGGGGGCGGTACCGGGTCGATCGGCAACTGCGGCCGAACAGCTCGGTATGGCTGGCCCGCGACCTCGACCTGGGGCAGCCGGTGGTGGTGAAGCGGCACCGGCGGCGCGACGACGGCGAGTTCTTGCGCGTCGCCCGCGCGCTGTCCCGGCTGAACCACCCGTGCGTGGCGCGGGTGCTCGACTTCGGTATCACGGACGAGGGGCCGTACACGGTCCTGGAGCATCTGGACGGCGTGCCACTCAACGCCCTTGCCGCGCCCAACGGCTACCGCCTTCCGGGCGCGCTGCTCGACACCGTCGCCCGCTCCCTGGCGGGGGCGCTGACGGCCCTGCACGAGGCGGGAGTCACGCACGGCGCCGTCGGCATGCCCCGGGTCGTCCTGTCACCGGACGGAACCGTGAAGCTCACCCAGTTCGATCCGGGGCGCACCTCGCACGAGGCGGACCGCGCGGACGACCTGCGCCGGCTGGGCGAGCTGCTGCACCAGTTGGGAGCCCCGCCCACCGATCTCGCCGCACCCGACCCGCAGCGCCGGGCCACCGCCCTGAGCGACCTCACCCGGGGGGTGCCGGCCATGCCCCGGGGGCCCCACCAGGTGTACGAGCTGCTCGGTCCGCTCCGGGTCGCCAGCCGGATGCCGGACGGCAACCGCAGGCCCGTGGAGATCGCCGATCCCGAACGCCAGGCCCTGCTCGCAATGTTGCTCCTGAGGCCGGGCAACGTGGTGACGCACGCCGAACTGGACGAGGGCGTGCGGGGACGCGAGCCGTCCGGTCCTGCCCCGTCCGGCACGGGCGCGCACATCGCCCGGCTCCGCCTCGACCTGAACGGCATCGCCTCGCTCCCCGAGGGCTACGCCCTGCACACCAGCACCGACACCGTCGACATCGCCCTCTGCCAGACCCTTGTGACCGCCGCCGAGGAGCTACGCGAAGAGGGTGACCTACGAGCGGCCCGCGACCGCGTCACCGTCGCCCTCGCCCTGTTCCGCGGCACGCCCCTGGACGGCGTCCCCGGCCCTGCCGCGCGCACCGCCCGTACCCGCCTCACCCACCTCCACCTCACCCTGCACCGCACGGCCGCGGAACTCGACCTGGATCTCGGCGAGTTCGCACGGGTGGCAACCGACCTCACCGCCCTGCTCCACGACCACCCCGCCCGCGAGGACTTCCGCCGCCTGCAGATGATCGCCCTGCGCGAACTGGGCCGCACCGCGGAGGCGTTGGAGTCGTACGAGGAGTACGAGGCGCTCGGCGGCCGCATCGACCCGGCCCTGGAGGAGCTGCACCGCGAGCTCCTCGACACCCACCGCGCACCCCGGGTGTCCCCGGACCGCACCTGCGTCACGTACGACCTCGCCGACGGCAGCGACGTCGAACTCCTGCCGCTGGTGGCCGAATTGATCGAGGCCGCCGGTCTCACCGCCCGCGAACACGCCCTGCGGCCCTCCCCGACCGGCTACGAGATCCTGCTCAAGACGGACCGCGCCATGGAGCGCCTGCTGGAGGCGACCGTCACCCGGCTCCCGGCCGCCCTGTCCGAACTCCCCGCGGAGGTACGCGTCGGGGGGCTGCCCGCGGGCGTCCACCTCACGGTCACGTTCTGGCCGGACGGCGAGCAGCACCGCGCCGCCCACGACACCCTGCGCGCGGAACTCGCCGCGCACGCCGCGGCCTCCTGCGTCGCGGTCGCCCCCGGCCTCGTCGACCCGTACACGGTCAGCGCGCTGGGCCTGCGCGGCATGAGCGGGTCCCCGATCGCGTACTGGTACCGCATGATCACGGCCCCCGGCCTGGACCGGCAGCACCGGC
>NZ_JAAGMG010000892.1 GCF_010548525.1 Streptomyces sp. SID14478
GGCCACGCCCGGCGCCCCGTCGCGCCCCGACGGCGTACCCGCGGCCAACGCGTCCGCGGGTGACGCTGGTTCGACGCGGCACGGCGATCTGCATGCGGCGGCGTTCGGCGTTCAGGCGCCCGTTCTGCTCGTGCCCGGCGCGTTCGCGTCCGGCGCCCCCGCGCCGGTCGTCGACCGGCATCGCGAGATTCCCGAATTCCCCGGCTAGGACGGCCCGTTCCCCGCGCGTGACCTGTCGCGCGGGGGCGGAACCGGTCTGTCCGACACCCGGAATCCCACCGGCCCCTCGCCGGAATTCGAAGGAATCACGTACTCATGAACAAGAACCTCCGTCGCTCCATCGTCATAGCCGCGGGCGTGGGCGGCGCCTGGGCGCTCGGCTCGGCCGTGGCCAGCGCCGACGAACTGCCCGCCCACTCGCTGTCCGTACCGGACGTGACCGCCGATGCCGCTGACACCGTCGGCGACGTGCAGGACACCGCGTCGCAGCTGACGCAGGGAGCCACCGGCAAGGCCGGCGACACCCCCGAGGCCAAGGCCACCACGGCCGCTGCCGACAAGGTCACCGACAAGGCCAAGGCGACGGTCGCCGAGAACAAGGTCACCGACAACAACGTCACGAGGAAGGCCGCTTCCGCCACCAGGGCCGCGGCCGCGCACGTCACCGCGCAGGACGACGTCGACTACCTCTTCGGCCCGCTCGACGCCTTCGCGCCCGAGCTCCAGTCGCAGCACCCGCACCAGCAGTCGCAGCACCCGCAGCAGGACCGGGCGGACGTCCCGTCCCTCTCCTACGTCCTGGAGCAGACGGACGAGCAGGTGCGGGACCAGGTGCGCACGTCCGTGCAGTTCGCCCAGGTGCACGCCCAGACCGCCGCCGGACTCGTAACGGGCGCCCTCGGACAGCCCCAGCAGACCGACGCGTACCCGCAGCACGCTGTCACGTACGCGCGGCAGACCGCCCCCTCCGTGCAGCAGACCGTCGCCTCCGTGCAGACGAACGCCTCCCCGGTCGTCGACGAGACCGCCACCGCCGTGCTGCCGCCCGTCGCGGCCACCGCCGTGCACGGCGTGCTGCCCGTCGCCGGCCGGGCCGTCGGTGACGTGGGCGGGCTCGCGGGCGGTGCGGTCGGTGACGTCGCGCCGTTCGCGACGGGCCTCGTCGGGCAGCAGGTCGGGTCCTTCGCGTCCGGCGTGACGGGCCAGGTGCGGCCGCTGGCGCAG
>NZ_JAAGMG010000928.1 GCF_010548525.1 Streptomyces sp. SID14478
CGTGTTCGGCACCCGGCACGTCCTGCTGGCCGGCGGCGGCGTCACCCTGCTGTGCGCGACCGCCCTGCTCGCGGTCCCCGCGATCCGCGGCCTCGTCCGCGCCGACGTCGCCCCCGTACGCTCCGTGCCGGTGCCTACGCAGGAACCGGCGCGTCCACGAACCGGCTGATCCGCTCCCGCAGCGTCGCCGCGTCGAGCCCGTGCGCGGCGACGTGCTCCTCGGGGGTGCCATAACGCCGCAGCTCCCGACGGCCCACGCCGAGCCCGAGCACGCGATGCGGGAGATCGCCGAGCGCGTCGTTCGCGGCGGCCGTGGACGTACCCGCGAGATACGGCTCCACCAGCACGACCTCCGCCCTGTCGCCCACGGCCCGGCGCAGCCCGTCCGAGTCGAAGGGCCGCACGGTCGACGCGTACAGCACGGTGACGTCGAGCCCCTCCGTCGCGGCGAGCACCGCGTCGAGCAGCGGCCCGACGGCGACGACGACCCCGCCGCGCCCCTCGCGCACCGTCAGCATCCGCGCCCCGTCCACGGCGAGCGCGTCCCGGTTGGACTGGGTGGACAGCCGTACGTACACCCGCTCGTCGCCCGCCCCGACCGCGTGCCGCAGCAGGGTCTCCGCCTCGTCCGGATGGCCGGGCACGTGCACGGTCCAGCTGTCGAGGGTGTCGAGCAGTGCCACGTCGCCGGGCGCCATGTGCGTGAACCCGCCGGCGGCGATGTCGTACGACCCGCCCGCGCTCACCAGCACCCCGCCCACGCCCTGATGTCCGAAGTCCAGCTTGACCTGCTCGAAGGGCCGCTCCACGAGGAAACTGGCGAAGGTGTGCAGCACGGGCCGCAGCCCGGTCAGCGCGAGCCCGGCCCCCGTCCCCACGAGCAGCTGCTCCCTGATCCCCACGTTGATCACCCGGTCCGGATGCCGGCGCGCGGCCTGCGCGAACGGCGCGAGGCCGATCTCGGCGAGCACGACGGCCACCCGGGGATCCTCGTCGAGCAGCCGGGAGACAACAGGGGCGAAACGGTCACGCATGGTGTCCACGGCGATGTTCCTTTCCGAACGGTGCGCAAACGATGGCTGGGGGTGGGTCACGACAACTGCGGCTCGACGCGGGCGACGACCACGTGCGGCCGCCCCGGATGCGGCGCGGTGAACGCCTCGTACAGCGCGGCGTGATCGCGCCCGTCGACGGTCAGCGTCGACCAGCCGGCCGCGTCGAAACGGGCCGCGATGCCGCCCGCCCGGCCGTACGTGGCGGACATGTTGTCGACCACGACGGTGTGCAGCCGCTCGATCCCGGTGGCCCCGGCGAACGCGATCGCCTCGTGATTGCTCCCCTCGTCGAGCTCGGCGTCCCCGACCAGGGCCCAGACGGCGGGCTCGACCCGCCCCTGGGCACGCAGCCCGAGCGCCGTGCCCACCGCGAGCGGCAGCCCGTGCCCGAGCGACCCGCTGCCGATCTCCGCGCCGGGCACCAGCAGCCGGTCGGGATGGTGCCCGAGCCGCGACCCGTACTGCCCGAACCCGCCCAGCCACTCGACCGGCACGAACCCCTTCGCGGCGAGCACCGCGTAGTACGCCATCGGCCCGTGCCCCTTCGAGAGCAGGAACCTGTCGCGCCCCGGATCGTCGACCGTGTCCGGCCCCACCCGCAGGACCCGGTCGTACAGCACCCACAACACGTCGAGAGTGGAGGTGGCCGCGGCCCCGTGCTTCTCGTCCCCGGTCATGGCACTGATCAGGCGGGACAGGTCCGCGTATCCGTAGGTGCGCCGCTGCGCTGTCGTCGTCATATCCAGCAGCGTGCAACCTCAACTTTGCTTGAGGTCAACCCCGCCTCCGAGCACGTCCCGAGCCGTAAAGGGATGCGCGACCACGGCCCCGAGTGCGGTATGGTTTCCGTGCACGTTCGGCCAGGGGAAAGCCCAGGTCAGCGGGTATCGGGACGTGGCGCAGCTTGGTAGCGCACTTGACTGGGGGTCAAGGGGTCGCAGGTTCAAATCCTGTCGTCCCGACAGTTCGAACGTATCGAACGTCGCAGGTGAAGGGCCGTTTTCGAACGGCCCTTTTTCTGTTGCTCCCATGCTCCCAGTGGGAGCAACGGGAGTGGGAGCGCGCTCCCACTGAGCGTTTTCAGCGTTGCCTCTCCAGGGTGAGGACGGCTTTGGTGATGACGCTCATGCGGTTGGGGCTGATGCGGGATCTGCGGAAGATCTGCCAGGACTTCAGTCGTGCCATGCCTCGTTCGACAGGTGCCCGGGCCGCGGACAGGGCCCGGTTCTCGGTCTGCTCGGTAAGGGTGAGTTCACCGCCCGGCGGCCGGCGCCCGGCGGTGGTGACCCAGCCGCCTGCACCGATGTAGGCCATGTCGGCGAGGATCGGGACGCCCTGGCGCTCGCAGATCCGGAGAATCTTGTGGGTGCGGGCTGCCGTCAGATCGTGGGTGCGGCCCGGCAGCGCCGGCGACAGCCACAAAATCTCCCCGGCCGGGTCCGTGACGACCTGCACGTTCACGCCGTGCCGCTTGTGTTTCGCCGAGTAGTCCGCCCTGCCGTCCCCGACGCGGTCGCACTCGGCGAGCGTGCCGTCCAGGAGAACGAAGTCCGGATCGTGCACGCGCAGCGTCTTCAGCAGGCCCGGTGCCAGCTCGGCGAGCAGTTCGGTGACCGCGGTGACGTAGACGTGGGCGGTACCGACGGATATCCCGAAGGCCGCGGCGATGCGGGCGAGGGTTTCATGGTGGCGCAGGTACACGAGTGCGACCAACGCACGGCGGTGCGGCGGCAGTTTGCACCGCCGGTCACCCTCGCGGGTGACGATGAGCATCGTGACCCACTCGACCAAGGCGTGAGGCAGGTCGAGTGCGGCAGGATACGGAACCAACAGGGCTCCTGTGCTGCTGAGTTGAGACGTCGAACACCTCACTCAACGGCACGGGAGCCCTGTCCGTTGCGTACCCCAACGTCACGCCGTCCCCTCACCCGATCAGTAGCCACACTGAAAACGCTCACTGAGTTGTCCCGGTCCGCACGCACGACGCTCTTCGTCGAGGAAGACGACGCCGTGCGGGGTGTTCATGCGTGGAACACATGGCCGATCCGTTTGGGCTGCTGATGTACACCGCGCTACGTGAGCCTCCACCGCGACCATCGAAGCTATTGACCATGGCGTAGTGGCCCTTGGCCCTGGTGGGGGTCCTGAGCTGCTCCGCGGGAATGTGGTCATTGGCTTGGCTGGGGGAGGTGCTGGCCTCGACGCCGTCGAGTCTGTGGTCGACGGTGACCGTGTTGTGGCTGCATCCGCACCCGCAAGATCTCCGGCGGGGCGGTGCGTAGCAGAGGTTGTCTTGATGCCGTTGCGACACGTGGGGTTGCGGCAGCTAACCTTGCGGACGGCATGATCACGGGGAGGGATCAGTGGCACCGGACGTCAAGGTCAAGTCGGACGAACTCGTCGGAATGTCCGGCGGGTTCAATGACCTCACGGAATTCCTCGTCGAAGTCATCGGTGCCCTCGTCGAGGCCCTCCAGGTCTCCAAGGGTATGGCCGGTGACGACGCCGGCGGCCACAACTTTGCGAAGCTGTATCAGGCAGCAGCCCGCGAAACCGTCGCCCAGATCGCCTTCTCGACATACACCATGGGCGAACTGTCTGCCTCCGTCATGAAGATGGCCTTCGAGTTCCTCGCCACGGACAGCAAGGTCGCCGCGCGGATCGTTGAGAACTTCTCGCCCGATGACGCCATCAACGGACTCAGGCAGCCACAAGCCAGCCGCCAGTGCGATCCCACCGGCAGTGAGGAAGATCTTCCCGACGTCGTCTCCAAAGAAGACTGGATGGACGACTTCCTCACCCAAGGACCTCGTGGCGACTCCAGCAAAGCGCGTTCCGCCGCGAAGGCGTGGCGGCACGCGGGGAAGCTCATGGAAGGCACCCGCACCAGTGCCCAGACCGGTCAGGGCGTGCTCGTCAAGGACTGGTCCGGTTTCGCTGTCACCTCGTTCGTCGAGTACTTCGGCGTCTTCATCGGCAACGGCGAACGCCCCTGCCGGACCACCGACGGCGAAGCACTCCTCGCGAACATCGCCGCCGCCTGCTACGAGATAGCTGCCGCCTGCGACGCCTACGCCGGGCACGTCGACGACGCCAAAGCCGACTGGAAAGCTGGAGGCATGGCCCTCGGCGATTCCCTGTTGGACAACGACAACGACCACGGGCTCAACGACGCCGTCTGCGGGGACGTGCACATTGCCGCGCTCGGCCTCATCCCGGGCATTCTCGACGGCTCCGGACGCAAAGCCAAACTCCCCGAACCGTCCAGCCCGCCCGTGCCCTACGCCCCGGGCTACCCGGCCATCATCCCGGTTCCGGCGTCTCCGCTCATACCTGCGACACCCCTGACGCTCGCGGCCACCGGCCCCACCCCGGGCGGCATCACTTACGCTATCTACTCCCAGCCCGACCCGCTCAAGCCCGGCCCGCCGAGACCTGGAGTCAACCCGAAAGGGCCGTTGCCGCCAGCGGGTACGAAGCTACTCAGCGCCAAGGAGCAGGCTGACTTCCGCAAGTGGATGTCGACGCTGCACCAGCACGACTTCGGGAATAGACGCACGGAAGCAGATCCGGCTAACCGATACCAGGCGGACACTGCCGGGTATCCCGAGTACGACCTGGTACTGCCACACAGGCGGGGTTTGAAGGACGGGCAGCAGGCCGACGGTCTACGGCCGGCGGATGGATACGCCCTCGACGCCAAGTACGTCAACGAACCCAACACCTGCAAGTCCCCGCGGACCCTGGAGAAGCTCGAACTTCCGGAAAAGGACAAGAAGGCTTGGGTCGCCGGGCCGCACAAGGGCGACGACGCGGAGATTCGGGACTACGGTCGGGCCATCAATGACCCGAACGGGCACCTCAAGGGACTCGAAGTCATTACAAACGGCCCCGAGACCGAGGCTTATTGGCAGTACCTCATGGCGAAACATGGGGTCCCCGGTAACGTTCGCTACCACCCGGCAACCGACTGAGAAGGGCGCGCTGTGACTACCGCCGACGAGGCTGCTCAGGTCATCACCAACTACTACTTCGCTCCCGTCGAGGGGGAAGTCTGGCCCGTCGACCTAGAAGTCTTCGACACCCAGGCTGCTGCCAGGTGGCCCGACTACGAATCGAGCGACGAGCGGGACCCGGATCTTGAATTCACCTACACCCGTTCCGCTGACGGTGCCCAGCGCAGCGCCTGGTATCACCCTCAACGCGGTATCGGGCTTCCCGGCTACGGTGCGGTCGAAGCAGCTGAGTTCGTGTCCTGGTTCCTGGATCTCTTGCCCGCGGAGACCAAGGTGCTCTTCAATAACGATGTGGCCATCGAAGACGGGGACTACGACGACCATGTCGTACCGGGCTCCATGGGGCTGCGCCCCATCGCCGAGGCGTTCGCCAGCCACCTCGCCGAGCATCTCGCCTGACTTGCGCGCACCAAGCGCAGCCGCTCGGTGCGGGCATCGGTACGGCCCAAGCTGCGTATGCCTCCAGCGTGTGCCGAGAACGTTGCTCAACGGTGCACTGGGACGTTCGAGAGCTTGCGTGGGAGCGACCATGCCGCTGGGGGTCAAGGGGTCGCAGGTTCAAATCCTGTCGTCCCGACAGTTCGAACGTATCGAACGTCGCAGGTGAAGGGCCGTTTTCGAACGGCCCTTTTTCTGTTGCCCCGCCGTTTCCGGGGCAATGAGGGCTACTGGGCCTTGCTCCACCCGCTTGTGCCGGAATACGAGTCGAGCAGGTCCACCACGAAGACCAGGGTCGAGCCCGCCGGGATCAGCGGCGAGGGTGACTGGTTGCCGTAGCCGAGGCGCGGGGGGACGATGATCTCGCGCCGGCCGCCGACCTTCATCCCCCTCACCCCGCGGTCCCAGCCCTTGATGACCTTGCCACCGCCCAGGGCGAACTTGAACGGCTCGCCCCGGTCCCAGGAGGCGTCGAACTCGTTCCCGGATGCGAAGGTCACCCCGACGTAGTGGACCCTGACCACCATGCCGGGCTTCACCTCGGCACCGTCCCCGACGACCAGGTCCCGGACCGTCAGCTCGGCAGGGGCGGCGCCTTCAGGAACGTCGACCTCGGGCTTCGTCGGTTCACTCATTGCGGCCGCCTCATCACTCTCGTCGGGGGCCCTCGCACGGACCGGCCAGGCACATGGACACCCCATGCAGCAGAGGGCCACGCTACCCAGGACGGGGGCCCACGGAGCACGCCGCATCCGGCATTCGGCATTCGGACGTGGTGATCGTTCACTGGACGCAGCGCGCACTATCCGAACGGGTTGCCGCCCTGAGTCCGGACGCCGGCCGTCGCGGCGGCGAGGTACGCGGCGTGGGCCTCCCGTTGGTTCCAGGTGAACAGCACCGTGCGGGAGTTGTTCGCGATGGCCTTCTGCGCCTCGGCCGTCGCGATACGCAGCTGCCCCCGGTCCTGCTCGGTGGCGAGCTGTACGTACCCGTTCACGAGACGGGTCGGCTCTTTCGACAGCACCTTGACGACGTCGCGCAGGGGGATGACGCAGTCCCTGGCGCCGGTCGCCTTCCCCATGAGCTTGCGCTTGATCTCGGCCCGATCCGCATAGAGCGTCACGGTCGCGACGTAACCCTTGAAGACCTGCGCTTCGGGCTGGGGTGCGGAGGCACCCTTCGAGAGGTCGTATGCCATCGGATCAGTGTGCCGCTCCCCCCGGCGAGTTGAGGGGCGATCGGCCGGAAGTGCTCATCGCGCACGCGGTGCTCGGCTTCGAGCAGGGCCAACGACAAGGCCGGCTGGGCCCGCTCGTCGTCCCGCCGGACGCCGCGACGCCGGCGGGACCCGGTCCCGGACCGGATGAGCTGATCCGAGGCCGTCGGGTCGATCCTCAGCGCACCGGGAAGCCGAACGCGTAGCCCTGCTCCTTGAGCCGGGGGAGCAGTCGGCGCAGGGCCTCGACGGTCTGGGCGCGGTCGCCGCCGGCGTCGTGGAAGAGCACCGTCGGCCCGTTGGGCAGCTCTTGTTCGACCGTGGCGACGACGGAGTCCGTTCCCGGGCGCTCGAAGTCCTTGCTGTCCACGTTCCAGCCCAGCGGGCGCATGCCGTGGGACGCGGCGAGCTTGCGGCTGTACGGGGTGAAGGCGCCGCCGGGTGCCCGGTAGTACATGGGCCGTACGCCCCCGGACGCCTCGGTGATCATGCGCTCGGCGTCGAGGATCTGCCGCGCCTGGTAGGCCTCGGACTTCTTGTCCATGGTGGTGTCGTGCGCCACCGAGTGGTCGCACAACCGGTGTCCGGCCGCGACGACCTTCTTCACGAGGTCCGGGTGCGCCTCGGCCTGCGGCCCCACCATGCAGAACGTGGCCTTCACGCCGAACTCCTGCAGTACGGCGAGGACTTGGGGTGTCCATTGCGGGTCCGGGCCGTCGTCGATGGTGATGTTGACGCCGCGCGCACCCGCGTCCGAGGCGTGCGCGATCGTCCTCGCGGTGGCCCGCGCGGCGCCGCCGGGTGCGGCCGGGGCGGCCGCCTCCGGTGACGAGCCGTCCGCGACGCCCGCCTGCGCCGTCCACACCGAGGCGCCGGTCGCGAGCAACGTCACGCCGAGCGCAGCCCCGACCACCTTGCTGTTCCAGCCTCGCCCGTTGCCTCGCCGCGCCATGTCCGTCCCCTTCGCACCGTGTTCCACCGGTCCCGATCACCTCGTGAACACTGGACAGGACGAGACGTGCGGGCCGGTGGATGCGCCTGTTACCGATCACGGACAACTCCGGGAAGATTCGCGGACACTGCGAAGGTTCCACGCCAGTTCACAGCGGTGCGCGGCGCATTTCGACGGGGGCGGTCCGGCGCTCCGCACAGAACAAGACCTGCACGGGCATTGACGCGGTCGTACTCTCGCGCCCACACTCCGATCAGTGAGTGTTAACGATAACACGATCTTGAACATGCCTGAGGGAGCCGCCCCATGACAGGCCGTCACCCACCCCTGCCCACCACGGAGTTCACCGCCCGACCCAGCCGCCGCAC
>NZ_JAAGMG010000968.1 GCF_010548525.1 Streptomyces sp. SID14478
GGGACGCACGGTCAGGTCGACGCCGTGGACGACATCGGCGCCGCCCTCGTACGCGTAGTGCACCGCGCGCAGCACGAGGGCGTCGCCGACCGGGGCGCGCATGTCGTGTTCCGGCGCGCGCGGCGCCCCGCCGAGGCCCTCCACGCGCGCGAACGAGGCCGCGCTGGCCTGCAGTTGCTCCACCCGGAACAGGATCGTGTCGAGCGGCCCGGACAGTTGGCGCAGGTACAGCGTGCACGTCACGACGGAGCCGAGGCCCATGGCGCCGTGGGCGTGCAGCGCGCCGCCCGCCAGGAGGACCGCGACGACCGGCAGCACGTACGAGAAGTCGATCGAGGGGAACAGGACGCTGCGCAGGAACAGCGTCCGCAGACGGGTGCGGCGGCTGAGCCCGACGGCCCGCTCGCACTCCTCGCGCCGGCGCCGCTCCAGCCGGAACGCCTCCACCGTACGGGCGCCGGACGCCGTCGCCGCCAGGTGCTCCGCGAGCTGCGAATCGGCCTCGCCCTGCGCGAGGTACGCAACCCGGGCCCGGCGCAGATACCAGCGGACGGCGACCGGGATGCCCGTCAGGCAGACCAGGGCGAGAGCGCCGAGCAGCGGCTTGACGATCCACACCGCGCCGACCAGGAACAGGGCGTGGGCCAGTGACACGAACACGTCGGGCCCCGCGTCGCGCAGCGCGCCCGCCACCGACGCCACGTCGTTCGTGCCCCGGTTGGTCAGGTCGCCGGGGCCGGTGCGGTCGACCACCGACGCGGGCAGTGCCAGCGCCCGGTCCACGAACCGGTCCCGCACCCGCGCCGCGGTCCGCTCCCCGAACCGGAACCCCACCAGTCGCGCCCACCGCTCGAACCCGAGCTGCGCGAGGGCGCAGCACAGGATCACCGCCGCCGTCCGGTCCACGTGCCCGACGGACGTGCCCGCGCGCACCGCGTCGACGATCCGGCCCAGCAGCAACGGTCCG
>NZ_JAAGMG010001007.1 GCF_010548525.1 Streptomyces sp. SID14478
CTGGCGGCGGGCCCCGACGACCTGCTCGTCATCGGCGTCCGCCCCCGGCGCTGGCACCACCGCCCCGTGCACCGGCACGTACGACGCCACGCCCGGTGCCCGGTCCTCACGGTGCCGCTGCGCTCGGCGCGGCGGGATTTCCGCGCCCTGCGCCGGATGGCGCCGGGTGACTTCTGCGCCCTGTAGGACGTCGGGTCCTACAGGGCTCGCATCAAGCCCCGCGACGTGGCCGCGGCGACGGCCGACGTCCGCGAGTCCACGCCCAACTTCGCGTAGATGTGCACCAGATGGGACTTCACCGTGGCCTGGCTCAGGAACAGCTGACGGGCGATCTCGGCATTCGACAGTCCGTCCCGCACCAGCTGCAGGACCTCCAGCTCACGCCGGCTCAACGCCTCCGAGGGCGCCCGCAGCCGGTCCATCAGGCGCAGCGCGATCGCCGGGGCGAGCGCGGACCGCCCGGAGGCGGCGGTCCGCACCGCCGCGGCGAGTTCCTCGGGAGGCGCGTCCTTCAGCAGATAGCCGGAGGCACCGGCCTCGACCGCCGCCAGGATGTCCGCGTCCGTGTCGTACGTCGTCAGCACCAGCACGCGCGGCCCGTCCGTCAGGGCCGCGATCCGCGCCGTCGCCTCGGCGCCGTGCATCCCCGCGCCGAACTGCAGGTCCATCAGCACCACGTCCACGGATTCCGCGGCGGCCAGCGACACCGCCTGCTCGGCCGTGGCGGCCTCCGCGACGATCGCGAAGTCGGGCTCCGCGTCGAGGACGGCCCGCAGCCCGGCGCGGACGACGGGGTGGTCGTCGGCGAGCAGCAGCCGGATCACGCGCGGCCCCCGGCGGGCACCGGCAACGGCAGCGTGACGGCGACGGCCGTGCCCCG
>NZ_JAAGMG010001047.1 GCF_010548525.1 Streptomyces sp. SID14478
TGACCGCAACGGTCGCGGCCGCCCCGCTGCCGTGGTGGCGCACGGTGTGGCCCTTCCGCAGGCGCACCCGGGCGGGCTCGGGCCGGCTGACGCGGACGCTGGTCGTGCTCGCCGTGGTGCTCGCCCTGTGCGCGGCCGGTTTCCTGCTGCTGCCCGCCGGACGCCACCTCATCGAGGACACCCGGGACAAGCTCGGCAAGGCGAAGGCGGTGACCCCGTCGGGCGTCACGGCCACCGCGCAGCTGGCCGGGCATCCGGCGGACGACAGCGTCGACGGCCTGAGCAACCGGTACTGGGCGGTGTCCGGCCCCGGCGCCTCCGTCACGTACACGTTCGGCAAGCCGTTCCGCCTGGTGGACCTGATCATCACCAACGGGGCGTCGAAGTCCGCCGAGGAGTACGCCCGTGAGGCGCGCGCCCTTCAGGTGGACGCCGAGGTGACGTCCAAGGACGGCGAGGTCAGCCACAAGGAGTTCGCCCTCAGCGACAAGGCCGGCTCGCAGACCTTCCAGGTCGGCATCAGCGACGTCACGACGATCCGTCTCACCCTGAACGCTCCCGCGGGTCTGACGCGCGGTCGGCACATCGCCCTGGCGGAGGTGGAGTTCTTCCAACGCGCGTGACGCGCGCGAAAGGGCGGGCCACCGGTTCTCGTGGAACCGGTGGCCCGCCCCTCGTGTCCCGCTCCTTGTGTACGGAGCGCGCGGGTCGTCAGACCTTCAGCGGACGGATCGACGTCGGCGCGTGGCCGGGCTCCGTCGCGATCTCCTCGAACTCCTTGACCGCGCTGATGTCGGCCGTGGGGCTCATCGAGATGTTGGTGATGCGCTCCAGGATCGCCTCGACGACGACCGGGACCTGGTGGTCCTGGGCGAGCTTCTTGGCGCGCTCCAGGGCCTCGCCCAACTCGTTCGGGTCGGTCACCCGGATCGCCTTGCAGCCCAGGCCCTCGGCGACCTTGACGTGGTCGACGCCGTAGACGCCGAGCTCCGGGCTGTTCTGGTTCTCGAACTCCAGGTTGACCTGGAAGTTGATGTCGAGGCCGATCTGCGCCTGGCGGATCAGGCCCAGGTAGGCGTTGTTCACCAGGACGTGGACGTACGGGATGCGGTGCTGCGCGCCGACCGCCAGTTCCTCGATCATGAACTGGAAGTCGTAGTCGCCGGACAGGGCGACGACCTGCGTGTCCGGGTCGGCCTTGGCGACGCCGAGCGCGGCCGGGATCGTCCAGCCGAGCGGGCCGGCCTGGCCGCAGTTGATCCAGTGGCGCGGCTTGTAGACGTGCAGCATCTGGGCGCCCGCGATCTGCGACAGACCGATGGTCGTCACGTAGCGCGTGTCCTTGCCGAACGCCTTGTTCATCTCCTCGTAGACGCGCTGCGGCTTCATGGGGATGTTGTCGAAGTGCGTGCGGCGCAGGAGGGTCTCCTTGCGCTCCAGGTGCGAGGCGACCCAGGCGCTGCGGTCGGGCAGCTTGCCCGCGGCCTTGAGTTCCTTGGCGACCTCGACGAACAGCTCCAGGGCGGCCTTGGCGTCGGAGGTGATCCCGTAGTCCGGGGCGAAGATCTTGCCGATCTGGGTCGGCTCGATGTCGACGTGGACGAACGTGCGGCCCTCGCGGTACACGTCCAGCTTGTAGCCGGTGTGCCGGTTGGCCCAGCGGTTGCCGATGCCGAGGACGAAGTCCGACTCCAGGAACGTGGCGTTGCCGTAGCGGTGGCCGGTCTGCTGGCCGACCATGCCCGCGTTCAGGTCGTGGTCGTCGGGGATGGTGCCCCAGCCCATCAGGGTGGGCACGACGGGGGTGTTGGTGATCTCCGCGAACTCGACGAGCAGGTCGCTCGCGTCCGCGTTGATGATGCCGCCGCCCGCGATGATCAGCGGGCGCTCGGACTCGACGAGGAGCCGGATCGCCTTCTCGATCTGGGCGCGGGTCGCGGCCGGCTTGTAGACCGGCAGCGGCTCGTACGTCTCCGGGTCGAACTCGATCTCGGTCTGCTGGACGTCGATCGGCAGGTCGATGAGGACCGGACCGGGACGGCCCGAGCGCATCAGGTGGAAGGCCTGCTGGAAGACGCCCGGGACCTGTGCGGCCTCCAGGACGGTGACGGCCATCTTCGCGACCGGCTTGGCGATCGAGGAGATGTCGACGGCCTGGAAGTCCTCCTTGTGGATCAGGTGCGTGGGCGCCTGGCCCGTGATGCACAGGATCGGGATGGAGTCCCCGATGGCGGAGTACAGGCCGGTGATCATGTCCGTGCCTGCCGGGCCCGAGGTGCCGATGCAGACACCGATGTTGCCCGGGTTCGCCCGCGTGTAGCCCTCGGCCATGTGCGAGGCGCCCTCGACGTGGCGGGCGAGCGTGTGGTCGATGCCCCCGCTCGCCTTGAGCTCCTTGTAGAAGGGGTTGATGGCGGCACCGGGCACGCCGAACGCGTTGTTGACGCCCTCGCGCTTGAGGATCTCAACGGCCGCGCGGGCGGCGGTCATTCGAGCCATGAGTGCTCCCGACTTCTGCTGTGACTGGGTACGTCTGTGTCCGGTCTGTCGGATTCGCGCTCCCGTCGCGCCCCGCGGCGAGCTCTGAATTCCGTCCAGGTTCCCGCTCCGGCCTTCCTCTCGGAATTCCATGATGCGGAAACTAGGTTCTGCTATATGGAAGCAATGTAGAGGGGGGTCTCGGAGGCCGTCAAGGTGGATGATGAGACTCACGTCGATCCGTCAGCAGCGCCCGAGGGGGTGTGCCATGGCCGAACCGGTGCGCGTACGGTGCCCTGCCTGTCTGCGCGAGCACCTCTACCGCCCCCCGGCGATGCCCTGCGCCTGCGGCGCCCCCGTCGCTCCCCCGCTGCTGCGCGACGCCGCCCCCGAGCCGGTCAGCGCGCGCACCTGGGCCGACGACTGGGTGACCCTGCGCTGCCCGCTG
>NZ_JAAGMG010001086.1 GCF_010548525.1 Streptomyces sp. SID14478
CACCACGCCTATCGCGGCGCCCGCGAGGCCGGCCCGCCGCCAGTTCCCCGAAGCCGCGGCTCCGGCGACGGCCGCCGTGACCTCTGCACTGCTGTCGCTCACGTGCCGCTCCTCCTACGGGATGCGGGGCCGCATCTCAGGTCGTCCGGTTCCTTCTCCGTCTACGTAGACGCGCGGCACCCGGGAACCGATCCGCGTGACGATCTCGTACGCGATGGTGCCCGCCGCGACCGCCCAGTCCTCGGCGGTCGGCTCGCCCGCGTCGCCCGGTCCGAACAGCACCGCCTCGTCGCCCGCGGCCGGTTCGTCCCCGCCGAGGTCCACGACGAACTGGTCCATCGCGACGCGGCCCGCGACCGTGCGCCGCTTGCCGCCGATCAGGAGCGGGCCGGTGCCCGAGGCGTGCCGCGGGATGCCGTCCGCGTAGCCGAGCGGGACCAGGCCGAGGGTGGTGGCGCCCGGTGTGACGTAGTGATGCCCGTAACTGACGCCGAGTCCGCCCGGCGCGTGCTTCACGAGGGCGAGGTTCGCCTTCAGCGTCATGACGGGGCGCAGCCCGTGGTCGGCGGGCGGGCCGAGCTCGGGGCTGGGCGAGATCCCGTACATGGCGATGCCGGGGCGCACGAGGTCGAAGTGGGTCTCGGGCAGGGTGAGCGTGCCCGGCGAGTTGGCGATGTGGCGCACCTCGGGGGTGACGCCCTCGCCTTCCGCGTACCCGGTCATCTCTCGAAAGGCGGTGAGCTGGGCGGCGATGGAGGGGTGCCCCGGCTCGTCGGCGCAGGCGAAGTGCGACCACAGGCCGGTGACGGTGACGTGCCCGGCCGCCTGCGCCGCCAGCGCTTCCCGTACGAGCTCCGGCCAGTCGGTGGGCAGGCAGCCGTTGCGCCCGAGGCCGGTGTCGGCCTTCAGCTGGATGCGGGCCGTGCGGCCCAGCTCCCTTGCCGCGGCCGTGACTTCGCGCAGCGCCCACATGCCGCTGACCGACATGTCGAGGTCGGCCTCGATGCCCTCGCGCCAGGGGCCGCCGGGCACCCAGAGCCAGCACATGATGCGGCCGGGCAGCCCGGCCGCGCGCAGTTCGAGCGCCTCCTCCGCGGTGGCGGTGCCGATCCAGTCGGCACCCGCCTCCTTGGCGGCGCGGGCCACCGGGATCATCCCGTGCCCGTACGCGTCCGCCTTCACGACGGCCATGAACGCGGCCCCCGGCGCGTGGGCGCGCAGGGACCGCACATTGGCCTTCAGCGCGCCGAGGTCGATCTCGGCACGGGCGCGGAGCGGGGCAGTCACGTTCTCGTTCATCGTGCGCCCAGTGTCTCAGAGGGGTCGGACAGGCCCTCGGGTGCTCGGGCTCACGTGCCGGGCTTGCGGCCCCACACGTAGACGCGGTCGTTCTTCTGCAGGACGGCCCACAGCTTTTTCGCGTCGGCGTACCGCATGTTCACGCAGCCGCGCGAGCCGGGCGGGTTGTAGACGCTGCCGTAGATGGCGTGGAAGGCCTGGCCGCCGCTGAAGAACTGGCTGTACGGCATGGGGGTGTTGTAGATCGACGACCAGTGGTTCTTGTGCTTCCAGTAGACCTTGTGCCAGCCGGCGCGGGTCCCGTACCCGGCCCGTCCGCTGCGGATCGGCACCGGCCCGAGGACGATCTTCTTGCCCTTGCTGACCCACATCAACTGGCGCGGCAGGTCGACGCAGGCGAGGCGGTACGCGCGCGTGGGGCACTTCTTCGCCGCGTTCGGGTTCTTGCGGGCGGTCAGCCAGCGCATCCGCGACCAGGTGACGGGCCCGGCGAAGCCGATGTTCGGGCGGATGCCCTGCGCGGTCTGGAAGGCGCGGATCGCCTTGCAGTCCGCGGCCGACTGCGCGCCGTCGGCCTTCAACTTCAGCCAGCGCTCGACCTGGCGCTGGTGGGGGCCGGTCTTCTTGGTGCAGGTGGGCGCCCGCTGCACCTCGCTGGGCGGCACGTACTCGATGAGGTCGTCGACTCCGGCGGGCGGCTCGTCGGGCTCGACGGCGTCCTCCTCGGCGCTCGGCTCGTACACGTGGGGCGCCAGCGCCTGGTCCGGGGTGTCGAGCTGCCACGGGTGGAGCGGGGTGCGCGGGACGCCGGGGACGAGCGCGGGGCCCGCGGCGGGTCTCGGCGGTTCCGGGTCGGCGAGGGCCGGGCTCGCCGGAAGTGCGGCGGCGAGCG
>NZ_JAAGMG010001124.1 GCF_010548525.1 Streptomyces sp. SID14478
CACCATCACCGCCAAGAAGGACACCCAGCCCCCGAAGCCCGGCGACTGGGTCTCCAAGGGCACCGTGAACCTCGGCGACGGCTGGACCGCGAAAGTCGACGTGAACGCCTCGGCCCGCTCGGCCCGCGCCCAGATATCCCAGGACGGCGCCGCCAAGGGCAGCCTGGAGGCGTACGACGGCTCCAAGTCCACCAAGCTGGGCGGCTACACCTTCACGCTCACCAGCGACGGCACCATCACCGCCAAGAAGGACACCCAGCCCCCGAAGCCCGGCGACTGGGTCTCCAAGGGCACCGTGAACCTCGGCGACGGCTGGACCGCCAAGGTCGACGTCAACGCCTCCGCCCGCTCCGCCCGCGCCCAGATATCCCAGAACGGCCACGCCAAGGGAAAGCTGGAGGCCTACAACGGCTCCAAGTCCACCAAGCTGGGCGGCTACACGTTCACGCTCACCAGCGACGGCACCATCACCGCCAAGAAGGACGCGAAGCCCCCGGTCGTCGGCGGCTGGGTCACCAAGGGCACCACGAAGTTCTCCGACGGCTGGACCGCCAAGGTCGAGGTGAACGCCTCGGCCCGCTCCGCCCGCGCCGAACTCGCCCAGCACGGCAAGGTCAAGGGCCACATCAAGGCGTACAACGGCAGCAACTCCACCAAGCTGGGCGGCTACACGTTCACGCTCACCAGCGACGGCACGATCACCGCCAAGAAGGTCCCGGCGCCCAAGCCGACCCCGGGCCGTACCTACGTCAAGACGGTGAAGCTGGCCGACGGCGTCTCGATCGCCAAGGTCTACAAGGTGGGCCCGTCCCACTACCAGGCCGACATCTACGCCCACGGCAAGAAGCTCGACACCCTCGACGCCCACAACAAGACGGCGTACGGCCAGAACAACGGGCTGCACGTCGCCCTGAAGCCGACCGGCGCGGTCACGTCGTGGCTCGACGGCTCCGGCAAGCACGGCACCACCCACCAGAACGGCCACGGGACCGCCCCGCACACCACGCCCCGGACCACCGACGGCGGGCGCACGCTGCCGCAGGGCGGCGTGAAGGCGGGCGCGGAGAACGTCACGGCGCACACCTCCGGCTCCGACGAGACCCCGCTGATCGCCGCGGGCGCCGGTGCGGCGGCGCTGGGCGCGGCCGGTCTGGGCTTCTCGATCTACCGCCGCAAGCACAACAACTGACCGACGCGAAGCAAGCGCAGGAAGCGACCGACGTAACGGAGCGGCAAGGAAAGGCTGTTGGGGCCCCCTCGGGGGAGGCCCCGACAGCCTTTCCGCGTGAGGTGCGCTCGGCCGATCGGACCGGCCCTGCCGAAGATCACGGTCCGTGGCGGCTAACCTTACGTGTCCGCCCTGGCCAGGGGTTCCAGGGACTTTGGGGACCAACTCATGCGGAAGGTTGCGCACATGGGCATTCTGGATCTGCTGCGGAACGCGTTCGGGCGGTCCCGTAAGAAGGACACGGAATCCGCTGCCGCGGCGGAACCGGACGTCACGCTTCCGGCACCGTCGTCGGAGCCGGACGTGTCCACGACGACGCCGACGCCGACGCCGGCATCGAACGCGACCTCGGCCCCGGCCGAGAAGCCGAAGGTGCCCGCGCCGTCGAAGGGCGCCGAGGCGGACGACCTGGTCGCCGCGGCCTTCGACAACATCACGGTGCCGAAGCCGGCGCGGCCGGTGGGCACGGAGCACGTCGGACCGGACACGGCTTCGGTGGATGCCGAGGCCGGGACCGGGGCGGCTGCCGCCCCGGCGAAGGACGACGAACCCGCCGCCCCGGAGGCCACCGCCCCCGAGACCCCGGCGAAGGCGAAGGCGGACACCCCCGCCGAGGCAGCGGCCCCGGCCGAGCCCGCCACTCCGGTCGCG
>NZ_JAAGMG010001161.1 GCF_010548525.1 Streptomyces sp. SID14478
TGTCGTCGCGGGCGCCACCCGCGCCACGCCTGTCATCGCGGGCGCCGCCGGCGCCACGCCTGTCGTCGCGGTTGTCACCGGCGCCGCGGTAGTTACCGCGGCCACCGCTGCTCCCGCCGCGGCCGCCGCTGTTGCCACCACGGCTCCCGCCGTTGTTTCCGCTGCTGTTCCTGCCGCTGCTGCTTCGCATCAAATTTCCGTTAGTCGTCTGCGTCGTCTGCGTACCCCGAATCCGGCGCGTCGGGCGCGTCCGGATCGAACGACGGAACACCTTCCAGCGTCTCGGCCTCGATCGCGTCCGCCTCGGGGAGGAAGGGCGCGAGCTCCGGCAGCTCGTCAAGGCCGCGCAGGCCCATCCGCTCCAGAAAATAGTTCGTCGTCCTGTACAGGATCGCACCTGTTTCGGGTTCCGCGCCCGCCTCCTCCACCAGACCCCGCTGCAACAGGGTCCGCATGACCCCGTCACAGTTGACTCCGCGCACCGCGGAGACCCGGGAACGGCTGACCGGCTGGCGGTACGCGACGACGGCAAGAGTCTCCAGGGCGGCCTGCGTCAACCGGGCGACCTGCCCGTCCAGCACGAAGCCCTCGACGGCCTCGGCGTACTCGGGCCGCGTGTAGAACCGCCAGCCCCCGGCGACGAGCCGCAGCTCGAAACCGCGCCCCTGCACGGTGTACTCGTCCGCCAGCTCGCGCAGCGCGTCCGCGACGGCCCGCCGGGGACGCTGCAGGATCTTGGCGAGGTGTTCCTCGGTGGCGGGCTCGTCGACGACCATCAGGACGGCCTCCAGGGCGGGCTTGAGGTCGAGCCCGGCCACCGCGGCGCTGTCCGTCTCCGTACTCATCCCGCAGGCTCCTTGTCCTTGGTCTCCGGCTCGGGCGCCCGGTCGAACTCGTCGGTCACCACGGGCTCCGTGCCGCCCTCGCTCCCGGTCCAGCGCACGAGGAGCTCGCCGAGCGCGGTCTCCTGGTCCAGGGCGACGGCCTTCTCGCGGTACAGCTCCAGCAGCGCCAGGAACCGCGCCACCACGGTCAGCGTGTCCTCGGTGTCCGCCACCAGCTCCCGGAAGCTGGCCTCCCCGAGCTCCCGCAGCCGGGCCACCACGAGACCGGCCTGCTCCTGCACGCTCACCAGCGGGGCATGGATGTGGTCGACGTACACCTGCGGCTTGGGCTTGGGCTGCATCGCCTTCACCGCGAGCCGGGCGAACCCCTCGGCGCCGATGCTGATGACCACGTCCGGCAGCAGCTCGGCGTGGTGCGGCTCCAGGCCGACGGTCCGCGGGTAGCGCCGCGCCTCCTCGTCGAGCCGCCCGCTGAAGATGTCGGCGATGCGCTTGTACGCGCGGTACTGCAGCAGCCGCGCGAACAGCAGGTCGCGGGCTTCGAGCAGGGCGAGGTCCGCCTCGTCCTCCACCTCGGCGGCGGGCAGCAGCCGGGCCGCTTTCAGGTCGAGCAGCGTCGCGGCGACGACGAGGAACTCCGTGGTCTGGTCGAGATCCCAGTCCGGGCCCATCGCCCGGATGTGCGCCATGAACTCGTCGGTCACCTTCGACAGCGCGACCTCGGTGACATCGAGCTTGTGCTTCGAGATGAGCTGGAGCAGCAGGTCGAAGGGGCCCTCGAAGTTGGCGAGCCGCACCGTGAAGCGCCCGTCGTCCACCTCGGCGGCGCCGGACTCGGGCGCCTCGGCCGGTCCGTCACCCGGGGCGGCAGGTCCGTCCCCCGGCGCCGGGTCACCGCCGTCACCGGGCGTCGCGTCCGGCCCGG
>NZ_JAAGMG010001205.1 GCF_010548525.1 Streptomyces sp. SID14478
CCGCCCGCCCCGCCTCCCCCACCACCGGCACCGGGTCCGCCCCGCCATGGGCGCCGGAGGCCGGGCGACGGGGACGGACGCTGAGCGCGGGCCAGGGGCTGTCCGGTACGCGGACCGCAGCCGCGCATCCGTACACAGGCCCGATAACGTAGGGGCATCATGAGCGCTCCGCAGCCCCAGCACCCTGCTGATGCCCCGAACGCCGACGGACACTTCTCCGTGCCGGCCGACACCCCGACCCTCCTGGTCAAGATCTTCGGCAAGGACCGGCCAGGTATCACGGCCGGACTCTTCGACACCCTCGCCGCCTACTCCCTCGACGTCGTCGACATCGAGCAGGTCGTCACGCGCGGGCGCATGGTCCTGTGCGCCCTGGTGACCGAGCCGCCCGCCGGGCTCGAAGGAGAGCTGCGGGCCACCGTCCACAGCTGGGCGGAGTCCATCCGGATGCAGGCCGAGATCATCTCGGGCATCGGTGACAACCGGCCGCGCGGCATGGGCCGTTCCCTGGTCACCGTGCTCGGCCACCCGCTCACCGCCGAGTCGACCGCGTCGATCGCCGCGACGATCACCGGCACCGGCGGCAACATCGACCGCATCTTCCGGCTCGCCAAGTACCCCGTCACCGCAGTGGAGTTCGCGGTGTCCGGCACCCAGACGGAGACGTTGCGCACCGCGCTGGCCACCGAGGCCGCCAAGCTGGGCGTGGACATGGCCGTCGTCGCGGCGGGTCTGCACCGGCGCGCGCAGCGGCTCATCGTGATGGACGTCGACTCGACGCTCATCCAGGACGAGGTCATCGAGCTGTTCGCGGCGCACGCGGGCTGCGAGGACGAGGTCGCCGGGGTGACGGCGGCGGCGATGCGCGGCGAGTTGGACTTCGAGCAGTCGCTGCACGCGCGCGTGGCGCTGCTCGCGGGGCTCGACGCGTCGGTCGTGGACAAGGTCAGGAGCGAGGTGCGGCTCACGCCGGGTGCCCGCACCCTGATCCGTACGCTCAAGCGCCTCGGCTACCAAGTCGGCGTGGTGTCCGGTGGGTTCACCCAGGTCACGGACGATCTGCGGGAGCGGCTCGGGCTCGACTTCGCGCAGGCCAACACCCTGGAGATCGTCGACGGGAAGCTGACCGGCAAGGTCACCGGGGAGATCGTGGACCGCGCGGGCAAGGCGCGGCTCCTGCGCCGGTTCGCCGCGGAGGCCGGGGTGCCGCTGGCGCAGACCGTGGCGATCGGTGACGGCGCGAACGACCTGGACATGCTGAACGCGGCCGGGCTCGGCGTCGCCTTCAACGCGAAGCCGGTGGTCCGCGAGGCGGCGCACACCGCGGTGAACGTGCCGTTCCTCGACACGGTCCTGTATCTGCTCGGCATCACGCGCGAAGAGGTCGAGGCGGCCGACGCGCAGGAGGCCTGACCCTCGCCGTCCTCAGCAGGAGGGCCCGGTACCGATGCGCGGTGCCGGGCCCTTCTGCGTATACGGGCGGATGGGCATACGTACGGATGGGCGCCGTCAGTCGTTCGGGGACCAGTGGTCGATCAGGGTGGCGGTGCCCGGCTCCAGTGACTTCCAGGGGCCGGTGAAGGACAGCACGGCGAAGGCCGCGGTCGGGAAGCCGCGCCGGCCCATCCGCTCGCCGGCGTCGCCCTCGGCCGAGCCGGTCAGTACCTCGGCAAGCCCCTGCACTCCGGGGTTGTGGCCGATGAGGATGGCGCTCCGCACGTCGTCCGGCGTCTCGTTCAGCACGGCGATCAGCTCGCCGGGGGACGCCTCGTAGACGCGCTCCTCGTACACGGTCCTGGGACGCTCGGGCAGCTCGGAGACGGCCAGTTTCCACGTCTCACGGGTGCGCACGGCGGTCGAACACAGGGCCAGGTCGAAGGGGATGCCGGAGTCGGCCAGCCTGCGGCCGGCGACGGGGGCGTCCTTGCGGCCCCGCTCGGCGAGCGGCCGCTCGTGATCGGACACCTGAGGCCAGTCCGCCTTCGCATGCCGGAAAAGGACAATCCTGCGGGGTTCTGCGACGCTCATGGGTCCCAGCTTCGCACGAAACGTGCCACGGGGCGCAGGGAGTTGACGTGCTCCCCCGGCACGGGTGAATGCGGGACGAAAGGTGCCGGGACAGGCCCTAGTCGAGCACCAGTTCCTTCGCGCGTTCCAGGACGTGGCCAAGGGTCGGGTCGCCCGCCGCGGCCTGGGTGTCGGCCGGGTTGAGGATCAGCAGCAGGAGCGCCACGAAGGCGAGGGCCGGCAGCACGATCGCCCACCAGGGCAGTCGTATGTCGACGCCGCGCGCGGCTGCCGGGTGGGGCCGGGAGTGCGTGGGGGCCGACATGGTTCCTCCGTGGTCCGTGGTCTTCGTCCGCCGCGCCGACGTTCTCGGCGACACTTCGAAGGTACGGACCCGGGAGCTCCCGACCCATCCGGTGATCCACCCACTTGACCCTGACACTGGCCCCCTAGGGGATGGTGGAGTTAACCCCACCCCCGCTCCGCGAGCAGCCGCCGAGGGCGGCGGCAGGCAGGCGCGGGACGTGTCAGGGGGAGGCGATCGTCGCGATGATGGCCACGATCACGGTGACGGCCAGCATCGCGCCGAGCACGAGGAGGAGCTTCTTCTGGCCGTTCTGGGGGTTCGGTTCGAGCACAGGCGACATGCGGCAAGTGTCGCACCCGTCCCCCGCGCTCAGGACGCCGGGGCGGCCGCCGTGGCCTCGTCCTCGATGGTGCGGTTGCGGCCCGCGAGGACACCGATCACGATCTGCGGCACCATCAGCGCGGCCATCAGCGCGATCGGCACGCTCCAGTTACCGGTGGCCTCGTTCAGGACGCCGATGAGCAGCGGTCCGGGGATCGAGATCAGGTAGCCGGTGGACTGTGCGAACGCGGACAGCTTGGCGACACCGGCGCCGGTGCGGGCGCGCATGCCGACCATCGTGAGGGCGAGCGGGAAGGAGCAGTTGGAGATGCCGAGCAGGATCGCCCACGCCCAGGCGCCGGAGGCCGGGGCGAGGTAGAGGCCCGCGTAACCGGCCAGGCCGCACACGCCGAGGGCGATCACCATCGGGCCCTGGCTGGGCAGCCGGGCGGCGACCCGGGGGATGACGAAGCCGAGCGGCACGCCCATCACCATGGTGACGGCGAGCAGCACACCGGCGGTCGACGCGGAGACCCCGGAGTCCCGGAAGATCTGCGGCATCCAGCCCATGGTGATGTACGCGGCCGTGGCCTGGAGGCCGAAGAAGACGGCGAGCGCCCACGCGGTGCGGCTGCGGGTGATGCGCAGCCCGGCGCCGTCGGCCGGGGCGGAGGCGGCGGTGACGCGGACCGGTTCGGCGGGGGCCGCGCTCTTCATCCGGGTGAGCGCGAGCCAGGGCAGCACGGCGGCGGCGCCGAGCGCGGCCCACACGGCGAGGCCGGTCTGCCAACTGCCGCCCAGCGCACTGGTCATGGGCACGGTCGCGGCGGCGGCGACGGAGGTGCCGGCCGCGAGGGCCATCGAGTACAGACCGGTCATGGAGCCGACGCGGTCGGGGAACCAGCGCTTGACGATGACCGGCATCAGCACGTTGCTGACGGCGATGCCCATCAGGGCGAGGGCGCTGGCGACCAGGAAGCCGACGGTGTTTCCGGCGTAGGGGCGGATGATCAGGCCCGCGGTGATCGCGACCATGCCCGCGCAGACGACGGCGCTCGCGCCGAAGCGCCTGGCGAGCCGCGGCGCCATCACGCCGAAGACCGCGAAGCACAGCGGCGGTACGGAGGTGAGCAGGCCCGCGACGCTGCCGCTCATGCCGAGCCCGTCACGGACCTCTTCGAGGAGGGCGCCGAGGCTGGTGATGGCGGGCCGCAGGTTCAGGGCGGCGAGGACGATGCCGACGGTCACCAGACGGACGGCCCAGGTGCGCGAGGCGCCGTGGGCGGCACTGCTCTCGGCGGTCTCGGTGGGCGCCGACGACGGTGCGGTCGGCGGTGCCATCGTCGGGGTCGGGGTTTCCTCACTAGCCATGGGACCTATCTTAGAATCATGGGATGATTGGTTGTCCAATCCGTTTGCGTCACACTGTGCGGGGCCACGCACACCCTGAGAGCCACACCCCCGCCTCATGCGCCCCGTACGAGCAAGGACGAAGGAACGTCGATGCCCCTGACCTCTCCGCGCCGCTCGGCCCTGTCCGAGCAGGTCATCTCCGCTCTGCGCGCCCAGATCTCCTCGGGTGAGTGGCCCGTGGGCTCCCGCATCCCCACGGAGCCGGAGCTGGTCGAGCAGTTGGGCGTCGCCCGGAACACCGTGCGGGAGGCGGTGCGCGCCCTCGCCCACAACGGCGTGCTCGACATCCGCCAGGGCTCGGGCACCTACGTCGTGGCGACCAGCGAGCTGGCGGGCGTGATGCAGCGGCGGTTCGCGGACGCCGATCCGTGGCACATCGCCGAGCTGCGCTCGACGCTGGAGTCGAGCGCCGCGAAGCTCGCCGCCGAGCGGCGCACCGAGCGCGACCTGAAGCAGCTCGACGCCCTGCTCGTACGCCGTGAGGAGGCGTGGGAGTCGGGCGACACGGAGGCGTTCGTGACGGCGGACGCGACGTTCCACATGGCCGTGGTCGCCGCGTCCCACAACGACGTCATGACGGCGATGTACGCGGACCTGGGCGAGGTCCTGCGGGACTGGCTGCGCGAGGACGTGGGCGAGCGGCTCACCGCCGAGAACCACATGGACCACTCGTCCGTGGTCGACGCGATCCGGGACGGCGACGCCGAGCGGGCAGCCACGGAGGCGGCCGGCTATCCGTTCCTGTGCCGCCCGGGGCGGCTCACACCGCCGCCTTCCGGTGGCTGACCCACGCGGTCCGCACCTTCTTCCAGCACCGCCCGTCCATGCGCAGCGTCTCGGCGGGGCCGACCGCGGCCGGGGTCGAGTCGGTGTCGACGTCCCACCAGGGGTCGCACTCGATGTGCAGGGCGACCAGGTCGGCGCGCGGGTAAGGGTTGTGGCAGCTGGCGCTCACCCGCGTCCCCTCGACGCGGATCCGGCACCCGGCTCCGAACAGTTCGCGCTCCTTGCCGGCAACGCGCGCGTGGCCGGCCGTTTCAGGGGTGTCGGACATGGCGTCGTACGGCAGCGCGAGCAGGAGGGCGAGGGCGGCGAGAGCGGGGGCGACGCGAGGAAAAGAGCGGGCGCGCAGTGCTTCCTTGGCAGGGCGGTGGCGGGAGACGGGTGGGCGCACGAAGGGACCTCCTCGCTACCCAGGGTGCGGGGAGGTCCCTCGGCCCCGCCCGGCCGGTGGGCCGAACGAGGGAAGCGGTGTCAGGCGCCGATCGCGTGCAGGCCGCCGTCGACGTGGATGATCTCGCCGGTGGTCTTCGGGAACCAGTCCGACAGCAGGGCCACGATGCCCTTGCCCGCCGGCTCCGGGTCCTCCAGCTTCCACTCCAGCGGGGAGCGGCTGTCCCACACGGCCGCCAGCTCGCTGAAGCCGGGGATCGACTTCGCGGCCATGGAACCGATCGGGCCCGCCGAGATCAGGTTGCAGCGGATGTTCTGCTTGCCGAGGTCGCGCGCCATGTAGCGGCTGGTGGCCTCCAGGGCCGCCTTGGCCGGGCCCATCCAGTCGTACTGCGGCCAGGCGAACTGCGCGTCGAAGGTGAGGCCGACGACGGAGCCGCCCTCGTTCATCAGCGGCAGCAGCGCCATGGTCAGCGACTTCAGCGAGAAGGCGGAGACGTGCATGGCGGTGGCCACGGACTCGAACGGCGTGTTCAGGAAGTTGCCGCCGAGCGCGTCCTGCGGCGCGAAGCCGATGGAGTGCACGACGCCGTCGAGGCGGCCGCCGAGCTGCTCACGGACCTGGCCCTCCAGGCGGGCGAGGTGCTCGTCGTTCGAGACGTCGAGCTCCAGCACCTTGACCTTGTCGGGCTGGGGCAGCTTCTTGGCGATGCGCTCGGTCAGCGTCGGACGCGGCCACGCGGTGAGGATGATCTCCGCACCCTGCTCCTGGGCCAGCTTCGCGGCGTGGAAGGCGATGGAGGACTCCATCAGCACGCCGGTGATGAGGATCTTCTTGCCCTCGAGGATTCCAGTGGTGTTCGTCATCGTGCCTAGTGACCCATTCCCAGTCCGCCGTCAACCGGGATGACGGCTCCAGTGATGTACGAGGCGTCGTCCGAGGCGAGGAACTTCACCGCGGCGGCGATCTCCTCGGTCTGCGCGTACCGGCCGAGCGGCACCTGCGACACGATGTTCGCGCGCTGCTCGTCGGTGAGCGCCTGGGTCATGTCGGTGTCGACAAAGCCCGGGGCGACGACGTTGAAGGTGATGTTGCGCGATCCCAGCTCGCGGGCGAGGGAACGGGCGAAACCGACCAGTCCCGCCTTCGAAGCGGCGTAGTTCGCCTGGCCCGCCGAGCCGAGCAGGCCGACGACGGAGGAGATCAGCACGACGCGGCCCTTCCTGGCGCGCAGCATGCCGCGGTTGGCACGCTTGACGACCCGGAAGGTGCCGGTGAGGTTGGTGTCGAGGACGGACGTGAAGTCTTCCTCGGACATCCGCATGAGGAGCTGGTCCCTGGTGACGCCCGCGTTGGCGACGAGGACCTCGACGTTGCCGTGCTTCTCCTCGATCTCCTTGTAGGCCTGCTCCACCTGCTCGGCATCCGTGATGTCGCACTTGACGGCCAGGAAGCCGAGCTTCTCGAGCTCTGCCGGGTCGCCCGAGCGGTACGTGATCGCGACCTTGTCGCCGGCCTCTGCGAATGCGCGGGCGATGGCGAGGCCGATGCCCCGGTTTCCTCCGGTGACGAGAACCGAGCGGCTCAACGGATCACCCTTTCGATTGCGGTGGTGGTACCTCGAAAACCTATCGGTACGACCCGGCGTACGGAGAATCGACCACCGACAGTGGCGTACACGACTCACTGTCGGGTCCCTACAGAAAGGTCTGGCCCGCGAGGGCTGCCGCGCGACATGATCGGGTCGACGACGTGACGACAGGGAGACACTCGTGCCTCATACGATCGATGAAGCCTTCACGGCGCTCCCGCTGCGGGCCCTCGCCGACGCGGCCCTCGCCCGGGCCCGCGCCCTCGGCGCCGAGCACGCGGACTTCCGCCTGGAGCGGGTGCGCGGCGCGGCGGTCCGGCTGCGGGACGCCAAACCGGCCGGATCGTCCGACACCACGGACCTGGGCTACGCGGTGCGGGTGGTGCACGGCGGTACGTGGGGCTTCGCGTCCGGCGTGGACCTGTCCATGGACGCGGCGGCGAAGGTGGCGTCCCAGGCCGTGGCGATGGCGAAGCTGAGCGCGCAGGTGATCAAGGCCGCGGGGTCGAAGGAGCGCGTGGAGCTGGCCGCCGAGCCGGTGCACGCGGACCGGACCTGGATCTCCTCGTACGAGATCGACCCCTTCTCCGTGCCGGAGGAGGAGCGGGCCGCCCTGCTCGCCGACTGGAGCGCCGGGCTGCTGGCCGCCGACGGGGTCTCCCACGTGGACGCCTCGCTGCTCTCCGTCCACGAGAACAAGTTCTACGCGGACACGGCCGGCACGGTGACGACGCAGCAGCGCGTGCGTCTCCACCCGCAGCTCACGGCGGTCGCCGTGGACGATTCGAGCGGCGAGTTCGACTCGATGCGCACGATCGCGCCGCCGGCGGGGCGCGGCTGGGAGTACCTGACCGGCACCGGCTGGGACTGGGAGGGCGAGCTGGCGCGCATCCCGGAGCTGCTCGCCGAGAAGATGCGGGCGCCGAGCGTGCGGGCGGGCTCGTACGACCTGGTCGTCGACCCGTCCAACCTGTGGCTGACCATTCACGAGTCCATCGGCCACGCCACCGAGCTGGACCGCGCCCTCGGCTACGAGGCGGCGTACGCGGGCACGTCCTTCGCCACCTTCGACCAGCTCGGAAAGCTGAAGTACGGCTCCGAGATCATGAACGTCACCGGTGACCGCACCGCCGAGCACGGGCTCGCCACCATCGGCTACGACGACGAGGGCGTGGCCGGGCAGTCCTGGGACCTGGTGAAGGACGGCACCTTGGTGGGGTACCAACTCGACCGCCGCATCGCCAGGTTGACCGGGTTCGAGCGTTCCAACGGGTGCGCGTACGCCGACTCCCCCGGCCATGTCCCCGTACAGCGGATGGCGAACGTCTCGCTCCAGCCGGATCCGGGCGGGCTCGCGACCGAGGACCTGATCGCGGGGGTGGACCGCGGGCTGTACCTCGTCGGCGACCGGTCGTGGTCCATCGACATGCAGCGGTACAACTTCCAGTTCACCGCGCAGCGGGCGTACGAGATCCGCGGCGGGCGGCTCGCCGGGCAGGTGCGGGACTTCGCGTACCAGGCCACCACCACCGACTTCTGGGGTTCGATGGCCGCGGTCGGCGGGCCGCAGACCTACGTCCTCGGCGGCGCCTTCAACTGCGGCAAGGCCCAGCCGGGCCAGGTCGCGGCCGTCTCGCACGGCTGCCCCTCTGCCCTCTTCAAGGGCGTCAACATCCTCAACACGACGCAGGAGGCGGGTCGATGATCCCCGTCAGCACCACGGCCGGGCCCCGCGACCGCGTCCCCGGAACCGGCTGGGGGTCCGGGGGTCGTCCCCCGGGCGAGCACAGCCTCAACACGACGCAGGAGGCGGGTCGATGAGCGGCCGCAGCAGCAAGCCGTACGAGATCGTCGAGCGTGCCCTGGAGCTGTCCCGGGCCGACGGCTGCGTCGTCATCGCCGACGAGACGTCCAGCGCCAATCTGCGCTGGGCGGGCAACGCGCTGACCACGAACGGGGTCACGCGCGGGCGCACCCTGACCGTCATCGCGACCGTCGACGGCAAGGAGGGCACCGCCACCGGCGTCGTCTCCCGGTCCGCCGTCACGGCCGCCGATCTGGAACCGCTGGTGCGGGCCGCCGAGGAGGCCGCGGGGAAGGCCGGGGCCGCCGAGGACGCGCAGCCGCTCGTCGACGGCGCGGCGCACTCCCCCGGCTTCACCGACGCACCCGCCGAGACCTCCTCGGCCGTCTTCGCGGACTTCGCGCCGGCCCTCGGCGAGGCCTTCGCGCGGGCCCGCGGGGGCGGGCGCGAGCTGTACGGCTTCGCGCACCACGAGATGACGTCCAGCTACCTCGGTACGTCGACGGGCCTGCGGCTGCGCCACGACCAGCCCAACGGGACGCTGGAGCTGAACGCCAAGTCGCCGGACCGCACCCGCTCGGCGTGGGCGGGGCGCTCCACGCGGGACTTCCGGGACGTCGACCCCGCCGCCCTGGACACGGAGCTGGCGACGCGGCTCGGCTGGGCGCGGCGGCGCATCGACCTGCCCGCCGGACGGTACGAGACGCTGCTGCCGCCGACGGCCGTCGCGGACCTGCTGATCTACCAGCTGTGGTCGTCGGGGGCGCGGGACGCGGCCGAGGGCCGGACCGTGTTCAGCAAGCCCGGCGGCGGGACCCGGCTCGGCGAGCGGCTCACCGAACTGCCGCTGACGCTGCGCAGCGATCCGCACGAGCCGGGGCTGGAGTCGGCGCCGTTCGTGCTGGCCCACTCCTCCGGGGACGACGCGTCCGTCTTTGACAACGGCCTGCCGGTCGGCGCCACCGAGTGGATCGCGGGCGGCGAGCTGAAGCACCTGACGACCACGCGGCACAGCGCCGCGCTCACCGGCCTGCCCCTCGCCCCGGCCGGCGACAACCTGATCCTCGACGGCGGATCGGGGAAGTCGCTGGACGAGATGGTCGCCGCCACGCAGCGCGGGCTGCTGCTGACCTGCCTCTGGTACATCCGCGAGGTCGATCCGGCGACGCTGCTGCTGACCGGGCTGACCCGGGACGGTGTGTACCTCGTGGAGGACGGCGAGGTGGTGGGCGAGGTGAACAACTTCCGGTTCAACGAGTCGCCGGTGGACCTGCTGAAGCGGGCCGCCGAGGCCGGGCGCACGGAAAAGACGCTGCCCCGCGAGTGGGGCGACTGGTTCACTAGGGCGGCGATGCCGGCGCTGCGGGTGCCGGACTTCAACATGAGCTCGGTCAGCCAGGGCGTCTGACCCCTCGGGATCGCCCATAGACTGGCAGGGACTCAACAGCACTGGTCAAGGAGACACGGAACCGTGACGGACATCGTCGACGAACTCAAGTGGCGTGGGCTCATCGCCCTGTCCACCGACGAAGACGCGCTGCGCAAGGCGTTCGCGGACGGTCCTGTCACGTTCTATTGCGGCTTCGACCCGACCGCGCCCAGCCTGCACCTCGGCAACCTCGTGCAGATCCTCACCATGCGGCGCATCCAGCAGGCCGGCCACCGGCCGCTGGGTCTGGTCGGCGGCGCCACCGGCCTGATCGGTGACCCGAAGCCGAACTCCGAGCGGACGCTGAACTCTCCGGAGACCGTGGCCGGCTGGGTCGAGCGGCTGCGCGGCCAGATCGCGCCGCTGCTCGACTTCGAGGGTCCGAACGCCGCGGTGATGGTGAACAACCTGGACTGGACATCCGGGATGTCGGCCATCGAGTTCCTGCGCGACGTGGGCAAGTACTTCCGGGTCAACAAGATGATCGCCAAGGAGGCCGTCTCCCGGCGGCTCAACTCCGACGCGGGCATCAGCTACACCGAGTTCAGCTACCAGATCCTGCAGGGCATGGACTTCCTGAAGCTGTACGAGCAGTACGGCTGCGTCCTGCAGACCGGCGGCACGGACCAGTGGGGCAACCTCACCTCCGGCACGGACCTGATCCACCGGGTCCACCCGGAGGCCGTGGTGCACGCGCTCGGCATCCCGCTGCTGACCAAGGCGGACGGCACCAAGTTCGGCAAGACCGAGTCCGGCACCATCTGGCTGGACCCGGAGATGTTCTCGCCGTACGCCTTCTACCAGTTCTGGCTGAACACGGACGACCGGGACATCGCCAACTACCTGCGCGTCTTCAGCTTCGCGTCCCGCGAGGAGATCGAGGAGCTGGAGCGGCTGACCGCCGAGCGGCCGCAGGCCCGCGCCGCGCAGCGCGCGCTGGCCGAGGAACTGACGACGCTGGTGCACGGCGCCGACCAGACGGCGGCCGTGGTCTCCGCGTCGAAGGCGCTGTTCGGTCAGGGCGACGGGAACCTCGCGGACCTGGACGAGGCGACGCTGGCCGCCGCCCTGTCCGAGCTGCCGAAGATCCAGGTCGCCGAGCTCGGCCCGGTCGTCGACCTGTTCGCCGAGGTCGGCCTCGTCGCCAGCAGGTCCGCCGCGCGCAGGACCGTGAAGGAGGGCGGTGCCTACGTGAACAACGTGAAGGTCGCCGCCGAGGACGCGGTGCCGGGCGCCGACGAGCTGCTGCACGGGCGGTGGCTGGTGCTGCGCCGCGGCAAGAAGAGCCTGGCCGCGGTCGAGGTCACGGCGGTCTGAGCGCAGGACGCCCGAAGGGGGCCGTGCTCGTCATCGAGCGCGGCCCCCTTTCGGCTGCCCCGGGCTTGCTGCCGGAGCGCCTCGTGGCCAGGGGCTGTCTTCACGCTCCCGTCGTCGCCCGCGAGGCAGACGGGAGTTCGAAGGCAGGTCCTAGGCCTTCTTCTTGCCCCGCAGTGCCACCCATGCCATGTCGCCGAGGCCGACGACCACCACGGCACCGATCAGCTGCAGCAGATGCCGGGTCCAGTCGATGCCCTTGGTGTCGTTGACTCCGAGCCCGGTGGCCGCCCAGTTGCCCAGCACGCTGCCGATGATCCCGAAGACGGTCGTCAGCCAGAGCGGGATCTCCTGCTTGCCCGGCAGGATCGCCTTCGCGATCAGACCGAGCACAAAGCCCACGATGATTGCCCACAACCAAGCCATGTCGTCGCCTCCTCATACGGCGCGCGGGGTGCGCATCTGCGCACGTGTGATCAGTCTCGTTCCGTACGCCATACGGCGCATGTCGGGCGACGCCATACGTGGTACGGCGCAGCCCGCGCGGCCAGGTCCGGTCCGCCCCGCTCTCGTAGCCGACGCACCCCGGGCGTAACGTGGAGCCCGTCCGGTCCGGGGAGAGTCCGGCGAGCTTCGGGTGGTGGAATGTGATGCGGAAGCGCGGCAGCAACGGCGGAGCACAGGTTTTCCGGATCACGGGCGCCCGGCAGGGTCTCGCCGACGACGTGCGCGGCCGTCAGCGCAAGTACGTCATCTCGATGTCGATCCGCACCCTGTCGGTGATCCTCACGGCAGTGCTGTGGAACGTGGAGCGGCCCGTCGCGATCGTGACCCTGGTGCTCGGAGCGCTGCTCCCCTACGTCGCCGTGGTCTTCGCCAACGGCGGCCGGGAGAACGCGCCGAACCTCCCCTCGACGTTCGTCCCCGCCCCGACGCGCCCCATGATCGCGCCCGCGCCGGCGGCCCCCGCGGCGGAACCGGTCCCGGAGGACCGCGGCTGAGCGGTGCGCGCCGGCGCCCCGGAGCGTGCCCAGCAGGTCCGGGCAACCGGTACTCAAAGCTCAAGAAAAGCTCAGATCAATCATGTGGTTGAGGTGCCGGGGACGGGTTCCCCCATGACATACTTCGTACGCGCTCCGCATCCCCCGTCGGAGCGACGGACCGACGCCGGGCAGCTCCCCCCGTGGCTGCTCGGCGTCGCCTTTTCCGGGGCGTCTAAGGTTGACGCGTGAACCTCGCGAACCTTTCCGGGCCCTCCCCCTCGACCCCCCAGTGCTCGGCCAAGGGCTGTCGCAGCGACGCGGTGTGGGTGCTCGCGTGGAACAACCCGAAGCTGCATACGCCGGAGCGCCGCAAGACGTGGCTCGCCTGCGACGAGCACCGTGAACACCTCGCTCAGTTCCTCGGCGTACGCGGCATGCTCAAGGACGTCGTGACGCTGGCCGATTGGGAGTCCCGCGACGACGGCACGGACGCACAGGGCTGACCGGTCAAGCCCCTTTCCGGCCAGGGTGCCCGGCGGCGGGGCGGTCGGGACGGGCGTCGCGCACGCAGCGAGCCCGGTCGTGCGAGGGACGACCGGGCTCGTGGATCACTGCGGACTTCGGGTCAGCCGCCGATCGCCGACATGGGGCGCTCCGGCTGCAGGAACGACGGGTCGTCGAGGCCCGAGCCCGCCTTCTTGCCCCACATCGCGAGCTTCCAGATACGGGCGATGTTCTCGTCGCTGCTCTCGGGGCCGTCCGCGCGCAGTGCCGCGCGCAGGTCCGTCTCCTCGGTGGCGAACAGGCAGGTGCGCACCTGCCCGTCGGCGGTGAGCCGGGTGCGGTCGCAGGCCGAGCAGAACGGGCGGGTCACCGAGGCGATGACGCCGACGCGGTGCGGGCCGCCGTCGACGACCCAGCGCTCGGCCGGGGCGGAGCCCCGCTCGTCGGTGCCCTCGGGGGTGAGCGTGAAGCGCGTACGCAGGGAGGCGAGGATGTCACCGGCGGTGATCATGCCGTCGCGCTTCCAGCCGTGCTGGGCGTCCAGCGGCATCTGTTCGATGAAGCGCAGCTCGTAGGAGTGCTCGACCGCCCAGGCCAGGAGCTCGGGGGCCTCGTCCTCGTTCAGCCCCGGCATCAGCACCGAGTTGATCTTCACCGGGGTCAGGCCCGCCTCGTGGGCGGCCGCGAGGCCCTCGATGACGTCCTTGTGGCGGTCGCGGCGGGTCAGGGTCTTGAAGACGTCGGGGCGCAGCGTGTCCAGCGACACGTTCACCCTGTCGAGGCCCGCTGTCTTGAGGGCCTGTGCGGTGCGCTTGAGCCCGATCCCGTTGGTCGTCAGGGACATTCTGGGGCGGGGGTCGAGCGCGGCGACCCGCTCGACGATGCCCACCAGGCCCGGGCGCAGCAGGGGCTCGCCGCCGGTGAAGCGGACCTCGGTGATGCCGAGGTGGGTGACGGCGATGCGGACGAGACGGACGATCTCGTCGTCCGTGAGCAGATCGGGCTTGGCCAGCCACTGCAGGCCCTCTTCGGGCATGCAGTAGGTGCACCGCAGATTGCACCGGTCGGTCAGTGAAACCCGTAGGTCGGTGGCCACCCGGCCATAAGTGTCGATGAGCACGTGGGCCCCCCTCCCTCTGATCGCGTTCTTCCTGACACCACCGAGCGTACGTGACGGGTCCGACAGTGACAGGCCGGTGATCCCACGAGCGTGCGGCGCCCCCGTCGTAGAGAGCTACCAGGCTCGGTGACGGGGGCGCCGGTGGAACATCCGGATCAGTGGGCTCCGGTGCCGGTGAGCGAGCGGACCTCCAGCTCGGCGTACTTGGCGTCGTCGGCCTTGTCCTTGGACAGGTAGGTGCCGAGGACGCCCAGCAGGAAGCCGACCGGGATCGAGATGATGCCGGGGTTCTCCAGCGGGAACCAGTGGAAGTCGACGCCCTTGAACATGGACGTCTTGGGGTTGCCGGAGACGACGGGCGAGAAGAGCACCAGGAAGACGGCGGTGAACAGGCCGCCGTAGATCGACCACAGCGCTCCGTTGGTGTTGAACCGCTTCCAGAAGAGGCTGTAGAGGATCGTCGGCAGGTTGGCCGATGCCGCGACGGCGAAGGCCAGGGCGACCAGACCCGCCACGTTGAGGTCACGGGCGAGCGCGCCCAGGGCGATCGAGATGATGCCGATGAAGACGGTGGCCCAGCGGGCGGCCTGCATCTCCTGCTTCTCGGACGCCTTGCCCCGCTTGATGACGTTCGCGTAGATGTCGTGGGCGAACGAGGACGACGAGGCGAGGGTGAGGCCGGCGACGACCGCGAGGATCGTGGCGAACGCGACCGCGGAGATCGACGCGAGCAGGATCGCGCCCCAGTTGGAGTCGACTCCGCCCAGATGGAGCGCGAGCAGGGGCGCGGCCGTGTTGCCCGCCGGGTTCGAGGCGATGATCTCGGCCGGCTTGATGAGGGCGGCGGCGCCGAAGCCGAGCGCGAGCGTCATCAGGTAGAAGGCGCCGATGATGCCGATGGCCCAGTTGACCGACTTACGGGCGGCCTTGGCGGTCGGCACCGTGTAGAAGCGGATCAGGATGTGCGGCAGGCCTGCGGTGCCGAGCACCAGGGCGATGCCCAGGGAGATGAAGTCGATCTTCGATGTGGACGTCGCGCCGTACTTGAGGCCGGGCTCCAGGAACGCCGAGCCCTTGCCGCTGTTGTCGGCGGCCGTGCCGAGCAGGTCCGAGATGTTGAAGTCGAACTTCAGCAGCACCAGGAAGGTCAGGAGGATGGCGCCGGCGATGAGCAGCACCGCCTTCACCATCTGCACCCAGGTGGTGCCCTTCATGCCGCCGATGGTGACGTACACGATCATCAGGACGCCGACGAGCGCGACGATCCCGATCTTGCCCGCGTCCGAGGTGATGCCGAGCAGGAGGGAGACCAGGACGCCGGCGCCCGCCATCTGCGCGAGCAGGTAGAAGATCGAGACGACGATGGTGGAGGTGCCGGCCGCCGTGCGGACGGGCCGCTGGCGCATGCGGTAGGCGAGGACGTCGCCCATCGTGTAGCGACCGGAGTTGCGCAGCGGTTCGGCGACCAGCAGGAGCGCCACGAGCCAGGCGACCAGGAAGCCGATCGAGTAGAGGAAGCCGTCGTAGCCGAAGAGGGCGATGGCGCCCGCGATGCCGAGGAACGACGCCGCGGACATGTAGTCGCCGGAGACCGCGAGGCCGTTCTGGAAGGCGGTGAACTGGCGGCCGCCCGCGTAGAAGTCGGCGGCGCTCTTGGTCTGGCGGCCGGCCCACACCGTGATGACGAGGGTCGCGAGGACGAAGACCGAGAACAGGGTGATGATCAGCGGCCGGTGCTCGCTTGCCTCACCGGCGGCGAGTACGTGCAGTGCGGGGCTCATGCGCCGCCCTCCATACGGGACTTGATGGCTTCGGCCTTGGGGTCGAACTTGGCGGCGGCGTGCCGCGAGTACCACCAGGCGATGAGGAACGTGGTCAGGAACTGGGCGAGGCCGAGCACGAAGGCGACGTTGATGTTGCCGCCGATCTTGGTGCCCATGAAGTCGCCGGCGTAGTTCGACAGCAGCACGTAGAGCAGGTACCAGGCGATGAAGCCGATGGTGAGCGGGAACGCGAACGAGCGGTGCGTGCGGCGCAGTTCACCGAACTCCTCGCTCTGCTGCACCGCGATGAACTCCTCGGTGGAGGGCATGACGGGACCGGGGTCCGGACTGCCCTTCTCGGGTGGTGGTGCGTCGGTGGCCACGGAGTCTCCTCGCGATGCGGATGCGGTCGGGGGCGGGGATGGGGACGGGAGCGGGGGCGTGGGGGTGGTGCTGGTCGGTGCGGTCATGCGTGTTCTCGAACCTCACGGTGACGTGGATCACGTGAGCAGGGTCGCGATCGTAGAGCCACCCGACGTGATCCAACAGGGGGTGGATGGTGCATGTGCCCCCTGCACAACGTCACGTGGTCACGCGCGCAGCGGTTCAACTCCCCTGATTTCTTTCGGAACTCGTTGATGACCTGCGGCGACTAGAGATACGTTCGCACCGCACCACGCGTCATGTACCTGCCCGAGCACCACTCGTGTTCGGGCTTTTCCGTATTCGCCCACACGACGGATGATGTGGAGATCCCATGGCTCATCTGCCTGCCAGACGCCGCTTGGCCCTCGCCCTGCCGATCGGCATCGCGCTCACGGCCTCCTTCGGCTTCGTGCCGAACGCGGTCGCCGCCCCCGCCGACTCCCCTGCCGCGACGGCCAGTTCGGCACCGGCGGCGCCCTCGCTCGCCTACGTGGTGAACACGCGCAGCACCGACGCCCGCACCCTCACCTCCGTACGCAAGGCGATATCCGCCGCCGGCGGCTCCATAGTCGAGACGTACGGGAGGATCGGCGTCATCGTCGTCCACTCGGACAACCCCGACTTCGGCAAGCAGATACGGGCCCACCGGGGCGTCGCCTCGGCAGGAGCGACCCGTACCGCACCGCTCACCCCCGCCGGCACCACCGACGAGGGCGCCGTGCAGAAGCTCTCCAAGGCCGACGCCAAGTCCCTTGCGAAGAAGGCCGCTTCGGGCCAGGAGCCGCTCGAGGCCGACCAGTGGGACCTGCGGGCGATGGGCGCCGACAAGGCCGCGAAGATCAACCCGGGCAGCAGGCGGGTCACGGTCGGCGTCATCGACACCGGCGTCGACGACCTCCACCCGGACCTCGCCCCGAACTTCTCCGCCTCGCAGTCCGCGAGCTGTGTCGGCGGCAAGGCCGACACCTCGCCCGGCGCCTGGCGGCCCGCGAACGCGGACCAGTACCACGGCACGCACGTCGCCGGTGAGATCGCCGCCGCCCGCAACGGGGTGGGTGTCGCGGGCGTCGCGCCCGGCGTGAAGGTCGCGGGCATCAAGGTGGCCGACCCGGTCAGTGAGCTGTTCTACCCGGAGAGCGTGGTCTGCGCCTTCGTCTTCGCCGCCGACCACGGCGTCGAGGTCACCAACAACAGCTATTACGTGGACCCTTGGCTCTACAACTGCATGGACGACCCGGACCAGCGGGCCATCGTCGACGCGGTGAACAGGGCCCAGTCGTACGCCACGAAGAAGGGCACGCTGAACCTGGCGTCCGCGGGCAACTCCAACGACGACCTCGACTCGCACGCGCTCGTCGACGCGTCCAGCCCGGACGACTCGACGACCCCGGTCACCCGCACGGTCGACCCGCACAAGTGCTTCGACGTGCCGACCCAGCTGCCGGGCGTCGTCACGGTCAGCGCGACCGGGGTGAACAAGTCCAAGTCGTACTACTCCAGTTACGGCAACGGCGTCATCGACATCGCGGCGCCGGGCGGCGACAAGTACCAGATCCCGGACACCCCGTCGAAGGACGGCCGCATCCTGTCGACGCTGCCGGGCGGCCAGTACGGCTATCTGCAGGGCACGTCGATGGCGTCGCCGCACGCCGCCGGTGTCGCCGCGCTCCTCAAGTCCACGCACCCGTGGGCCTCGCCGGCCCAGCTGCAGACGCTCATGAAGGCCCAGGCGAACGAGCAGGCCTGCCCCTCCTCCTACGACGGTGACGGGGACGGCGTCGTCGACGCCACCTGCAAGGGCGGCAAGCAGCGCAACGGGTTCTACGGCTACGGCATCGTCGATGCGCTCAAGGCCGTCAAGTAGCGCTCCATGCACAGGACTTACGTACCGATCCGAACGGGAGAACTCATGACGACGCCTCACCCGCGTCCCCGGGGCGCCCGCCGCTCCATAGCGGTGCCGCTCGGCATCGCCGCCGCCACGGCCCTGGCCTTCCTGCCGAACGCGGCCGCCTCCGCGGCGCCCGCCGTGGACGGCGCCGCCGGATCGGCCACGGCCGCTGCGGACGGGCCCGATCTCAGCTATGTCGTCAACGTCCGCCCGGGGCACGGGAGTTCGGCCGTGGCGAAGAAGGCCATCGCGAAGGCCGGCGGCACCGTCGTCATCGCGTACGACAAGATCGGCGTCATCGTCGTCCACTCGAAGAACCCGGACTTCGCCCGGACGATCCGCGCCGTGCGGGGCGTGCAGTCGGCCGGTGCCACGCGCACCGCGCCGCTGGCCGCGCAGTCCAGTGACGACCTCGCCACCCATCAGGTACTGACCGAGGCCGAGGCCAAGAAGGCGGCCGCGCGGGCGACTTCGGGCCAGGACCCGCTGGAGCCCCTCCAGTGGGACCTGCCCGCCATGAAGGCGGACAAGGCGCACGAGAAGTCGCTGGGAAGTCGCAAGGTGACCGTCGCCGTGCTCGACTCCGGCGTCGACGACACCCACGCGGACATCGCGCCGAACTTCGACAAGAAGGCGTCGGCCAGCTGCCTGGGCGGCGCGCCCGTGCAGAAGGACAGCCCGTGGCGTCCGGTGGCCGGCGAGTCCCCGCACGGCATGCACGTGGCCGGGGAGATCGCCGCCGCGAAGAACGGCATCGGCGTCACGGGGGTCGCCCCGGGCGTGAAGGTGGCGAGCCTGAAGGTGGCCGAACCGGCGACCGGCATGTACTACACGGAGGCCGTGGTCTGCGGCTTCATGTGGGCGGCCGACCACGGCGCGGACGTCACCAACTCCAGCTACTACACCGACCCCTGGCTGTTCAACTGCAAGACGGACGCCGACCAGAAGGCACTCGTCGACGCCGTCACGCGCGCCTCGCAGTACGCCGAGCACAAGGGCGTGGTGAACGTCGCCGCGGCCGGCAACGCGGAGACGGACCTCGCCCAGGACGAGATCGTCGACGACTCCTCGCCCGACGACACGACGCCGGTGCCGCGAACCGTCAAGACGAAGGACTGCTTCGACATCCCGTCGCAGCTGCCGGGTGTCGTCACGGTCAGCGCGACCGGTGCCAAGGGCATCAAGTCGTCGTACTCGAACTGGGGCAAGAACGTCATCGACATCGCGGCGCCGGGCGGCGACACCACCGCCTACCAGACGCCCGCGCCGCCGGCCACGAGCGGGCTGATCCTGTCGACGCTGCCGGGCAACCAGTACGGCTACATGGCCGGTACGTCGATGGCGTCGCCGCACGTCGCGGGCGTCGCCGCCCTCATCAAGTCGACGCATCCGCACGCCTCGGCGGCCCAGGTGAAGGCGCTGCTCTACAAGGAGGCCGACGCGACGCCGTGCACCGACCCGTACGACATCGACGGCGACGGCAAGGTCGACGCGGTGTGCGTGGGCGGCAAGAACAAGAACAGCTTCTACGGAGCGGGTACGGCGGACGCGCTGGACGCCGTGACCAAGTAGCGGGCAGGTACTGGTGAAGGGGTCGGGTGGCGCACGCCACTCGGCCCCTTCCCCTGTGCGCGGCCATGCTGCGCGATAGTTCCCGCATGACACACGCACCAGGCACCCAGGACGCATGGGCAGCGCTCGGCGGCGATCCGGACCTGCTCTCCCGCATCTCGTACCTCACACGCGCGGGCGCGCTGCCCGCCCGGCTGCCCGTCATCGAGCTGGCCCGCGCCTGCGTCGGTGCCTGCGCGCTCGCGGGCGCCGAATCGGCCGCCACGCGCGCGGGGCGGCCCGTTCGCGACATACAGGTGCGTGTCGATGACGGTGCGCTCGCCACCGCCTTCACGAGCGAGCGGCATCTGCTCGTCGACGGGCGCGCGCCGGTCAACTTCGCGCCCCTGTCCCGTTTCTGGCGCACCAAGGACGGCTGGCTGCGCACCCACGCGAACTATCCGCACCACCGCGCCCGGCTGCGGGCCGCGCTCGGCGTCGGCGAGGAGGCGACGCCGGACGACGTG
>NZ_JAAGMG010001239.1 GCF_010548525.1 Streptomyces sp. SID14478
GCCCGGCCGCGCCGCCGAACGCCTGCACGTGCCGCGCGACCTCGTCCCGCAGCGGACCGATCCGCCCCGCCAGCGACGGCAGCGCCCCGAGCGCCTCGTCGTACTGCCCGAGCAGGTCCGCGCTCTCCCGGGCGGCCCGCGCCTTGAGCCGCTTCTCCTGCGAGAGGGCCGGGGCGCCCCGGCCGACCTCGGCACCCTCCTCGCCGCCTCCTGAACAACCGGTCAGCAGCGCGGCCCCGGCGAACGAGGCGAGCAGGCTCCTACGGCGTGGCCCCGGGCGGGACCGAGTGGTGAGCGGCACGGTGGTCGTCCTCGTCACAGAAGGCTCAGAAAGGTTTCGGCACGACCGAGACGGAGCGGCCGGTGATCACCGTACCGTCGCCCTCTGCCCGGTGGACGGCAACACCCCCCTGGACCGGATACCCTTTGACCTGACGCGCAGAAATGCAAGCAACCACAACAGCACACGCGGCCGAGGAGTCACCCGGATGAGCACCACCCAGAACGAGAGGCTGCGGGAACTACTGGAACCGCTCGTCAGCTCACAGGGCCTCGACCTCGAAGAGATCGAAGTGGCCTCGGTCGGACGCAAGCGTGTGCTGCGCGTCGTCGTCGACTCCGACGAAGGAGCCGACCTCGACGCCATCGCCGATGTGAGCCGCGCGCTCTCGGCGAAGCTCGACGAGAGCGACTTCATGGGTGACGGGGAGTACGAGCTCGAGGTCGGAACGCCGGGCGCCGAGCGCCCCCTGACCGAGCACCGGCACTACGTCCGGGCCACGGACCGCCTCGTCCGGTTCCAGCTGACGGACGACAGCGAGCTGGTCGCGCGCATCCTCCAGGTCGACGAAGACGGTCTGGACCTGGAAGTACCGGGTGTGAAGGGCCGCAAGGCCACCACCCGACGACTCGACTTCTCCGACGTCGCCAAGGCGCGGGTCCAGGTCGAGTTCAACCGCAAGAACAAGAACGAAGAGGAGGCGTAGCCGTGGACATCGACATGAGTGCCCTGCGGGGTCTGGTCCGCGAGAAGGAGATCTCCTTCGACCTGCTGGTCGAGGCGATCGAGTCGGCCCTCCTCATCGCCTACCACCGCACCGACGGCAGTTTCCGTCGCGCCCGCGTGAAGCTGGACCGCGACAGCGGCCACGTGACGGTGTGGGCGACGGAGGACCCGGCGGACCTCGAAGAGGGCCAGGAGCCCAAGGAGTTCGACGACACCCCGTCCGACTTCGGCCGTATCGCCGCCACCACCGCCAAGCAGGTCATCCTGCAGCGGCTGCGCGACGCCGAGGACGACGCGACGCTCGGCGAGTACGCGGGCCGGGAGGGCGACATCGTCATGGGCGTGGTCCAGCAGGGCCGCGACCCGAAGAACGTGCTGGTCGACATCGGCAAGCTCGAGGCGATCCTGCCGGTGCAGGAGCAGGTGCCGGGCGAGGAGTACCTGCACGGCATGCGCCTGCGCTCGTACGTCGTGCGCGTGGCCAAGGGCGTGCGCGGTCCGTCCGTGACCCTGTCGCGCACGCACCCGAACCTGGTCAAGAAGCTCTTCGCGCTGGAGGTGCCGGAGATCGCCGACGGGTCCGTCGAGATCTCGGCCATCGCCCGCGAGGCCGGCCACCGTACGAAGATCGCCGTGCGCTCCACGCGCAGCGGGCTCAACGCCAAGGGCGCCTGCATCGGCCCCATGGGCGGCCGCGTGCGCAACGTCATGGGCGAGCTGAACGGCGAGAAGATCGACATCGTCGACTGGTCCGACGACCCGGCGGAGATGGTGGCCAACGCGCTGTCCCCGGCCCGTGTCTCCAGGGTCGACATCGTCGACCTCGGCGCGCGCTCGGCCCGGGTGACCGTGCCGGACTACCAGCTCTCCCTCGCCATCGGCAAGGAAGGGCAGAACGCCCGGCTCGCGGCCCGGCTCACCGGCTGGCGCATCGACATCCGCCCGGACACCGAGCAGCCCGCGGAGTCCGACGGGGAATAAATCCGGGCGCAGCGCGCTTGGGTCATGACAGCATGTGACGAGAAACGTCCGTTCGATTCTTACCCCAAAGGGGTGAGGTCGATACGGGGAGGTAGACTTAAGAGTGTCTGGCCGGACGCATGCCCGCGCATGCCCTGAGCGAACCTGTGTGGGATGCCGGGAGCGAGCGGCCAAGAGCGATCTGCTGCGGATCGTGGTGATCGAGGGCCGATGTGTCCCCGATGATCGCGGTACGCTGCCCGGCCGGGGTGCCTACGTGCACCCCGCCCTGGTCTGTCTCGACCTGGCGGTCCGCCGCCGGGCGTTCCAGCGGGCTTACCGGGCCCCTGGACCGTTCGACACGGAGGCACTGCGTCACCGAGTCGAGCAGGCAACACCGTAAGAAGCGCCGTGCGGAACCCCCGTGCGGCCCTGGTACCCCGCGAGTTGGAAGTAGGTCGAGATTGCGATGAGCACTCGATGAGCACGCGATGAGTACGCCCATGAAGTAGCGACGGTCCGGCGTAACCCGGACCTAAAAGGAGCGAAGTGGCTAAGGTCCGGGTATACGAGCTCGCCAAGGAGTTCGGCGTAGAGAGCAAGGTCGTCATGGCCAAGCTCCAAGAACTCGGTGAATTCGTACGTTCGGCGTCCTCGACGATCGAGGCGCCGGTTGTACGCAAGTTGACTGATGCCCTGAATCAGGGCAACGGCGGCAAGCCCGCCGCCAAGAAGGCCGCGCCCGCCAAGCCGGCGGCGCCGCGTCCCACCCCCTCTCCCGCGCAGGCCGCGAAGCCTGCCGCCCCGCGTCCGGCTCCGGCTGCGCCGAAGCCCGCCGCGGAG
>NZ_JAAGMG010001283.1 GCF_010548525.1 Streptomyces sp. SID14478
CGCGAGGAGGGCACGCGCCCGGCGCTGGCCGACGACCCGCGGGTGCGGGCGGCACTGGACGGGCGGCGGGCGGCGCTGGCCCCCTTCTGGCTGCGGATGCAGGAGCAGACCGGCGCCCTGAGCGGGCATGCGCTCGTGGTCGACGCCGAGGACACCTTCACCGCGATGCTCGCGCACGTGCTGCGCTCGTCGGGCCTGGAGGTGTCGGTGCGGCGCTACGACGAGGCGGGGCTGCGGGAGGCCGTGCTCGCGCACGAGGGGCCCCTCGTGCTCGGGCCGGGCCCCGGCAACCCGTCCGACCTCGGCGATCCCAAGATGCGGTTCCTGCGGTCGCTGACGGCCGAGGTGCTGCGCGGCCACCGCCACGGGGTGCTCGGGGTGTGCCTGGGGCACGAGCTGATCGCGGCCGAGCTGGGTCTGGAGATCGTCCGCAAGGACGTGCCGTACCAGGGGGCGCAGACGGACATCGAACTGTTCGGGCGGGCCGAGACCGTCGGGTTCTACAACAGCTTCGTGGCGCGGTGCGACGACGACGCGGCCCTGGAGCTGGCCGCGCACGACGTCGAGGTCAGCCGGGACCCGGTCAACGGGGAGGTGCACGCCGTGCGCGGGCCGTCCTTCGCCGGGGTGCAGTTCCACCCGGAGTCGGTGCTGTCGCTGCGCGGCGCCGACGTCGTACGCGAGCTGATGGGTCAGCTGGTCGCGGCCGGGACCAGGACGTTCTCGGAGCGGCGGCCCGCCCGGTAGTCCAGGACGTTGCGCACCGTGGTCTCGATGATCTGGCTGACCGCGTCCACGGTGTAGTACGCCTGGTGGGAGGTGACCAGGACGTTCGGGAACGTGACGAGGCGGGCCAGGGTGTCGTCGTCGACGATGTCCAGGGACTTGTCGAGAAAGAACAGGCCCGCCTCGGCCTCGTACACGTCGAGGCCCACGCCCGCGAAGCGGCCCTCGCGCAGTTCGGCGACGAGGGCCTTGGTGTCGACGAGGCCGCCGCGGCTGGAGTTCACCAGGATCGCGTCGTCCTTCATCATCCGCAGCGCGGCGGCGTCGACGATGTGCTCCGTGGCGGTCAGCAGCGGGACGTGCAGGCTGATCAGGTCGGCCTCGGCGAACAGCTGCTCCTTCTCGACGTACTTCATGCCGAGCTCCACGCAGCGCGGGTTCTCGGCGACGTCCCAGCCCAGCAGGTTCATGCCGAAGCCGTGCGCGATACGGGCGAAGGCCTCGCCGATCTTGCCGGTGCCGAGGACGCCCACCGTGCGGCCGCGCATGTCCCGGCCCATCAGCCCGTCGAGGCGGAAGTCGAAGTCGCGGGTGCGGGTGCTGGCGCGGACGATGCGGCGGTTGACGGCCATCGCGAGGGTCCAGGCGAACTCGGCGACCGAGTACGGCGAGTAGTACGAGACCCGGGCCACGGTCAGCCCGAGCCGCTCGGCGACCTCCAGGTCGATGTTGTTGAAGCCGGTGGAACGCTGGGCGATCATCTGCGTGCCGCCGGCCGCGAGGGTCTGCAGCACGCGGTTGTTCAGGGTCGCGTTGACGCTGGTGGAGACGACCTCGTAGCCGGCCGCGATGGGAGCCGTGTCCTCGGTCAGGAAGACGTCCAGGCAGCGGACCTCGTGATGGCCCTCGAAGGCCTTCTCGATGAGGGGCTTTTCATCCGATTGCACACCAAATGCGAGGATCTCCATAGGCGCGAGTCTAAGCACATCGCGTCCCTCCGGCGACGGAAGAGCGAGGTCCGGAGCAGGTCACCGGGGCCTCAGCCGAAGAAGACGCCCACTTCCCGGTACAGAGCGGGGTCCACCGTCTTCAGCCGGGCGGTCGCGTCGGCGATGGGCACGCGCACGATGTCCGTCCCCTGCAGCGCCACCATCTTGCCGAAGTCCCCGTCCCGCACCGCCTCGATCGCGTGCAGGCCGAAGCGCGTGGCCAGCCAGCGGTCGAAGGCCGAGGGGGTGCCGCCGCGCTGCACGTGGCCGAGGACCGTGGTGCGGGCCTCCTTGCCGGTGCGTTTCTCGATCTGCTTCGCGAGCCACTCTCCGACGCCGGAGAGGCGTACGTGCCCGAAGGAGTCCAGGGACTCGTCCTTGAGGACCACGTCGCCGTCGCGCGGCATCGCCCCCTCGGCGATCACCACGATCGGCGCGTACGACGCCTTGAAGCGGGAGGTGACCCAGGCGCAGACCTGGTCGAGGTCGAAGCGCTGCTCGGGGATGAGGATGACGTTGGCGCCGCCGGCCAGGCCCGAGTGCAGGGCGATCCAGCCCGCGTGGCGGCCCATGACCTCGCAGACGAGGACCCGCATGTGGGACTCGGCGGTGGTGTGCAGGCGGTCGATGGCCTCGGTCGCGATGCCGACGGCCGTGTCGAAGCCGAAGGTGTAGTCGGTGGCGGACAGGTCGTTGTCGATGGTCTTCGGTACGCCGACGACGTTGATGCCGTACTCGTCGGACAGCCGCGTCGCGACGCCGAGGGTGTCCTCGCCGCCGATCACGATGAGGGCCTCGACCTCCTCCTTGGCGAGGTTCTCCTTGACGCGGCGGATGCCGTCCTTCGCGTTCAGCGGGTTGGTGCGGGAGGAGCCGAGAATGGTGCCGCCGCGGGGCAGGATGCCGCGCACCGCGGGGATGTCGAGCCGGACGGTGTCGTCCTCCAGGGGGCCGCGCCAGCCGTCGCGGAAGCCGACGAAGCCGTAGCCGTATTCCTGCACGCCCTTGCGTACGATGCCCCGGATGACGGCGTTGAGCCCGGGGCAGTCACCGCCTCCGGTCAGTACTCCGACCCTCATCGCGTAACTCCCTTGTCACGGTGAGCAGTTGAGGCAACTGTCCCGCGCGGGGTCACTCGTCGTCCAGACCCCGTTCGATCGCGTACCGCACGAGTTCCACGCGGTTGTGGAGCTGGAGCTTGCCGAGGGTGTTCTGCACGTGGTTCTGGACGGTGCGGTGCGAGATGACCAGCCGCTCCGCGATCTGCTTGTAGCTCAGTCCCTTGGCGACCAGGCGCAGCACCTCGGTCTCCCGGTCGGTGAGCTGCGGCGCCCCCGGCTCGCCGGAGCCGGCCGCCTGGGCCGGCTCGGAGGCCAGGCGCCGGTACTCGCCGAGCACGAGGCCGGCGAGGCCCGGCGTGAACACCGGGTCGCCGGCCGCCGTGCGGCGCACCGCGTCGATCAGCTCGTCCGTCGACGCCGACTTCAGGAGGTAGCCGGTGGCGCCGGACTTGACCGCTTCCAG
>NZ_JAAGMG010001328.1 GCF_010548525.1 Streptomyces sp. SID14478
GCCGGGCCTCCAGGCGGTCGAGGGTGCGGCGGGCCCGCTCGTGGGCGTAGCGGCCCCGAGGCGTGCGGCGGATCAGCCGCCGGCGGGCCGAAGCGGGGTCCGGCACCTGCTCCAAGAGCCCCGCGTCCATCAGCGAGTGGACCGCCTGGTGCACGGTCTGCCGGGTCACGCCCGTGCGCCGGGCCAGCTCCGCCACCGTGGTGCCGTCCTTGTCGAGCGCGGCGAAGAGCTGCATCTGCGGCGGCGTGACCGCCGGCACCCCCTCGGCCTCGAAGGCGGCGAGCAGCCCGTCCTCGAACCAGCGCCGGGCCCCGCCCAGGAGTTGGGGCAGATCGCGTCGGGTCTCGGTCATCGCATCCTCGCGCTCCTGTGCGTCCGGGCCGGGCACTTGCCCGCCGCCCGCGTCGCATGTCAGGGTACCTAACACTGTTTGTCAGGCAGCCTGACAAAGCGAGAGGGAGCAGTCATGACCATCGAATACGCGACCCGCTACCGCAGCGCCTCCCACATCCCGCCCGAGCCGGGCAAGCCGTACGTCATCGAGAAGGGCGACGGCGACCGGGCGCACCTGTTCGGGGACCTCGTCACGGTCTACGCCGGAGGCGAGCAGACGGAGAACACCTTCAACTTCTTCACCGTGGAGGGCCCCAAGGGCGACATCATCCCGGCGCACGTGCACGCCGACACCTACGAGGTCTTCTACGTGACGCAGGGCGCCGTCCGCCTGTTCGTCGAGGACACCGAGGGCGCGCAGACCGAGCGGCTGCTCACCCCGGGCGACTTCGGCTTCGTGCCGAAGAACTGCCCGCACGCGTACCGCATGGAGCGCCACCACACCCAGGTCGTCGGCGTCGCGGCCGGGCCCGGCGGCACCTTCGAGCGGTTCTTCGAGACGCTGGGCACCGCCGCCGAGGGCCACGGGCTGCCGCGGCCGCCGTTCGTCCCCGAGCCGCACAAGTTCGCCACCGTCCCCCAGAAGTACGATGTGCGCTTCCTGCCCGACCAGCAGTGGAGGACCTCATGACACCGGCGGAGCTGCTGGGCATCATCGGCGCCCCGCATCCCGACGTCGCACCCCTGCCGCCTGCCGCCGGGCGCGCACACGGCGTGCGGGTCCTGCGGGGAGTCCCGTACGGCGTCGTCGACGGCGGCCGCCCACTGGAGCTCGATCTGTGGCTGCCCGGTCCGCAGGCGCAACTCCCCGCTCCCCTCGTGCTGTTCGTGCACGGCGGGGCCTGGCGCCGGGGCCGCCGGGACGACATGGGCGTACGCACCCGGCAGTGGGAGCCCGGCCCCTTCGAGCGGATCGCGGCCGCCGGCTGCGCCGTGGCCTGCGTCGACTACCGGCTCAGCGGGGAGGCGACGTTCCCCGCACCGCTGGACGACCTGCGGGACGCGTTGCGCTGGCTGGGCGTACGGGCGCAGGAACTCGGCATCGACCCGCGGCGGACCGTGGTGTGGGGCGAGTCGGCGGGGGCCCATCTGGCCTCGCTCCTCGCGCTCACGCACCGGGAGCCGCCGCTCGCCGGGGCCGTCGT
>NZ_JAAGMG010001364.1 GCF_010548525.1 Streptomyces sp. SID14478
ACGGGGCCGCTCGCCGGGGGCGGGGGTCAGGACGGGTCCGGGTCACGGCGGGCGATGACCCGGTAGGAGTTGGAGAAGCGGGTGCGGCTGACCAGCGGCGCGAGCAGCCGGTCGACGGCGCGGGCGGTGACGAAGGCCGGGGCCGCCCCGTGCATCAGGGCCCGGCGCAGCTTGCGCTGGACGTCGCCGGGGGCCCGGGTGCGCCACGGGTCGTCGGCGTCGGGCAGGTAGTGGCCGAGCAGCAGGGCGCAGGCCGCCGTCAGGTCGAGCGGGACGTGCGGCTCGCGGCGGTCGACGGCGACGACGGTGTAGCCGAGCGCGGCCAGTTCGGTGCGCAGGTTGGCGAGCGGGATGAAGTGCAGGTGCTGCGGCTGAAAGTACGAGACCCACCACTTGCCGAGCAGTGCCGCGTAGCGGCTCTCCGGGTCGGGCACCTCGATCATCAGGTGGCCGCCGGGGCGCAGGACGCGGCGGGCCGCCTTGAGTTCCTCGCGCGGGTCGAGGGAGTGCTCCAGGTAGTGGAACATGCTCATCGCGTCGTAGCGGCCCGCGAGTTCGGGCGCGAGGTCGACGAGGAAGCCCCGGTGGGCCTCCTCGATGCGGCCCTGCCTGCGGCCCTCCTCGACGCCGTCGCTGATGTCGAGGCCGTCGAACGCCGTGTACGGCAGCACCTCCTTGGCGACCGCCGGGAAGTGCCCCTGCCCGGTGCCGACGTCGAGCCAGCTCTCCGGCTCGATGAAGCGGGCGAGGGCGCGGGTGCCGGACGCGTGGCGCTTGGTGGAGGTCTGCGCGCCGAAGATCTTCTCGGCCTGGTCGGCACGCAGGCCGTCGTAGAAGTCGCGGTAGTAGAAGTCCAGCCCCTCGGGGGTGAGCCGCGGGTTCTGGAACGAGTGGTCGCAGGCGCGGCACTGGTCGATGGTGAAGGTGCCGGGTTTGTGCTGGAGCAGGTCGGTGGTGCGCAGCCGGGTGCGCAGCTTGGTGGAGCCGCACCAGGGGCAGTCGGGGCGGCGCGGCTCGTGGAAGCGCTCGGTGCCCTGGGCGAGTTCGGTGAGGTAGGCGGGGCGGCGGTCGGCCACGGCCTGCGCGGTGGGGGGCATCGCTTCGTCAACTCCTGGTGCGGTGGGGCGAGTCGTGCGCGGGGGCGGTGGGAGAGCCGGGCCGTCAGGTGGGGGCCGGTGCGCCAGGGGGCGTCGCGGTGGGTGCGGGGACCGGCGCAGGCACGAGTACGGGCGTGGGTTCCTGTACTGCCGCCCGTACCGAGACGAACACCGCGGTATGACAATCCGACACAAAGGGGAACGTAAGGGATCGCGAAGAGCCTGGCAATGACGTTGCGGAGTCGGTGCGTCACATGGCGCAACTCACCGCCGGAAGGCAGCCCCGGCACGCGCGAACGAGGCCGGTACTGTTCGGCGAATGAGCTCGCTGAATCTCGACGACTTCACCGATCTGATCGAGCGCCCCGACGGCGGGACCCGCCGCGACGCCGAGGAGCACAGGGCCCGGTTCGCCGTGCCGCCCGGCGCGCTCGGCCGCCTCGACGAACTGGGCGAGTGGCTCTCCGCCGCCCAGGGATCCGTGCCCGTACGGCCCGTCGCGCAGCCGCGCGTGATCCTCTTCGCCGGTGACCACGGAGTCGCCGAGCTCGGCGTGTCGCGGCGCGCCGCGG
>NZ_JAAGMG010001402.1 GCF_010548525.1 Streptomyces sp. SID14478
GGCGCAGCACGGCGCTGCCGCGGCCCTCGGCGGCGCCGGTGAGCGGCGGCACCTGGGTGATCGGGAGCAGGCCCAGCCGCCAGTCGCCGGGGTGTTCCACGCGCAGCCGCACCTGCGGTTCGCCGGCGCGGAAGACGACGGTGCGGCCCCGGGAGCCGTGCCGGGTGCTCTCCAGGAACGGTTCCTCGTCGTCGTACTCGTCGAGCAGGGTGACCCGGGGCGCGGCGAAGCCGCGGTCGTCGCCGAAGGAGTACTCCAGCAGCGCGGGGTGCCCGGGGGCCGGGTTCGTGAGGGTGACCACCTTGTCCCCGCGGCCGGTCCAGGCGCCCGCGTCCTGGGCGGCGGGGCCGTCGAGGAGCGGCAGCGGGCGGGCGGTCAGCTGCCAGGGGCCGTCGGCCTCCAGGACCAGGAGCAGCGGGCCGTCGGGCAGCGGGACGGTCTGGCGGAGCCGGTCGGTGTCGTTGACGAGCAGGTCGTAGGCGTCCGGGTCGGACAGGGCCTTGGCCTCCAGGCTCTTGAGGCCGAAGTAGCCGCCGCCGTCCTCGTCCCCGGCGTAGTCGACGTCGAGGTCGGCCGCGGGGCCGGTGCGGGCGACCACCTCGGGGCCGTACCCCTGGAGCGGGCCCGCGCCCAGGTGCCGGGCGACCGACAGCGGCTGCACGAGGACGGTCCAGTCCCCGTCGGCCTCGACGCGCAGCCGCAGCGGGCGGTCCTGCGGGGGCCGTACGAGGCAGCGGCCGCGGAAGTCGCGCAGCGTGCTGTTGAAGAGGAGCTCGTCCTCCTTGTTGCGGCGGTCCAGGGTGTGCGCCCCGAAGTAGCCGCCGCCGTGGTGCCACGCCTCGACGAGCACGGGTCCGGGCGGCAGGGGGGCGTCCACGGTGACGACGCCGTTGCCGCGGCCCCGCTGGGTGTACGGCGGGAACTCGGGGCCGAAGGTGTACGGGACGGCGTCCTGGGGCGGTACGGTGTCGTGGACCGGCGCGGTGTGCTGGAGGGGCACGGCGTCGTGGACCGGCGCGGCGTGAGGGGCCGGGGCGGTGTGCTGGATGTGAGGGGCCGGGGCGGCGGCCTGGGGCTGCGGGGCCGGCTCGTCCACCGCGATGCCGAAGTCCGTGGCGAGCCCCGCGAGGCCGGACGCGTATCCCTGCCCCACCGCCCGGAACTTCCAGGCGCCGGCCCGCCGGTAGAACTCCCCGAGCACGAACGCCGTCTCGCTCGACGCGTCGTTCACCGCGTAGTGCGCCACCACCGCCCCGTCGGGCGCCAGCGCCTGGACGGAGAGGCCGGGCACCTGCCCGAACACCCCGCCGTCGCAGGAGCCCGCTATCACCACGCGCTCCACGGCGGGTTCGAGGCGCGGCAGGTCAAGCTCCAGCCACTCGGCGAGCAGCCCGCCGCCCTGCGCGGTGCCCGTGTGCCGGACCGCCCCCGAGGGGTGGGCGGGCTGGTTGTAGAACACGAGGTCGGCATCGCCCCGGACCTTGCCGGCCGCGTCGAGCAGCAGCGCCGAGGCGTCGACGACCGGGGCCCCGGGCAGGTCCTGGCGGCAGACCGCGACTCTCAACTGGGCGGTGGGGACGGCGGTGTTGGCGCCTTTGGTGATGTGTGCCATGGGGTTCATGGTGCAGTGGAGAAGCAGTGAAGTCGATGGTTGGAAATGGTGAAGATCGACGGACGGGGGGCGGACCGTGCGTGGTGGGCGACCGGTTGCGGGGCGCCCCGAACGTTTCACCGCCCGCCGGCGTCCTAGGACACACGCGGGGAGGGGAGGGGCTTTGCTGCGCGGAAAGCCACGGGGGAGACCGGACGACCCCCTGGACGCGGCGGTCGAGGACCGGGTGCGGGCGGTCCTGTCGCTGGGCGGGGTGCCGTACGCCGATCTGCCGGACGGCGTGCAGCAGGTGCGCCTGCGCCTGCTGGAGCGGGCCGCCAGGGGACAGGAGGCGCCGCGCGACGTCTCGGCCTGGGCCGCGGTCGTCGCCTCGAACCTCGCCATGGACTGGCACCGCGCCAAGCGCCGCCAGGAGCGGCTCGGCGAACGGCTCGCCGCGCTGCGCCAGGAGGACGCGCGGGACGCCGCCGAGTCCCGGGTGCTCTCCCTCGCCGTGGCCCAGGGCCTCGACGAACTGCCCGACCAGCAGCGGCAGGTGGTGGTGCTCCGCTTCTACGCGGATCTCCCCGTCCGGGACATCGCGGCGGAGCTCGGCGTGCCCGAGGGCACCGTCAAGAGCCGGCTGCACACGGCCGTCCGCCTGCTGCGGGCCCGGCTGCACGAACAGGAGGTGGTGTGACGTGGACCGCGAGGACCAGCTCCTGATGCGGGCCGTCAGCGGCGAGCCGCTGCCCGAGGACGACCCGCTGGCCGCGGACGTCGCCGCGGACGTGGCACTGCTGCGGGACCAGGTGCGCGGCCTGGGTGACGCGCTCGGCGCCAGGCGCGCCCCGAAACC
>NZ_JAAGMG010001445.1 GCF_010548525.1 Streptomyces sp. SID14478
GCCCGGCGCCTGGCGGCCGACCCGCGGGTGACCCGCGTCCACTACCCGCGCATCGGCGGCGCCATGGTGGCCTTCGAGGTCGCCGGGGACCCCCATGCCGTGATTGCCGGGGTCGAGCTGATCACCCCGGCGGTCAGTCTCGGCAGCGTCGACTCGCTCCTCCAGCACCCGGCCTCGATCAGCCATCGCGTGGTGGCCGCAGACGACCGCCGTGCGGCAGGCGTCAGCGACCGGCTGCTGCGGCTGTCCGTCGGCCTGGAGGACGTGGCGGACCTGTGGGCCGACCTCGACCGGGCGCTGGGTGCGGCGCAGCGCCCCCTCGTCAGTGCCGCTCGGCCTGCTCGAAGGGCGGAAGGGGCACCGCAGGCGTCGCCCCGAGTCGCGCCGTGATCACCAGCGTGCCCTCCTCGATCTGGTAGTCGAGCGGCAGATCGAGGCCGCGCATCGCGGCGACCATGCCGGTGTTGGACGCCTGGGTGACCGCGTACACACTCTCGCAGCCCGCTTCGCCCGCCATCGCGACCAGCCGGCCGAGCAGTTCGGCGCCGACGCCCCGGCGCTGCCAGTCGTCCTCCACGAGCAGCGCGATCTCGGTCTCGTCGCCGTCCCACAGCAGGTGGCCGAGTGCGACGATCCGGCCGGAGGTGGTCCGCGCGGCGAGGGTGCGGCCGAACCGGGGACTGAGCAGGTGGTTGAGATAGCGGTCCGCGTCGCCGACGGGGCCGTGGTAGCGCATGCTCAGCGTCCGCTGCGAGCAGCGCTCGTGCATCGCCTTCGACGCCGCCACGTCCGCGACGTCGGCGCGGCGCACCGTGATCTCGTTGCCCTCCGGCAGGGTGAGCACGTCCTGGCTGCGGGGCACCCGAGGGCCCAGGCGCGCGTCGAGCTCGACGAGGGCGCGGGCCCGCGCGAACTCGGTGGGCGTGAACGGCAGATACGGCCGCTCCACCGTGATGACCCCGCCCTCCGGGGTCCGCAGCCGCATCTCGGCTCCGTCGAAGCCGCCCTCGACCGGCGCCTCGTCCCGGGCGGGCAGGGCGGAGGCGGGCAGCGACCTGATGGTGCACCGGCCCAGCAACTGGCGCAGTGCCAGCGGCAGTTCGGCCGCGTCCAGGGCCGTGCGGGTGGCCAGGCCCAGGATGCGCGTGGGGGCGTCCACCAGGTCGTGGGCATCGGCCCGCTCGATCCAGGTGCCGGTGCCGCCGGCCCGCGCCGCCGCCTCGGTC
>NZ_JAAGMG010001478.1 GCF_010548525.1 Streptomyces sp. SID14478
GACGACTGCTGAGCGCGCTGGCCGCGAGCGGCGTGCTGGCCGCCGTGCCCACCGGGTGGGCGAGCGCCGCCGCGACCGCGGACGGGGCGGCCCGGATCGTCGCCAACACGGTCGCCGTCCTCGCGGGCACCGAGGAGTCCAACTCCCGTACGGAGACGGCCGCCAAGCGCGCCGCGATCGAGAAGACGGCCCGCACGAACCTCGCCGCGCTGGACGCGGCCACCGGCGACGGCGAACTCTTCGCGGGCGTCCTCCTCGGCTCCAGCGACGCGAACCTCAACACCAGCTACCAGCGGCTGTACGAGATCGCCCTGGCGACGCGCACGTACGGCATATCCTTTGACCTGTACGGGAGTTCGGCGGTCCAGGACCGGGTGGCCGAGGGTCTGGCCTGGCTGCACGCGCACTACTACGGCGACCAGTCCACGGGCTACTACGGCAACTGGTTCTTCTGGGAGATCGGCATCTCGCAGCACGTCAGCAAGACGCTGCTGCTGCTCGGCGAGCGCGCCCCGGCCGCCCTGATCACGACGTACGTCGCCTCCATGGACGCGTACCTGCGCAACGGCAAGGACGGCGATGTCGACCTCGACTCCCGCTTCCACACCGGCGCGAACCTCGCCGACATCACCACGAACCGCATCCTGCAGGGTGCGCTGCTGGCCGACGAGGCGCGCATCCGCAAGGCGCTCACCGACCAGCTCACCGTCTTCGCGACGATCGACCCGTACGCCCTCGCCCACGGGGTGACGGACGGCTATTACGCGGACGGGTCCTTCCTCCAGCACGCCTCGGTCGCGTACACGGGCGCGTACGGCAAGGGCCTGCTCAGCCGCGTCGTCCAGACCCTCAAGATCCTCGACGGCACGGGCTTCGTGAACGCCGGGGAGCTGATCCCCACGGTCCACGGCTGGGTCCGCGACGGCTTCGCGCCGCTGATCTTCGAGGGCTGGATGATGGAGGCCGTCAAGGGCCGGTCCGTCTCCCGCACCGGCACCGGGTACGACGACGTCACGACGGTCGTCGAGGCGGTCGTGGACCTCGCCTCCCTGGAGACCGGCGACGACGCGACGGCCCTCAAGGCGTACGTGAAACAGGTGCGCGCCACGTCCCGGGCCGCCCTCGACCCGACGTCCTTCGTCTCGCCGCTCAGCGTCGTGCGCTACGCCGACATCCTCGCCGACGCCTCGGTGCCCGCCGCCGACCTCAACCCGCCGGCCCGCTCGGTCGCGTTCAACTCCATGGACCGCACGGTGCACAGGCGCCCCGGCTACGCCTTCACCCTCGCCCGCAGTTCGGCCCGCATCAGCAAGTACGAGTACATGAGCGGCGAGAACCTGATGCCGTGGTTCCAGGGCGACGGCGCGCACTACCTGTATCTGGCGGGCCAGGACCAGCGCGAGTCGTTCGGCGTCGACTACTTCACCACGGTCTCCCCGTACGGCCTCGCGGGCGTGACGGCGCCGGTCGAACACCGGGGCACGGTACCGGAGCTGTACGACGGCGACTTGTTCTACGACAACCCCTCGCACCCCCTGAACTTCACGGCGTCCAGCGAGTCGCAGAACACGTACGTCTACTTCCCGACCGCCACCCAGGCGTACTCGGGCGGCGCGACCCTCGACGCGTACGGCGCGGCGGGGTGGGTGCTGTCCGACGACGTGCCGTGGCGGGACAAGCGGGCGGGCGTCCTGCCCGACGACTTCGTCGTGTACCGCAGCGCGCGGGCGACGAAGTCCTGGTTCCTGCTCGACGACGAGATCGTCGTCCTCGCGGCCGGGGTCGGCGACGCGCCCGGCGCGGACCGGGCCGTCACGACGACGCTGGACGCGCGGATCGCCGCGACCGGCGACGAGGTGACGGTGGACGAGGGGCGCGGCTGGGTGCGCTGGGCGAACGCGACGCGCGGCACGGCGGTCGGCTACGTCCTGCTCGA
>NZ_JAAGMG010000871.1 GCF_010548525.1 Streptomyces sp. SID14478
GGCGGCAGCCGCGGGCTCGGCGCGGCCCTGTCGCTGGCCCTGGCGTCGCAGGGCGCCGACGTCTTCGTAGGACATCGCGACACGCTGCCACAGGCCCTGACGGACGGGGCCGAGGGGTTGCCCGGGCGGCTGCACTCCGCTCCCGGCGACGCGGCGGACCCGCGCTGGAGCGCCGAACTGGCGGCCCGTGTCGAGCGCGCGCACGGCCGGCTCGGCTTCCTGGTGTGCAGTGCGGCCCCGCCGCTGCGCACGCTGGGGCTGGCCGCCACCGACCTGGAGCGGATGGACACGTTCCTGACCGGTTCGCTGCGGCTGGTCAGTGCGCCGATGAGCGGCCTCCTGCCGCTCCTCGCACCGGGCCGGGGCCAGTGCCTGGTGATGTCCTCGGCCGCCCTGCACGCGCCGCCGCGCGACTGGCCGCACTACGTCGCCGCGAAGTCGGCCGTGGAGGGACTGGTCCACTGGGCCGCCCGGCACCGCCCGGAGGTGACGTTCCACCTCGCGCGGCCGGGGATGCTGTGGACCGAGCAGACGAACTCCCCCGGCGCCCGGGAGTCGGCCGGACCGGTGGAACCGGTGGCGGCGCGGCTGGTGCGCCACTTGCTGGACCCCGCGCCCGCCGACGGCGTCCCGCACCTGATCGGCGAGACGGAGTCCGTCGTCCCGGCCGCCGCGCCGGCATGAGAAGGGGCCCGGTGCCGAAGTCGGCCACCGGGCCCCGGAGTTGCTCGCGGCCGGACGCTCCCGCCCAGGGCGGTTCGCGGCGCCCTCGGGCGCCGGCCCTCAGGCCGCGGACGTCCTGTCCACGCTCTCCCGCGGCTCCTCACTCGCGTCGGCGGTGCCCGGCCGCGCGGCGGCGAACAGCAGGAAGCCGAGCAGGACGAAGACCGCCGCGGAGAAGATCGGCACCGCGCTGGTGCCGTCGATGATGCCGAAGACGACGCCGGACAGGCCCGCGGAGAGGGCGGCGATGGCACCGGCCGTGCCCATGACGGAGCCCTGGTGGCTGTCGTCCACGGCGGCCGACATCATGCCGACCAGGCCGCTGTAGGAGATGCCGTAGGTGGCCGCGCCGACCAGGCACAGGGCGTAGAGCGCGATCCGCTCGCCGGTCAGCGCGGTACCGGCGATGCACACGGTCATCCCCGCCAGCGCCCCGGCCACCGCGGTGCGCGGCTTGAGGTACTTCATCGAGAGCGGCACCAGGGAGAGGAACGAGGCCGCGAGGCCCACGCCGACCACCGAGATGAGGTTGGTGACGCCGCGCTGGTCGAAGCCCTCGTTCGCCGTCAGGTACAGGCCGATGAACTGGAAGAACGCCGTCCAGCCCAGGGACATCAGGAGCAGCGCCGAGCAGAGCAGCCGCACCCCGGGGAACGTGAAGGACTCCAGGAGGTGCTTGACCGGGTTCGGGAAGGTCATGCGTCCGGCGGGCCGCGGCGCCGGGGCCTCGCGGAAGGAGACCAGCAGCACCAGCAGGTTGAGCAGCGTGATGGCGGCCACGAAGACGAACGGGGTCTTCAGGCTGAACCAGGAGACCAGGGTGGAGTCGCTGAGGTAGCCGCCGATGAGCGGGCCCACCACGTATCCCGTCGAGACGCAGAACATGATCAGGCCGATGGAGTTCACGCGGCGTTCCTTCGGCGTGACGTCCAGGATCGCCGCCTGGGCGACGGGCAGACTGCCGGAGAACAGGCCGCCGACCACGCGCGCGGCGACGAACAGGACGACGTCCTGGCTCGCCAGCCCCCAGATGGTCAGCGCGTAGCTGAGGGCGAGTCCCAGCAGACACAGCATCAGCGTCTTCTTGCGGCGGAAGTGGTCGGAGAGCGAGCCGAGCAGCGGGGCGCCGAAGAACATCGCCAGCGAATAGCTGCCGATGGCGATTCCGTAGAACAGGTCCCGGGTGCTGCTGCTACCGGTGCTCATGATGCCGATATCGGCGTCATAAGAGATGGGGATCAGCACCGGAATGATGAGGCTGACGCTCAAGTTGTCGATCAGGATGATGAAATAAAGAGGGATGAGACTGGCCAACCCGCTTTTGCGCATGGGTGTTTCTCCCGGTAGATCGGTGGGGGGCGCAACAACCGCGGGCGGTATCGTAACGCACCAACTTCCCTTCCAGTGCGCGGACTTGAGTGGCCCTTGAGTGCCACCTGACCGGCGCCGAGGATGCTGGCCGGAAGAACCTGAACAGGCATGCTGTCGAATCCATCGTTTTCCCCGAACGGTTCCGGCCGCCGGCCTGTTCCACCTTTTCCGCCACATGCGTTGGCCGGTGACGGCCGAAACGAGGGTGTTCTCCAGATGGAAGCGAACGAACTGAAGGCCATATCCGTGGAAGACACGGTCCTCGAAGTGTTCCGCGGGATCCTGGGACTGGACGAGGTCGACCCGGACGTCCCGTTCGCCGCGCTGGGCGGGGACTCCATGCGCGCCGTGCGCGTGCTGTCGCGGCTCTGGCGCGAACTGGACGTGGAACTGCCCGTGCACGCGCTCGGCAACGACACGACCGCCGCCGAACTCGCCGCGGCCGTCCGCGCGCACCGGGACGGCCGGACCGCATGAGCGATACGACGAAGCCGGGCATCGCCCTCGCCGCGACCTTCACCTCGGACGGCCTCAGAAACGCCATGGCGCGACGGCTGCGGGAGAGGGGACGCGAGGTGGTGGCCGCGCCCTACGGGCAGGTGGTCGAGCCGATGCTGGACCCCGGCAGCGTGCTGCTGGCCCACGCCGGGGTGAACGTGGTGCTGGTGCGCGCCGAGGACCTGTTCCGCGGCGCCGCGGACCCGTCGGCCGGCGACCGGCTCCTCGACGAGCTGCTGTCGGTGCTGTCCGCCGCCCCGGGCCGCTCCGCGGCCACCTGGCTGGTGGCGCTGACCCCGCCGTCGCCCGCCGCCCTCGCCGACCCCGCCCGGGCGCGCTGGATCGAGGCCGCCACGCGACGGGTCACGCAGACCGTCGCCCCGCTGCCCGGCATGCACCTGGTGGACCTCGACGGCAGCCCCGGCCTCGCAGAGCGCTACGACGTGCCGCGGACGCACGACGAGTACGCCGACCGCATCGCTCATCTCCCGTACACCGACGAGTACTTCGAGGCGCTTGCCGACTGGCTGGTGCGGCTGGCCACCACCACCTGGAACAAGCCCCGCAAGGTCGTGGTGCTCGACTGCGACAACACCCTGTGGGCCGGGATCTGCGGCGAGGACGGCCCGCTCGGGGTGGAGATCGGCCCGGGCCGCCGCGCCGTCCAGGAATTCCTGCTCGACCAGCGCGCCCAGGGCAAGCTGCTGTGCCTGTGCAGCCGCAACGAGGAGGCGGACGTGCAGGCCGTGTTCGCCCAGAACCCCGACATGGTCCTCACGATGAAGGACGTCACCGCCCACCGCATCGGCTGGCAGCCCAAGGCCCGCTACCTGGCCGAGCTCGCGCAGGAACTGGGGCTCGCGCTCAACTCGTTCGTCTTCGTGGACGACGATGCCGTGGAGTGCGCCTCGGTGCGCGCGGCGCTGCCCGAGGTCGCCGTGGTGGAGCTGACCCGGGACGCGGACGCGGCGCCGCGGCAACTGGCCCACGAGCCGGCCTTCGACCAGCTGACGGTGACCGACGAGGACCGGCTGCGGGCCGACTGGTACGAGGCCGCGCCGCAGCGCCGGGCCCTGGAGCAGTCGCTCACGGACTACGAGGAGTTCCTGGCCCGCTGCGCCATCGAGGTGTCGATGCAGGAGCTGACGGACTCCGCCCTGGAGCGCGCGGCCCAACTGACCTCCCGCACCACGCAGTTCACCCTGGCCGGCACCGCCTTCACGGTGCCTCGGCTGCGCGGGCTGCTCGACGGGGGCGGCCGCGGCTGGACGGTGCGGGTCAGCGACGCCTTCGGTGACTACGGCACCGTGGGCCTCGTCCTCGCCCGGGCCGAGGGCGACGTGCTGCACGTCCCGGTCTTCCTGCTCAGTTGCCGGGTCCTCAACCGCCGGGTGGAGACCCGGATGCTGCGGATGCTCGGCGCCGAGGCCGCCGCGGCCGGCTGCCGCACCCTGCGGCTGTCCTACCGGCCCACCGCGCGCAACGCGCCCGCGCGCCAATTCCTCCAGGAGCTCTCCGGCAGCGCCGTCGGCGCCGAGGACGCTCCCGGCGTCGTCGACGTACAGGTCGCCGACTGGACCGACGCTCCCGCGGTGCCCGCGCCGTAGCCGCGCGCCCCGCCCGGACCACACCCGACGCGGCCGGCGATCCGGCCGGCCGCCCCCACAGGAACGAGGGAACCACTCCATGAAACCCCGTACGGGACGACGGTCCCCGCAGAGCCGGAAGCTGTGGCGGCGACTGTTCGTCGCCACGGCCGGCTGCGCCGCCCTCATGCTGGCCACGGTCGCCTCCGCCGAGACCGGCGCCCCCGCCGCGGGCCACGGCGCGCGCACCGAGGCCCGCAGCGTCCCCGTGAAGCCCGAGTGGGTCAGCGCGGGCCAGAACAACCACAACACCCGCCACGCGGCCACCGAGCACACCATCGGCCCGAAGAACGTGGGCAGGCTGGCGCCGAAGTGGACCTTCACCACCGCCGGTGACGTCTCCGCCACCCCGACCGTCGTGGACGGCACCGTGTACGTGCCGGACTGGGGCGGCAAGTTGTGGGCCATCGACGCCGACAGCGGCAAGGAGGTCTGGTCGCACAGCATCGCCGCGTACGACGGCGTCGAAGGGCACATGTCCCGCACCAGCCCCGCGTACTGGAAGGGCAGCCTCTACCTCGGCACCGGCACGCTGACGACGACGGCGCTCAAGAGCGCGTACCTGATCTCCGTCGACGCGAAGACCGGCAAGAAGAAGTGGATGACCAAGGTCGACGAGGACCCGACGACGGTCATCACGTCCTCCCCCACCGTGGACAACGGGGTCATCTACGTGGGGACGTCCTCCAAGGCGTCGACCCTGCACGACGAGCCGACCTTCCGCGGCTCGCTCATGGCGCTCGACGCCCGCAGCGGCAAGATCCTGTGGAAGACGTACACGATCCCCAAGGGCTACACCGGCGCCTCCGTGTGGGGCAGCCAGCCCGTGGTGGACCACAGGACGGGCCTGGTGTACGTGGGGACGGGCAACAACTACACGTCGCCGCCCGGTGTCTGCCTCAACCCGAAGCAGACCGACTGCACCCAGCCGTCCGAGGACGACCACTTCGACAGCGTGCTCGCCATGGACCTGAAGACCGGCAAGATCAAGTGGGCCCATCACACGCTGACGGCCGACACCTGGATGATGTACATGCAGAACCAGGCCCCGGACTTCGACTTCGGCTCCGCTCCGAACCTGTACACCACGAAGATCGACGGCAAGTCCAGGCAGCTGCTCGGCATCGGCCAGAAGAGCGGCGTCTACTACGCGCTCGAACCGGCCACCGGCAAGGTGGTGTGGCAGACGCAGGTGGGTCCCGGCGGCGCGCTGGGCGGCATCCAGTGGGGCAGTGCCACCGACGGCAAGCGCATCTACGTCGGCATCGGCAACGGTGATCACCTGCCGTGGACGATCACGGCCGCCGACGGCACCAAGTCCACGATCAACAGCGGCTTCTTCGCGGCGGTCAACGCCGCCACCGGCGAGATCGAGTGGCAGACCGCCGATCCGCAGGGCAAGGAAGGGCAGTGGCTGGACGACTCGTTCATCACCCACGCCAACGGCGTCATGTACGCGGGCTCCTCGGCGCCCAGCGGCACCAACATGTACGCGCTGGACGAGAAGACCGGCAAGATCCTGTGGGACTTCGAGAGCGGCGGTTCCGTCTTCGGCGGCGCGGCCGTGGTCGACGGCAGCGTCTACTGGGGCTCCGGCTACTACATCTCCAACGTCGGCGAGGGCCTGAGCGGCCACAACAACAAGCTCTACCGCTTCACCCTCGACGGCCGCTGACGCACCGTCCCTCATGAGCACGCCGAACGGCCCGGGCACAGCGCCCGGGCCGTTCCGTTCGTGCGTGTCGGACCGTGCCGTGTCAGACCGCCGCCAGTTCCTGGCGCAGCGGCTTCCACCACTGCGGGTGGTCGCGGTACCACTCGACCGTCCGGGCCAGGCCGTCACGGAAGGGGACGCGCGGGGCGTACCCGAGCGCGCGGAGCTTGCGGTCGTCGACGGAGTAGCGGCGGTCGTGACCGGGCCGGTCGGGCACGTGGACGATCCGTTCGGGTCCGGCCCCGCAGGCCGCGAGCAGCTGGTGGGTGAGGGCGACGTTGGTCAGCTCCTCGCCGCCGCCGATGTTGTAGGCCTCGCCGGGCCTGCCCTGCTCCAGGACCAGCTGGATACCCCGGCAGTGGTCGTCGACGTGCAGCCAGTCGCGTACGCACAGGCCGTCGCCGTACAGCGGGACTTCCCTGCCCTCCAGCAGGTTCGTCACGAACAGCGGGATGAGCTTCTCGGGGTACTGGTACGGGCCGTAGTTGTTGCTGCAGCGGGTCACGCTGACGTCCATGCCGTACGTGCGCGCGAAGGAGCGCGCCAGGATGTCGGCGCCGGCCTTCGACGCGGCGTAGGGCGAGTTCGCCAGCAGGGCGCAGTCCTCGGTCCAGGAGCCCGTCTCGATCGAGCCGTACACCTCGTCGGTGGAGATGTGCACGAACCGCGGCACCCGGGCCGTGCGCGCCGCCGACAACAGGGCCTGGGTGCCCAGGACGTTGGTGCGTACGAAGTCGGCCGCGCCGGCGATCGACCGGTCCACGTGGCTCTCCGCCGCGAAGTTGACCACCGCGTCGTGTCCCGGCAGGAGGTCGGCGAGGAGCGCCGTGTCGCAGATGTCGCCGCGCACGAAGGTCAGGCGCGGGTCGTCCCGGACCTCGGCGAGGTTGGCGGTGTTGCCCGCGTAGGTGAGTTTGTCCAGGGCCGTGATCCGCACGTCACCGGGGTCGCCGTACGCCCCGGCGAGCACGTGGCGCACATAGGTGGACCCGATGAATCCGGCGGCGCCGGTGACGAGCAAGCGCACGGGGCTTTCCCTTTCTCAGGTGGCGGTCGCGTGGGCCGGGGCGGCGCCCGGCGTACGCACTCCAAGATCCGTGCGGACGGCCCGGGCCACCTCGGTGACACGGTCCTGCACGTAGAAGTGGCCTCCGGGGAAGACCCGCGAGCGTCCGGGGACGACCGACAGGCGCAGCCAGTCGGTCACCTGCCCGGGGGCGCACAGCGGGTCCTCGGTGCCGGTCATGGCCGTGATCGGGCAGCGCAGCGCGGGCCCGTCCTGCCAGGTGTAGGAGCGCAGGGCCCGGTAGTCGGCGCGCAGCGCGGGCAGCGCCATGGCCTGTATCTCGGGGTCGTCGAGCGCGTCGCCGCCGCCGAGCCCGCGCACCTCGGCCAACAGGGCGGCGTCGTCGGCCAGTCGGTCGGTCGGACCCGCGCCGGTCGTGGGCGCGCAGCGGGCGGACACGAACAGCCGGTGCGGGGTGGCACCGGCCCGGTCCAGGCGCCGGGCCGTCTCGTAGCCGACGAGCGCCCCGAAGCTGTGGCCGAACAGGGCGTACGGCGCCGCCGTCCCGGGAAAGGCGAGCAGCGCCTCGGCGATCCGGTCGGCCAGCTCGTTCACCCGTGGCAGCGGCGGTTCGTGCCGCCGGTCCTGCCGTCCCGGGTACTGCACCGCCACCACCTCCACCTGCGGGCCCAGGGCGCGGGCGAGTGCGTGGAAGCTGCTCGCGCCACCCCCGGCGTGCGGGAAGCAGACGAGCCGCAGCGCGGCCTCGGCCGGCGGTCCGAACCGCCGCAGCCAGGTATCCGCCAGGAGGGCACGCGAGGTCACCGGCTCAGCCTCACCGGGAGGCTGTCGATGCCGCGCAGGAAGGACCGGCGCCAGCTCACCTGTTCCGGCTCGATGGCCAGGGCGAGGTCGGGGAAGCGGCGCAGCAGGGCGCGCAGCGCGATCTCGCCCTCCAGGCGGGCCAGCGGGCCGCCCACGCAGAAGTGGATGCCGTGGCCGAAGGACAGGTGCCCGGTGGTGTCGCGCGTGACGTCGAACCGCTCGGGGTCGGGGAACTTGCGGGGGTCGCGGTTGGCCGCGGCGCCCGCGATGAGCACGGTGCTGTGCGCCGGGATGTGGACGCCGCCGATCTCGACGTCCTCCAGCGAGCCGCGCGTGGTGATCTCGGCGGGGCCGAGGAAGCGCAGCGACTCGTCCACGGCGCCCGCCAGGACCGCCGGGTCCTCGCGCACCTTGGCGAGCTCCTCGGGGTGGGTGAGGAGCAGGTAGGTGGTCATGGCGATGAGGCTGACCGACGTCTCGAAGCCCGCGATGAGCAGGATCAGGACGACGGAGGCGAGCTCGTCGTTGCTGAGCCGGTCCTGGTCCTCCTCGTGGACGGTGATCAGCGCCGACAGGAGGTCGTCGCCGGGGTCGGCGCGCCGGCGGGCGACCAGGTCGACGATGAAGCCGACCAGGGCGCGGGCGGCGTGCTCGCGCTGCTCGGCGCTGCCGGCGTCGATGACGAGGAACTCGTTGCTCCAGCGGCGGAAGTCGCCCTGGTAGCGCTCCTCGACGCCGAGCAGCTCGCTGATCACGGTGATCGGCAGCGGGTAGGCGAAGTTCTCGACGAGGTCGGTCACGTCGCCGGTGAAGCCGTCGAGCAGCTTCTCGGCGAGCTCCTCGATCCGCGGGCGCATCGACTCCACGCGGCGCGCGGTGAACTCCCGGGAGACCAGCTTGCGCAGGCGGGTGTGGATCGGCGGGTCGTTGCTGCCCATGTTGTTGGCGAAGTAGGGCCGCACGTCCTCGGGGATGCCGTGGTAGGTCGGCAGTTCCACCTCGGGCGGCTGCTTCTTCTGGTCGTTGCTCAGCCGCAGGTCGCCGAGGGCGGCCTTGGCCTCGGCGTGACGGGTGATCAGATACGCTTCCCGGCCGATGAAACTGACCTTGCTCACCGGGCCCTGCTCGCGCAGCGCGGCGTAGGTCTCGTACTGGTCGATGTGGAAGAGGTCGCTGTCCAGGCTGGGGACGGCACTCACGGTGGCCTGGGTGTCGATCGACACGGGGGAAGTCCCTTTCCTCAAAGGTATGTCGGGGCCGGTGCCCGGTCAGGCGGTCACCGTGGTGAGCGTCGGCATGGGGAAGACGAGCTTGCCGCCGCTCTTCAGGTAGGCCTGCTCGCGCTCGACGAAGCCGGCCCGGTGGATCCAGGGCAGCACGAGCAGCTGGTCGGGGCGCCGGGACCGGGCCTCCTCCTCGGAGACGATCGGGATGCCGCTGCCGGGCGTGAAGCAGCCGGCCTTCTCCTCGCTGACCTCGCCGATGCAGGGCAGGTCGTCGGGGCCGATGCCGCAGTACTGCAGGGTCACGTTGCCCTTGGTCGACGCGCCGTACCCGAAGGTGACCAGGCCGGCCGCGCGGGACTCGTCGAGGAACCCCCGCAGCTCGGCGCGCTGTTGGTGCACGCGGCGGGCGAACGCCTCGTAAGGGGCCATGGTGTCCAGGCCCGCGGCGGCCTCGCGTGCGCGCAGGGCGACCAGGGAGGCCTCGTCGCGCGGGTGACGGCCGGGGTTCTTGGCGAGGGTGACGTAGAGGCTGCCGCCGTAGACGTCGGTGACCTCGGCCTTCAGGACGGTGAAGCCGACCTTCTCGGCCATCCACTCGATCTGCTGGAACCCGTAGTACTCCAGGTGCTCGTGGCACACGACGTCGTACGCGTTGGCGTCGAGCATGGACGGCATGTAGCTCTGCTCGGTCGCCCAGATGCCGTCGTCGTCGAGGATCGCGTGGATGTCCTGCATGAAGCGCAGGGGGTCGGGGAGGTCGTAGAACATGCCGGTCGTCGTGACGACCTTGGCGCGCTGCTTGCCGTACCGCTCGGTGAAGGCCTCCTGGGTGAAGAACTCGGCGATCAGTTCCGCGGGCGGGTAGTGCTCGCGGAACTTCTCGCCCGAGGGGTCGATGCCGACCAGTCGCAGTCCCTCGACGGGGTACTGGTGCAGCAGCGTGCCGTCGTTGCTGCCGATGTCGACGACGATGTCGCCCGCCTGCAGGCCGACGAGTTCGGCGGCGGCGACGGCCTTGCCACGCAGGTGGTTGACCATGAAGGGGCGGATGCCGGGGCGGTAGCCGTAGCCCTCGCCGTACATCAGGCCGAGGTCCGGGGTGTGCCGCAGCTGCAGGAGGCCGCAGCCGCCGGGCGAGCACTTCACCAGCTCCAGCGGGACCGAAGGCACCTTCTCGTCGAGGCTCTTGGGGAAGACGCAGGTCAACGCCTGGTCTCCCAGGTCGAGCACCGGAAGCAGTTCGTGATTGCCGCACACGCGGCACTGAGTGATGATCATCGTCTGCCCGTTTCAGTCCGTGGTGACGGTGGCGAGGAGGTAGCCGTAGGACTGGGGGACGCGCACGCCGTCCACCATCCGCTCGAACTCCTCGGGGCCGGTCATCTGGATGACGTCGTCCTTGCGCGCCAGCAGGGCGGCGGCGATGCTCTCGCGGACCGCCTGCGGGGCCAGGGTGTTGGCCGTGACGTCGGTGAACTCCTTGATGACGAGTCCGGCCCGCTCGATGACGGCCCGGTAGTCGTCCATCTGCGGGCTGGTGATGATGTCCTGGAACGTCAGCTCGGTGTCGGGCTGGCTGAACATGTCGGCGAGGACGAGGGTCGAGCCCGGCCGCAGCACGCGCTTGATCTCGCGCAGGACCTTCTCCTTGTCGGGCATGTGGATCAGCGACTCGAAGGCCCAGGCACCGTCGAACGACGCGTCGGGGAAGGGGAGTTCGGCCGCGTCCGCGTGGCGGAAGCCGACGCGCTCGGCCAGGCCCCGCTCGCGGGCGCGCTCGCCCGCGCGGCCGATCTGGTACGAGCTGATGGAGACGCCGACGACCTCGACGTCGGCCGCCCCGGCGAGCCGGAAGGCCGGCTCGCCGACGCCGCAGCCCACGTCGAGGATGCGCTGGCCCGGCTGCGGGGCGAGGCGGGCGATCAGCTGGTCGGTGAGCTGGTCGGTGGCCTTCTCGATGGGGGCGTCGTCGGCCTCGTCGAGCCAGTAGCCGACGTGGAGGTTGTCGCCCCAGATGTCCCTGAACGTCTCGGTGAAGTTGTCGTAGAAGTCGACGACCTTGTCCTCGACGGTCTCCTCGTTCGCCTGCGCTCCGGAAGTCATTCGGTCCGTCCTTCGTCTCGTGGTCGCGTCGTGGTCACGGTGCTGGAATCCGGGTGGTGGTCGTCAGTCGGCCCAGGCCTCGGGCCCCGGGCCGCCCCGGCCGACCGGCGGGAAGATCCGGTCGAGCGCGGCGAGTTGGCCGTCGTCGAGGCGCAGGCGACCGGCGCGCAGCGCCGAGTCGAGGTGCCCGACGGTGCGCGGTCCGATGACGGCGCCGGTGATGCCCGGCCGGGACAGCACCCAGGCCAGGCCGACCTCGGCGGGGTGCTCCCCGATGCTGCGGCAGTACGCCTCGTACTTCTCGACGGCGGGGCGCAGCGCCGGCAGCAGCGCCTGGGCCCGCCCCTGGGCGCACTTGACGGCGGTGCCGGAGTCCAGCTTGTCGAGGACGCCGCTGAGCAGACCGCCGTGCAGCGGTGACCAGGCGAGGGTCGCCAGGCCGTGGTGGCGGGCGGCCGGCAGGACCTCCAGTTCGGCATGCCGGACGGCCAGGTTGTAGAGGCACTGTTCGGAGGCGAGGCCCAACGCGTTGCGGCGGTGGGCGCTCGCCTGCGCCTCGGAGATGTGCCATCCCGCGAAGTTGGAGGAGCCGACGTAGCAGATCTTGCCGCTCGCCACGAGGTGTTCCATGGCCTGCCACACCTCGTCCCAGGGTGCGGCACGGTCGATGCGGTGCATCTGGTAGAGGTCGATGCACTCCACGCCGAGGCGGCGCAGGGACTGTTCGCAGGCGGTGATGATGTGGCGGGCGGACAGGCCGCCGTCGTTGACCCGCTCGCTCATCTCGCCGCCGACCTTGGTGGCGAGCACGACGTTGTCCCGGCGGCCGCCGCCCTGGGCGAGCCAGCGCCCGATCAGTTCCTCGGTGTGTCCCTTGTGCACCCGCCAGCCGTAGATGTCGGCGGTGTCCACGCAGTTGATGCCGCGGTCGAGCGCCTCGTCCATCAGCCGCAGCGCGTCGTCGTCCTCGACGCGGCCGCTGAAGTTGACGGTGCCGAGCCACAGCCGGCTCACCTGGGTGGCGAGGCGGCCGAGGCGTACGTACGGCGCCGGGTCCGGGGCGTCGCCGCCACTCACGGGCGCTTCCCCTTGGCGGGCCGGTCGGCCCGGACGCTCGCGGTGAGCCGGACGTCGTGCGACGAGGATCCGATCAGGACGCGGCGCTCGCCGCCGGCGAGCTTCCAGCCGTCGGCCGCCGTGTCCCAGTACTGCAGGGCGCGTTCGGCGACGTGGATGCGTACGCGGCGGGACTCGCCGGCCTTCAGCTCGACCTTCTGGTACCCGGCCAGCGCCTTGTCCGCCTGGTCGAGTGCGAGCTTCGGGCTGGGGCCGAGGTAGACCTGGACCACGTCGCTGCCCGCCCGCTTGCCGGTGTTGCGCACCGTCACGTCGACGTCGAGGCCGTCGGCCGTGCGCCTGACGCTCTGCTCCCCGTACGCGAAGGACGTGTAGGACAGGCCGTAGCCGAACGGGAAGAGCGGCTCGACGCCCTCGTGGTCGTACCAGCGGTACCCGGTGTAGATGCCTTCGGTCTGTCGTACGACGTTGTCGACGCCGGGGTAGCGCTCGGGGTCGCCTGCGACCGGGGTCGCCTGCTCGGAGGCGGGGAAGGTCTGGGAGAGCCGGCCGCCCGGTTCGGCGTCACCGAACAGCAGGTCGGCGGTGGCCTCGGCCCCGGCCTGTCCCGGGTACCACATGTCGAGGACAGCCTGGGTCTTGTCGAGCCAGGGCATGGTGAGGGACGACCCGGTGTTCAGGACGACGATCGTGTGCGGGTTGACGGCCGTGACGGCCTTGATCAGCTCGTCCTGGCGGCCCGGTAGCGACAGGGAGGTGCGGTCGCTGCCCTCGGCTCCGTCGTCGTAGGCGAAGACCACCGCGGTGGAGGCCTTGCGGGCGACGGCGACGGCCTGGTCGATCGACTCCTGGGCCTTGGCCGGGGTCACCCAGCGCAGGTCGAGGGTCATCGGCTTGCCGACGACCGCACCGCCGCTGATCTTGACGGTGTGCGTGCCGGCGCTCAGCTGCAGCGGGACGCTGGTGAGCTTGCCGAACACCTCGCCGATGCTGATGGGTGCGTTGTCGTCGATCTGGATGGCGCCGTTGCCGCCGGTGACGCGGGCAGCGATGCGGTAGAGCCCGGCCTTGTCGACCGTCAGCTTGCCGTCGTAGATGACGCCTGCCTGGGCCGGGTCCAGGACCGTGCCCGAGGTGAAGTCGGGCTCCAGGGCGGACGCGGGGATCGGCTCGCCCTCCAGCGCCTCGCCCTCGGCGTAGGAGACGTGCGCGCCGGCGCCGAGCTTCTTGGTGATGGTCTCCAGCGGCGGGGTGGCCGCGTCGGGCACGATGTAGGAGCTGCCGAGGCCGGTCACCTTGGGCTCCTTGGCCGTCGGGCCGATCACCGCGAGGTCGTCGGTCGTGGCCGCGTCGAGCGGCAGCGCCCGGTCCTCGTTGCGCAGCAGCACCGCGCCGGACTCGGCGACCTTCTCGGCCACCTTCGTGCCGCCCGCGACGTCGCGCTCGGGCCGCGGCGCCGGGTTCTCGTCGAGGAGGCCGAAGCGCTCCATCTGTCCGACGATCCGGGTCACGGCGCGGTCGAGGTCCGCCAGGGGGACGGTGCCGTCGGTGACGGCCTTCTTGAGCGTGTCGCCGAAGTACTTGCCGCCGGGGACCTCGCCGCCGGGCGGGATGGCGACGGTCGAGTCGATGCCCAGTTCCTGGTCGAGCCCCTTGCTGAGGGCGTCCGTGCTCTGCGTGGCCAGCCAGTCGGAGGTGACCCAGCCCTGGAAGTGCAGCTGCTCGCGCAGGATGTCGTTGAGCAAGTGCCCGTTGCCGCAGGCCGGTTCGCCGTTGACCTTGGGGTAGGCGCACATCACGGAGGCGGCGCCGGCCTTGACGGCGGCTTCGAAGCCGGGGATCTCGGTCTCCTGCAGGGTGCGTTCGTCGACCTTGACGTCGACGCCCATGCGGTTGTTCTCCTGGGTGTTGGCGGCGTAGTGCTTGACCGTCGCCATCAGGCCCTGGCTCTGGATGCCCTTGACCTCGGCGGCCGCGGTGCGTCCGGTGACGAGCGGGTCCTCGCTGAACGTCTCGAAGTTCCGTCCTGCCTGCGGCACCCGGATGCTGTTGACCATCGGCGCGTAGATCACGTCCACGCCGAAGGCCCGGCCCTCACGGCCGAGCACCTGTCCGTACTGTTGGGCGAGGCCTTCGTCGAAGGACGAGGCGAGGCTGACGGGGGCGGGCATCGCGATCGACGGCCGGTGGATCGTCGCGCCGGCCGGGCCGTCGGTGGCCCGCACCTCCGGGATGCCCAGGCGCGGTACGCCCGGCAGGTAGACCAGGGCCGTCGGGTCCGTGGTCGAGTAGTCCCAGTGCACGAACGAGAGCTTCTCGTCCAGCGTCATCTGCGCGACGAGTTCATCGGCGCGGCTGTCCGTACGGCCGGGAGCCGCCGGGGCGGCCCCCAGGTTCAGCAGCGCCAGAACCGTCAGAAATACGGAGGGCACCCATATTCGTCGTTTCATTTCCCTCTCCCCGGCATGTGGCGTCTCCGTAGCCAAGAAATTGCGACGGCGGCGACGCTAGCGAGATCGTTGTGCGCACCACAAGGCGCCTCGTGCCCAACTCAAGCCGGGCACTAGTGAGTTGCGAAGCCGCGCCGAAGTCCGGGGAATTCGGCGCGGCATTCTCCTTGTGAAACTTGTGAAACCGCGGAACGGGGCGCCGGCCTTACGCCTTGCGTGCCGCGGTCATCCGCTCCAGCACGGGGATGATTTCCGTCGGCGCCGGTTCGGACAGGATCTCCTCGCGCACCTTCGCGGCGCCGGCACGGAATGCGGGGTCCTCCAGAACGCGGACGATGCTTTCCCTGAACCGTTCGACCGTCAGTTCCTCGACCGGCAGGGACACGGCCATTCCCGCTTCCTCGGACAGCCGGCCCCGTTCGCCCGTGTCCCAGCCGTGGGTGATCAGCACCTGCGGCACGCCGTGCACGGCCGCGGTGTGCCAGGTGCCGGGGCCGCCGTGGTGGGCGACCGCGTCGCAGGTGGGCAGCAGGGCGTGCATGGGGACGAAGTCGACGGTGCGGACGTTGTCGGGGACGCGCGCGACCGACTCCAGCTGGTGGGCGTCGAGCGTGGCGACGAACTCGGCGTCGATGTCGGAGACGGCCTCCAGGAGCTCCTCGGTGCCGATGACCTCGATCCCGCTGTCGCGCGCCCCGACGCCGAGCGTGATGCACACCCGGCGCCTGGTCGGCGGCTTCTGCAGCCAGTCCGGTACGACGGCGGGGCCGTTGTAGTCGACGAAGCGCATGCCCACGGTCGGCAGGCCCAGGTCGAGGCGCATGCTGGCCGGCACGGGGTCGATGTTCCACTGCCCGGAGGCCATCTCCTCGGCGTCGCCCGGCTCCATCCGCACCCCGTGGCGGTCCAGGGTCCAGGCGACCCACTCGGCGAAGGGGTCCTCGCGGTGCTCGGGCTCCTGTTGTCCGTGCAGGTCCAGGAAGGCGCGGCGGGACTTCGTGGTGACGTCCGGGCCCCACATCAGGCGCGCGTGGGCCGCGCCGGTCACCTTGGCCGCGAGCGGGGCGGCGAAGGTCAACGGCTCCCAGATCAGCAGGTCCGGCTGCCAGGTGCGGCAGAAGTCGACCATCCCGTCGATCAGCGAGTCGGGGGTCATCAGCGCGAACAGGTTGGGGGTGAGGGCGGTCTGCATGCCCAGCAGGTGGTCCCAACTCGCGTTGGCGAGGCTTTCGTCGGCGAAGTCCAGGGACCGCACGTACTTGATCATGTCCTCGCCGACCGCGCTCATGTGCCCGGCGAGGTCCACGTCCTGGCCCACGGGCACCGCCGTGAGACCGGCAGCCGTGGTGATCTCGGTCAGCCCCGGTGATCCGACGACCCGGACCTCGTGCCCGGCCGCGCGGAAGGCCCAGGCGAGCGGAACGAGGGGGTAGAAGTGGGTCTTGCTCGTCATGGAGGAGAAGACGATCTTCATCGGAAGTCCTTAGATCTCGACCGGGCACCGGCTGATGCCCCGCAGTACGGGCGAACGGCGGCGGTGGACCACGGGGCCCGCGAGTGCCGTGTCGGGGAGCGTCTCGGCGAGGCCGCGCAGCGCGGCGGCGGCGTGCCGGGCGGCGAACTCGTCCAGTCCGTCCGGGTGGTTCAGGCCCGAGGTCAGGGCCGGGCGCGTGGCGGTGCGGTCCACGTCGAACCGGTCGGGCTCGGTGAACACCTCCGGGTCGCGGTTGGCCGCCGCGACGGCCACCACCACCTCGTCTCCCGCGGCGATGTTGGCCCCTTCGACCGTCTGCCCGGTGGTGGCGTGGCGGACCTCCAGATGGGCCGGGGGCGCGGTGCGCAGCGTCTCGGCCGCGATGCGGTCGGCCAGGGCAGGGTCGTCGGCAAGACGGCGGGCCAGGCCCGGGGTGCGGAGCGTGGCGAGCACGGCGTTGCCCACCGCGTTGGCCGCCATCTCGCGGGCAGCACTCGCCCACACGCCTTCGGCGCCCGCCTGCTGACGCAGGGACGCCAGTGCGGCCACGGTCTCCTCGGTCACGGCCAGCAGTTGCGGGGTCAGCCGGGCGTCCAGCGCCGTGGCGCTCGACCGCAGCAGGGCGGTGACGCGGTGCGCGTCCGCTCCGGTCAGGCCGAGGTACGCGAGGAGGCCGCGCACCGGTATCTCGCGCGCCAGGGCGCCCATCAGGTCGAAGCGCTGCCCGGAACTCTTCGCCGACTCCCGGTATTCCTGGGCCAGTTCGTCGACACCGGCGGGGGGCGGCCCGGCGGCGGCGCGCACGTCGAGGAACGGCTGCGCCCAGTCCGCGGCGGCCTCGCCCGCGGCCCGGGTGAACCCCGGGCTCCGCAGGACCTGGGAGGCGGCGGCGTACCGGGTCACGACCCAGGCGCCGGAGCGGCTGCGGAAGGGCCCGTCGGACGCCGAGCGGATCTGCTCGTACCAGCGGCCCGGTGTGTCGTCCTGGCCGCACAGGAGCATCGCGTAGGGGTCGCCGTTGACGCCGAAGGCCCAGTACCAGCCGCGGGCCATCTGGAGCCGGCTGCCGAGCCGGCTGCGGTCTGTGGTTGTCATGCCAGTCATGCCAGGTTTCCTGTCCATGTGTGGATGCGGTCGGCGACGGCCCCGGCGTGCTCCTGCACCATCGAGAAGTGATGGCCCGGCACGTCCGCGCTCTCGTGCGGGAACGGCCACGTGGACTGCCAGGACTCGCCTTCGGGCCACTCCCCCAGCGCCTCCGTGGCGCGGACGAGCAACGTCGGTACGGCCAGGGCCCGCGGCCGCCAGTCGCGGGTGAAGCGGTGGTAGGCGCCGAGGGCGGTGAGCCGGGTGTCGTCCACCCGCACCCCCTCGCGGCCGAACATCGTCTCGGTCAGCTCGGTGAGCCAGCCGTGCACCGCCTGCTGCTGTCCGGGCGGATACACGTCGATCAGGACGATGCCCTGCGGCGGGCGGCCCCGGTCGGCGAGTTCGGTCCCCAGGGCGTACGCCATCAAGGCGCCGGCGGAGTGTCCGACGAGCACGAACGGGCCGTCGGCGGACTTGAGGACGGCGTCGGCCTGGACCCCGAGCACCGCCGCCAGCGACGCGGGCAGTTGCTCGCCCTGCTCGTAGCCGGGCTGCGGCAGCGCGGACACCGGCAGCCGGTCCTTGAGGGCGCCGGCGATGCGCAGGAACTCGTGCGGTCCGGCCACCGGCGCCGTACCGGCACAGCAGATGATGCGCAGTTCTCCCGGCCCCGTCGCCAGTTCCACGAGGTCGACCGGGGCGGCCAGGTCCTCGGAGCCCTCGAACCGGTCCCGGTGGCCGGCCAGTTCGCCGAGCAGGTCCAGGTAGGAGTCGAAGCGGCCTTCCCGCACGGACCGCTCGTAGAGGGTGCGCAGCATGCCGCCGTCCCCGGCGGCGGCCGGGGTGTGCGGCGTCCCGGACGTGAGCAGGGGGCGCAGGTGCGCGGCGATGTCGGTGACGGAGGGGTGGTCGAACACGAGGGTGGTGGGCAGGGCGAGACCGGTGGCGTCCTGGAGCCGGTTGCGCAGCCCGACCGCCGTCAGGGAGTCGAACCCCAGCTCGGTGAAGGGCTGGTGCGGCGGGACCGCCTCCGGGTCGGGGTGTCCGAGCACGGCCGCCACCTGCGCGCGGACCCAGGTGGCGAGCGTCGCCTCGGCCTCGTCGGCGGGCAGCCCGGACAGCCGCTCCCGCCAGGTGGGGCCGGGGCCGCCCGGGTCCGGGGCGGCGTCGGCGGGCAGGC
>NZ_JAAGMG010000023.1 GCF_010548525.1 Streptomyces sp. SID14478
CTGGTCGCCGCCCTGCTCGCGCTCAGCGGCGCGGGCGCCGTCGCCGCCGCCGTGCTCGGCGCGGACGACAGCTCGGCGCTCGACGAGAAGGCGGCCGAGGCCTCCGGCAACACCGCCACCACCATCGACGCCCTCACCCACACCGCCTGGCCGTACGTCGCGGCCGCGGGCGGCGCCCTCATCCTGATCGCCGGCATCCTCGCCGTGGTCTACGGCGCCGCCTGGCCCTCGATGGGTGGCCGCTACGAGCGCAGCGGCGCCCCCCGGGCGCGCAGGCAGAAGGCCGTCGACCCCGAGCGTCCCGAGGAACTGTGGAAGGCGCTCGACCGCGGCGAGGACCCGACGGGCGCCGCCTGACCCCGGGTTCGTCCCGTACGCGCACGTACGGGACAATGGGCGTGCACGTCGTACGTGCGCGTACGCATAGGCCATAAGCAATGAGGAGCAAGCCATGGCGGACAGCAGCCACGGACACACCCCGGCCGCCTGGACCGGTGTCATCATCGCCTTCATCGGGTTCATCGTCGCCGGCGCGTTCATGGTGATGGTGAAGCCGGTCGGCTTCTGGGCCGGCATGGCTCTGCTCGTCATCGCCCCGATCGTCGGCGGCATCATGAGCGCGGCCGGTCTCGGCAAGCCGAAGCGCGCCGAGCTGAAGCTGCCGGCCACGTCGGCGGTGACCGCGCGGCCCGCGGGCTCGGAGGCCTGACACCTTCTCGGTACGGGACAGGGGCGGTGCGGCGACGGGTTCGCCGCACCGCCCCTTCGCGTGTCCCCGAAGGCGCCGCGCGCGTGCCCGGGGCAGAATTTCCCGGGTGACCGTCGAGACGCCCTGCCGCAGTGACCACGACTCCCGCCCCCGGGCCGCGGTCCTGCGCCGACTCGCCGTGCCGCTCGGCGTCCTCGGCGGGGTCGCCGCGGCCTTCGCCTACGTCGGCGCCGTCGACCCGAACCAGCCCGGCCACTACCCGGCCTGCCCGCT
>NZ_JAAGMG010000055.1 GCF_010548525.1 Streptomyces sp. SID14478
GACGGGCCGGCGCCGGCGGCAACTGGCCCTTCAGCGGGCCCCATTCGTTCGGATCGGGCACGCCGGGCGGCAGCATCTGCCGCCGCTTGGGCCCGCCGTGCCCGGACTCCCCCGGCTCCTTCGCGCCGGGCCACGCCTTCGCGACGCGCGCCGCGAGCACGAAGTCCTTGCGCAGCGGATGCCCTTCGAAGCCGTCGGGGAGCAGCAGCGGGTCCAGCCCGGGGTGGCCCTCGAAGTCCACGCCGAACATCTCGTGCGTCTCGCGCTCGTGCCAGGCCGCGCCCGCGTACACGTCGACCGCCGACGGCAGGGCCGGCGCCGCGTGCGGCACGGTCGTGCGCAGCAGCAGACGTCGTACGGAGCCGGGGGCGACGGCCGCGACGTGCGCGCACACGCGGAACCCGGCCCCGGGTTCGTCGACGGCGCTCAGCCAGTCGAAATACGTGCAGCCCAGCGTCGTACGGGCCGTCTGCAGAGCGGCGATCCACGAGGCGGGCGGGACGTCGACCGTCAGCAGGTCGTACGCCTCCTCGACCGTCGCCTCCGCGCCGAACAACTCCTCGACCGGACTCGGCAGCCAGCTCATCGGCCGCCCTCCGCGCCAGGGACCGGGGGCTGCACCAGGGGGCTGCTCAGCGCCGCCGCGGAGGCGTGGCCGCCGGTGGCGTACCGCTCGCCGAGCGACTCGCGGGCGATCTTCTCCTGGAGCTTGAGGATGCCCTGGAGCAGCGCCTCGGGACGCGGCGGGCACCCGGGCACGTACACGTCCACGGGGATGATCTGGTCGACGCCCTTGGTCACCGAGTACGAGTCCCAGTACGGGCCGCCGCAGTTGGAGCAGGCGCCGAACGAGATGACGTACTTGGGTTCGGGCATCTGCTCGTACAGCCGCTTCACGGCGGGCGCCATCTTGTCCGTGACCGTGCCGGAGACGACCATCAGGTCGGCCTGGCGCGGGCCCGGGGCGAACGGGATGACGCCGAGCCGGATGAAGTCGTGGCGCGCCATGGACGCGGCGATGAACTCGATGGCGCAGCAGGCGAGTCCGAAGTTGAAGACCCACAGGCTGTAGCGGCGGCCCCAGTTGAGGACCACCTTCATCGGCTCGGGTGCCAGGCGCGAGAGCACGCCGAGCCTCTTCGGTTCGGGCAGGTACACGGGCTCCGAGGGGGTCACATCACTCACGTCCACGTCACTCACGCCCACGTAAGGACGCCCTTCTTGTATGCGTACAGCAGGCCCACGGCGAGGAAGCCGAGGAAGAGGAACATCTCGACGAGGGTCGCCGCGCCGTATCCCGGTGCGGCGAAGACCGTGGCCCAGGGGAAGAGGAAGATCGAGTCGACCGCGAAGATCACGTAGAGGAACGCGTACACGTAGTAGCGGACCTGGGTGTGCGCCCAGCCCTCGCCGACGGGGTCGACGCCGCACTCGTAGGTGAGGAGTTTCTCCGGGGTGGGGACCACCGGGCGCAGCAGGCGTCCCGCGCCGAAGGCCACGGCGACGAAGAGCACGCCGACGACGGCCAGCAGCCCGACCACCGAGTACGACCGGAAGTAGTCCGCCGCGATGACGGTCACGTCTCAGCGCCCCTCGCGTGTTCGTTGATGATTCGTGTTCGACGATCTGTACGCACGGGAGTCTAGGGCCTGTTAAAGAGACGGTAAGCCTCCCGGTCCCGGCCGGAGTGCTCGCTCTGTCGCGGGCGGGGTGGGGTTAACCCCCGTTCGTCCCGGGCAGTCCGCCTCATGGCGCCGCGCGGCGCGCGCAAGGCACCCTTTCGCTATGACCGAGCAACTCGATGCCTCCGGCGACCGCCCGGTGCTGCCGCCGCCGCGTTTCGCGTACGACAGACACACCTGGAAGGAGATCGCGTACCTCCTGACCAGCTTCCCGCTCGCCGTGTTCGGATTCGTGTACGCGATCACGATGCTGGCGCTGGGTGCCGGACTGACCGTCACCGTGATCGGGCTGCCGCTGATCGCGGCCGGGCTGACCGGTGCGCGACTGCTCGGCCGGGCCGAGCGGGGGCGCGCCAGGAAGCTGCTCGGGGTGCGCATCGACGAGCCGAGCCCGATGCCCCGCAGGAAGGGGGACGGCTTCTTCGGCTGGTTGTGGAACGGGCTGAAGGACCCGGTGGGCTGGCGCGCGGTGCTGTACGAGGTGATCCGGCTGCCGTGGGGCGTGCTGACGTTCTCGCTGACGCTGGTGAGCCTGTTCGTGCTGTGGCCGGTGCTGCCGTTCCTGGCCCGCGGGCTGACCAACGCGGACCGTGCGATGGTGCGCGCCCTGCTGTCCCCGTCCGACGAGTTGGAGCGGCGGATCGCCGAGCTGGAGTCGGACCGGGGCGTCGTCGTCGACACCGCGGCCGCGGACCTGCGCCGCATCGAGCGCGACCTGCACGACGGCGCGCAGGCCCGCCTGGTCAACCTCGCCATGGGCCTCGGCCTCGCCAAGGAGAAGCTCCTGGAGGACCCCGAGGGCGCGGCCGGCATGGTCGACGAGGCGCACGGCGAGGTGAAGCTGGCGCTGCAGGAACTGCGGGATCTGGCCCGCGGTATCCACCCGGCGGTGCTCACCGACCGCGGCCTGGACGCGGCGCTGTCCTCCGTGGCCTCGCGCTGCACGGTCCCGGTGAAGGTGACGGCCGATCTGCCGGAGCGGCCCGCCGAGGCGATCGAGGGCATCGCCTACTTCACGGTCTCCGAGCTGCTGCAGAACGTCAGCAAGCACAGCCGCGCCACCCGCGCCTCGGTCGAGGTGTGGCGGTCGGGAGAGCGGCTGCTGATCCAGGTGCAGGACGACGGGCAGGGCGGCGCGAGCGTCGACAAGGGCACCGGCATGGCCGGGCTCGCGGAGCGCCTCGGCGCGGTCGACGGCCTGTTCGTCGTGGACTCACCGGACGGCGGCGGGACGCTCGTCACGGCCGAACTGCCGTGGCGCGACCGGACCGCGCACACCTCTCAGGGGTAGGGAAAACCCCCGGTCGAAGACGCCGACCCGCCGCATGGCCGGTCGCGGCGCCCCCGGGGACCCTGGAATCAGAGCAGCGGACCCGAGCAGAAACGGACGACGCCCATGGCCACGCAGGAGTTCGGTCACCGCGGTGACTACGCGTACGCGTACGACGAGTACACCGGGTACGACGACGGGACCGGTCCCCGGCGGCGCGGCCTCGGCCGGTTGCCGGCCGGGCTGCGGGCGCCGATCGAGGGGCGGACCTGGCGGGAGCTGGCCTATCAGCTGCTGAGCTTCCCGATCGCGACCGCCGCCTTCGTCTGGTCGGTGACGATGATGTCGCTCGGCGTGGGCCTGCTCGTCACGTTCATCGGGGTGCCGGTGCTCGCGGCGGCGCTGGCGGGGGCGCGCGGCATCGGCGCGCTGGAGCGGGTGCGGGCGCGCGGGCTGCTCGGCCTGGAGGTGGGGACACCGGAGCCGGTACGACCGCGCAAGGGCGGGCCGCTGGCGTGGATGGGCGCGACTCTCAAGAGCGGTGTCTCGTGGCGGCACCTGCTCTACACGGTGCTGCACTTCCCGTGGGCGACGTTCGCGTTCTCCGTGGCCCTCTCCTTGTGGGCGACGGGCTGGGCCCTGCTGACGTACCCGCTGTGGCAGTGGGTCTTCCCGATGTACGCGGGCCAGGCCGGCCTGCAGCTGTACGGCGACGACCACCACTCCGTCTACCTGAACAACCCCTTCGAGATCGCCCTGACCGCGGGCGTCGGCCTGCTCGTCACCCTGGCGACGCCGTGGGTCGTGCGGGCGCTGACGACGGTGGACCGGGTCATGGTCGCCGGGCTGCTCGGCCCGTCGCGGCTCGCCTCGCGCGTGGTGGAGCTGGAGTCGGACCGGGGCGTCGTCGTCGACACCGCGGCCGCGGACCTGCGCCGCATCGAGCGCGACCTGCACGACGGCGCGCAGGCCCGCCTGGTCAACCTCGCCATGGACCTGGGCCTGGCCAAGGAGAAGCTGGCCGAGGACCCCGAGGAGGCGGCCCGGATGGTCGGCGAGGCGCACGGCGAGGTGAAGACGGCCCTGCAGGAACTGCGCGACCTGGCCCGCGGCATCCACCCGGCGGTGCTCACCGACCGCGGCCTCGACGCCGCCCTGTCCTCCGTGGCCTCGCGCTGCACGGTGCCCGTGTCGGTGGAGGTCGACCTGAGCGAGCGCCCGGCGCCCGCGATCGAGGGCATCGCCTACTTCACGGTCTCCGAGCTGCTGCAGAACGTCAGCAAGCACAGCCGCGCCACCCGCGCGACGGTCGACGTGTGGCGCACGCGGGACCGCCTGATGCTCCAGGTCCACGACAACGGCGTCGGCGGCGCGGACGCCGGCACGGGCTCGGGCCTCGCGGGCCTGGCCGAGCGGCTCGACGCGGTCGACGGCATCCTGCTGGTCGACTCCCCGCCGGCCGGGCCGACCCGGGTGACGGCCGAGCTGCCCTGGCGCCGGGCCTGAGGACGGACCGCGAGGGGACCGGCTCGGCGGCGCGTTCCGGCCGCTGACCCGGAGGGATCCACCACGATTCCCGCCGCGTGGGCGCACCCCGGTCCGGATCCTGGAATGCTGGACCCGTCAGAACTGGCCCCCGTGCACAGGTGCACGGGGGCGCTGGGGGGCCAAGCAACATGGAGGACAGGGTGCGGGTCGTCATCGCCGAGGATTCAGTGCTGCTCAGGGAGGGACTGACCCGGCTGCTGACCGACCGCGGGCACGAGGTCGTCGCCGGTGTCGGCGACGGGGACGCGCTGGTCAAGACCATCACCGAGCTGGGGGCGCAGGACCAGCTGCCGGACGTGGTCGTCGCGGACGTACGGATGCCGCCGACCCACACGGACGAGGGCGTGCGCGCCGCGGTGCAGCTGCGCGGCCGGTTCCCCGGGCTCGGGGTCCTGGTCCTTTCGCAGTACGTGGAGGAGCAGTACGCCACCGAGCTGCTCGCCGGATCGAGCCACGGCGTGGGCTATCTGCTCAAGGACCGGGTGGCCGAGGTGCGGGAGTTCGTGGACGCGGTGGTCCGCGTCGCCGAGGGCGGCACGGCGCTCGACCCGGAGGTGGTCGCGCAGTTGCTCGGGCGCAGCCGCAAGCAGGACGTGCTGGCCAATCTCACCCCGCGCGAGCGCGAGGTCCTCGGCCTGATGGCGGAGGGGCGGACAAACTCCGCGATCGCCCGGCAGCTCGTGGTGAGCGACGGCGCGGTCGAGAAGCACGTGAGCAACATCTTCCTGAAGCTGGGCCTGTCCCAGAGTGACGGGGATCACCGCCGGGTTCTGGCTGTCCTCACCTATCTGAAATCTTGATCAACTGACACTCTGTCAGATAGGGCGCCCTGGACCCAGGTCAAAAGGATGAGTGCAGGCGCCCTCCAGATCGCTCAAGCAGGGCTCCGGGGGGCTGGTAGATCATGGCAAAGCGGGACGACATGCCGTCTCATTTCGTGGTCCATCATGCAATCGCTCAGAGGAAGGCACCCCTTGCGGACGTAGGGTGGGCCTGGGGAACAGCCGCCTCGAAGGAGGTCCAGTTCAGTGACCAGCCAGGTCAGTAGCCCAGCCGAGCAGGCAGACGGGGCCGACAGCGCAGTGGTCGGGGAGCAGCGCACGTCCGCGGGTGATTCCGGCAAGGACGTACGGCGCCTGGATCGGGTGATCATCCGGTTCGCGGGCGACTCCGGTGACGGCATGCAACTCACCGGTGACAGGTTCACCTCGGAGACCGCGTCGTTCGGCAACGATCTGTCGACGCTGCCGAACTTCCCGGCCGAGATCCGCGCGCCTGCCGGCACGCTGCCGGGCGTCTCGTCCTTCCAGCTGCACTTCGCCGACCACGACATCCTCACTCCCGGCGACGCGCCGAACGTGCTGGTGGCGATGAACCCGGCCGCACTGAAGGCGAACATCGGCGATGTGCCGCGCGGTGCCGAAGTCATCGTCAACACGGACGAGTTCACCAAGCGGGCGATGGCCAAGGTGGGGTACGCGGCCAGTCCCCTGGAGGACGGCTCGCTGGACGGCTTCCACGTGCACCCGGTGCCGCTGACGACGCTCACGGTGGAGGCGCTCAAGGAATTCGACCTCTCCCGCAAGGAGGCCGAACGCTCCAAGAACATGTTCGCGCTGGGCCTGCTGTCGTGGATGTACCACCGGCCCACCGAGGGCACGGAGAAGTTCCTGAAGCAGAAGTTCGCCAAGAAGCCCGAGATCATGAAGGCGAACCTGGCGGCGTTCCACGCGGGCTGGAACTTCGGCGAGACCACCGAGGACTTCGCGGTCTCCTACGAGGTCGCGCCGGCCTCCACCGCGTTCCCGACCGGCACCTACCGCAACATCTCCGGGAACCTGGCCCTGGCCTACGGCCTGATCGCCGCATCCCGGCAGGCAGACCTGCCCCTCTACCTGGGCTCGTACCCGATCACCCCGGCCTCGGACATCCTGCACGAGCTGTCCAAGCACAAGAACTTCGGCGTGCGCACCTTCCAGGCCGAGGACGAGATCGCCGGGATCGGCGCCGCGCTGGGCGCCGCGTTCGGCGGGTCGCTCGCGGTCACCACCACCTCCGGCCCGGGTGTGGCACTGAAGTCGGAGACCATCGGCCTCGCCGTCTCCCTCGAACTGCCGCTGCTGGTCATCGACATCCAGCGCGGCGGCCCCTCCACCGGCCTGCCCACCAAGACCGAGCAGGCCGACCTGCTGCAGGCCATGTACGGCCGCAACGGCGAGGCACCGGTGCCGATCGTCGCGCCGATGACCCCGGCGGACTGCTTCGACGCCGCACTGGAAGCCGCCCGGATCGCGGTCACCTACCGCACCCCGGTCCTGCTGCTCTCCGACGGCTACCTCGCCAACGGCTCCGAGCCGTGGCGCGTCCCCGAGGTCGACGCACTGCCCGACCTGCGCACCCAGTTCGCCCAGGGCCCCAACCACACCCTGGACGACGGCACCGAGGTGTTCTGGCCCTACAAGCGCGACCCGCAGACCCTCGCCCGGCCCTGGGCGATCCCCGGCACCCCCGGCCTCGAACACCGCATCGGCGGCATCGAGAAGCAGGACGGCACCGGCAACATCTCCTACGACCCGGCCAACCACGACTTCATGGTCCGCACCCGCCAGGCCAAGGTCGACGGCATCCAGGTACCGGACATCGAGGTCGACGACCCGGCCGGCACCGCCCGCACCCTCGTCCTGGGCTGGGGCTCCACCTACGGCCCCATCACCGCCGCCGTGCGCCGCCTGCGCGGCGCCGGTGAAGCGATCGCACAGGCCCACCTGCGCCACCTCAACCCCTTCCCGCGGAATCTGGGCGACGTCCTCAAGCGTTACGACAAGGTGGTGATCCCCGAGATGAACCTCGGCCAGCTCGCCACCCTGATCCGGGCCAAGTACCTGGTGGACGCCCACAGTTACAACCAGGTCAACGGAATGCCGTTCAAGGCTGAGCAGCTCGCCACGGCTCTCAAGGAGGCCATCGATGGCTGACACGCAGACCACGGAGTCCCCGGAAAGCCCCGGGGGCGCCGGGCAGACGCTTCTGTCGCTCGTCCCCAAGGCCGAGGCCAAGCAGTCCATGAAGGACTTCAAGTCCGATCAGGAAGTGCGCTGGTGCCCCGGCTGCGGCGACTACGCGGTCCTCGCCGCCGTACAGGGCTTCATGCCCGAACTCGGCCTGGCGAAGGAGAACATCGTCTTCGTCTCCGGCATCGGCTGCTCCTCCCGCTTCCCGTACTACATGAACACCTACGGGATGCACTCCATCCACGGCCGCGCCCCCGCCATCGCCACCGGACTCGCCTCCTCACGACGCGACCTGAGCGTATGGGTGGTCACCGGGGACGGCGACGCGCTGTCCATCGGCGGCAACCACCTCATCCACGCCCTGCGCCGCAACGTCAACCTGAAGATCCTCCTCTTCAACAACCGCATCTACGGCCTCACCAAGGGCCAGTACTCCCCCACCTCAGAGGTCGGCAAGATCACCAAGTCGACGCCCATGGGCTCCCTGGACGCCCCGTTCAACCCGGTCTCCCTCGCCATCGGCGCCGAGGCCTCCTTCGTCGCCCGCACCGTCGACTCCGACCGCAAACACCTCACCTCGGTGCTGCGCGCCGCAGCCGACCACCCCGGCACCGCGCTGGTGGAGATCTACCAGAACTGCAACATCTTCAACGACGGCGCCTTCGAAGTCCTCAAGGACAAGCAGCAGGCCGAAGAAGCCGTCATCCGCCTCGAACACGGGCAGCCCATCACCTTCGGCGCGGAACAGTCCAAGGGCGTCGTACGCGACCCGGCCACCGGCGACCTCAAGGTCGTGGCCGTCACCGACGAGAACCGGTCGCAGATCCTGGTCCACGACGCGCACTCCGCGTCCCCGACCACGGCCTTCGCCCTGTCCCGCCTCGCCGACCCCGACACCCTGCACCACACCCCCATCGGCATCCTGCGCGACGTCGAACGACCCGTCTACGACACGCTGATGGCCGACCAGCTCGACACCGCCGTCGAACGCGACGGCAAGGGCGACCTCGGCGCACTGCTGGCCGGCGGCGACACCTGGACCGTGGTGGGCTGACCCGCCCCTCCCGTACGTACGCGCAAGGGCCGGACCTCGTCGAGAGGTCCGGCCCTTGCGCGCGGTACGGCGTCAGGCGTCCGGGATGTCGCGCTTGGCCCGGATCAGGGTCTCCCTGGTGATCACGACGATGCGCTCGTAGTCGGCGCGGGCGGCGTCCGGCGGCAGTTCGCCGTCCAGCGCGGCCGTCGACTCAGTGCCGATGACGGCGAAGTTGCCGTCCGCGAGCTCGAAGATGTCCGGGCAGGTCTCATTGGTGAGGCTGCCGCGCATCCGTGGTGAATCGCCGATGCGGCGCACGATCCTCACCGGGCGCCCCCGCCCGCTGCGACGGGCCGCCGACGCGACGGGGCGTCGGCACAGCGAAGGGGCGGGCGGCTGGATCTGGTACGCCAGGACATCGGATTGCCTCCTGCGAGGCGGCGCGACCTCACCACAGGCCGCCCGTCCCGTGGAGCGTCGATCTGTACGGACCTGGAGATCGGCGTGTGCCGCCACAGATTCTTCGGACGGTTGGCCTTGGGCCGCCCGGAACGGGCAGCAGCGCACACCTTATGGGCGCGGCAACTCGTCGAAGAAGAGGCCGTGCGCGGCCGGCGGCCCCGGCGGCGGGCGCGGCGCGCCGACCGGACGGCCGGGCCCGTTCAACGCACCGCGCTGAACTGGGACTTGAGGAAGAGCGACCCGCCTGGCGGGGGTCCGTCGAACTCCGTGGCGGCGCATCGCCCCGGGTGTGTCGGTTCACCCGGAGGGAGACTGCCCGTCACTCGACGCCTCCTGGACGGAGCCCACCACCCACCACTCGTCCGGGTCGTCGGCCAGTTCCTCGAAGACGGAGTCGACCACCTCGCCCGCCCGCCGCTCCAACGAGTCCGCGGGCAGGCTGCGCCGGTGCTCGGCGGTGCGGGTCCAGTACTCGGCGAAGACGTCGTTGAGGCACAACACCCGCAAGTGCCCGAGGAGTTCGTCCCAGTCGATCTCGTCGATGCGGTGGAAGAGCAGGAGGGTCGCGTACTCCTTGTTCGCGAAGATCAGCTGTCGGCGACGGTGCTGGGAGACCCCTTCCAGCGTGCTGCGGGCGTCCGCCAGCGCCGGGTCGTCGATGGAGCGGTCCATCAGATCCATGCTGAGGCGGTGCGCCTGGATCAGGTTGGCGCGACGGACCTCGCACAGGAGTTCCTCGACGACTCTGGTCAGTTCGCCCGCCACCCGCCGCCGATGAGCGAACCCGGCCCGCAGCCGGGAACCGACCTTCCCCAGATCCGGCTTCAGTATGGCCATGTCAAAACAACCCCCGGGTCGGCTGAGCGGGCGAAACGTTCCCCCTCCAGAGTGCCGGGCAGGCCCTGGCGGCGCGGGAGGCGGACGGGGGGCGCACGGGTGGATGGCGGGTTTGGTGTAGACCGGCGCCCTATCGGGTGTGTGCCCCTTATGTGCCGTGGGCATGCCGGGCCGAACGGCACTGCGCACCCCGACCCCGGTACCGAACGGCCCAGTTACGTCAGGTGGACGACGCCGCCGCCCGGACCCCGTCGTACCTCTCCCGCGCCGCGGCCACCTCGGCCAGGCGCCGCTCGGTCCACTCGGCGAGCGACCGCACCTGGGCGGCGCCCTCCCGGCCGAGAGCGGTGAGCGAGTAGTCGACGCGGGGCGGGATCACGGGCTGGGCGTCGCGGTGCACGAAGCCGTCCCGCTCCAGGGTCTGCAGGGTCTGCGCCAGCATCTTCTCGCTGACGCCACCGACCTCCCGGCGCAGTTCGCTGAACCGGAAGGACCGCTCCTCCAGCGCCATCAGCACGAGCACCCCCCACCTGCTGGTGACGTGCTCGAGGACGATCCGCTGGGGACACATGCCCGCGTCGCCCGCGGTCCACTGCCGCGCCTTGCTTACTGCCATGCCAGTACCTTACTTCAAAGTGGGTACTTACGAATCCACAGCGCTACCCCTACGGTGGGAACAACGGGGGTCAACGGGGACAGAAAAAACCACTGAGGGAGTTTTCAGACATGAGCCTCGTCGTCACCGGTGCCACCGGCCAGCTCGGCCGCCTCGTCGTCGAAGAACTGCTCGCCGCGGGCGTCCCCGCCGGGCAGATCGCCGCCGTCGTGCGCGACAAGGACAAGGCGGCCGGCCTCGCCGACCGCGGCGTCGCACTGCGCGTCGCCGACTACAGCGCGCCCGAGACCCTGCGGGACGCATTCCGCTCCGGCGACAAGGTGCTGCTGATCTCCGGCAGCGAGGTCGGCCGGCGCGTACCGCAGCACCAGGCCGTGATCGACGCCGCCAAGGACGCGGGCGTGGCGCTGCTCGCGTACACCGGCATCCTCGGCGGCCCGGACGCCGATCTGGCGCTCGCCGACGAGCACAAGGCGACCGAGCGGGCGATCCTCGACTCCGGCCTGCCGTACACGTTCCTGCGCAACGGCTGGTACCACGAGAACTACACCGCGAACCTGGCCCCGGTCCTGGAGCACGGCGCCGTCCTGGCGAACGCGGGCGAGGGCAGGATCGCCTCCGCCTCGCGCGCCGACTACGCCGCGGCGGCCGCCGCCGTGCTGACCGGCGAAGGCCACGAGGGCAAGGCCTACGAGCTGAGCGGCGACGTCGCCTGGTCGCTGGACGAGTACGCAGCCGAGCTCACGCGGCAGACCGGCAAGGAGATCGTCCACCGCTCCGTGACGCCCGAGGAGAACCGGGAGGTGCTGCTCGGCGCCGGGCTCCCCGCCCCCTTCGCCGACCTCCTCGTCGGCGTCGACACCGCCATCGGCCAGGGCCTGCTCGCCCGGCGGACCGGGGACCTCGCGCGCCTCATCGGCCGCCCCACGACGCCGCTCGCGGACGCCGTCGCCGCGGCGCTGAAGTAGCCGGACCCGCGGTCAGGACCGTATGGCGATACGGGCATGACGCGGACCGCCCCGCGGCGCTACCTTGCTGGAGGCCGCCGCGGGGCTGCCGGGTGTCATGAGGAGGGTCCGTGCAGGACGGGGCGGCAGCAGGTTCGGAGCGCAGGAGCGAGGGGCGGACGGGGCTCCTCAACGGTTTCGCGGCGTACGGGATGTGGGGCCTCGTGCCCCTGTTCTGGCCGCTGCTCAAGCCCGCGGGATCGGTGGAGATCCTGGCCCACCGGATGGTGTGGTCGCTGGTCTTCGTCGGCATCGCGATGGTCTTCTTCGTACGCAAGTGGGACTGGGCGCGGGAGCTGCTGCGCCAGCCGAAGCGGCTAGGGCTCGTGGCCCTCGCCGCGACCGTCATCACGGTCAACTGGGGCGTCTACATCTGGTCGGTGAACGCCGGACACGTGGTGGAGGCCTCGCTCGGCTACTTCATCAACCCGCTCGTCTCCATCGCGCTCGGCGTGCTGCTGCTCAAGGAGCGGCTGCGCCCCGCGCAGTGGACGGCCGTCGGGGTCGGGCTGCTCGCGGTGCTCGTGCTCGCGATCGGGTACGGGCAGCCGCCGTGGATCTCGCTGATCCTCGCGTTCTCGTTCGGCACGTACGGGCTCGTGAAGAAGAAGGTGAACCTCGGCGGACTGGAGTCGCTGGCCGCGGAGACCGCCGTGCAGTTCCTGCCCGCGCTCGGCTATCTGGTGTGGCTGAGCACGCAGGGCGAGCTGGTCTTCGGCCATGAGGGCGGCGGGAACGCGGTGCTCCTGGCCTCCACCGGCCTCGTCACGGCCATCCCGCTGGTGTGCTTCGGAGCGGCCGCGATCCGGGTGCCGCTGACCACGCTGGGGCTGCTGCAGTACCTCGCGCCCGTCTTCCAGTTCCTGCTCGGGATCGTGTACTTCCACGAGGCCATGCCGCCGGAGCGGTGGGCCGGGTTCGGGCTGGTGTGGCTGGCGCTGGTGCTGCTGACCTGGGACGCGTTGCGCTCCGCGCGGGCCGGGCGGATCGCGCTGGCCCGGGCGGAGGTCGCCGCCGCGGCGGCCGACG
>NZ_JAAGMG010000089.1 GCF_010548525.1 Streptomyces sp. SID14478
GCCGCTGCTGGCGGCGTGTGGCAGCTGCACCGCGGCATCCCGGCCCGGACGGCGCTCGCCGCGGTCCTCGGCGGCATCCTGATGGGCGTCGGCGCACGGCTCGCGGGCGGCTGCAACATCGGCGCCTACCTCGCGGGCATCGCCTCGGGCTCCCTGCACGGCTGGATCTGGGGCGGCGTCGCGATCCTCGGCACCTGGGCGGGCCTGCGGCTGCGCCCCCTGTTCGGCCTGGGCAACCCGAAGCCGACCGACAGCGTCTGCTGAACCGGCTCGCCGCGCCGCCGTCGGGCTCGACACGACACACTGGACACGAGGATCCGACCCCACGAGCGGCTCCCCGCCGGTCCCGGCGGGCTGCCCGGAACGGAGCGATCATGAGCAATGCGCCCGGCGCCGAGACCCGCGAGGAGCGCTTCGCACGGGGCATGGAAGCGCTGTCCCGCGTCGACGGCGAAGGCGGCCGGCGTGTGGTGGACGCCCTCGCCGACGTCAGTCCCGAGCTCGCCCACCACCTCGTCGCCTGGGGGTTCGGCGAGATCTACAGCCGCCCCGCGCTGCCGCCGCGCGACCGGCAGTTGGTCACCCTCGGCATGCTGACCGCCCTCGGCGGGTGCGAGCCCCAGCTGGAGGTGCACGTCAACACCTCCCTGAACGTCGGGCTCACGCCGCAGGAGATAGTCGAGGCGCTGCTGCAGTCGGCCGGCTACTGCGGCTTCCCCCGCGCCCTGAACGCCACGTTCGTCGCCAAGAAGGTGTTCAGCGAGCGGGGTCTGCTCCCCGTGGAGCAGGAGCGGGGCCACGCGACCTGAGCGCCTCCTCGTCCGCGCGCACCCGTCGTCCCGCGACGCACAGCAGCGCGACGGCGCCGACCGCGAGGACGACGTGACCGACCAGGTTGACGGTGCCGTCGGAGCCGACGTCCGGGGTCTGCCCGAAGCCGATCCACGCGTACGTCAGGGTGGCGCCGGCGGCCAGCGCGTACACCTGGGCCGGACCCCAACCGGGCCTGCGCGACCAGGAGATCCCGAGTGCCGTCGCCGCGACGGCGACGGCCAGGGACGCCGCCACACCCCACCAACTCGCCTGCAGCGCCAGCCAGAACCCGGTGGTCGCCAGGAACGCGGCCGCGCCCACGAGCAGCGGACGGGGCGCACCGCGGCCGGCCGTGCCGGGCATCGGGCGCCGGATCCGGAACGCGGCGACCACGAGCAGGGCCGCCACCACGGCCGTGCCGGCCAGGCGCGGCCAGGGTGCCATGAAGTGGGAGTCGTCGTAGCTGCCCCAGCCGACGATCACGGCTCCGAGGCCGAAGAGCACGGCGGTGACGGTCAGCCCGGTGCGGCCCAGCCACGGCCCCCGCGCCCGGCCCGGCACGAGCGCCTCCATGAGCGCGATGGGCACGGTCACGCTCCACACCGCGTGCACGGCAAGCACCGAGAGCAGCCCGTACGCGCCGGTGCCCAGGAACGGCAGGTGCGTCACGGAGACCATGTCGTAGTTGCCCGAGTAGTCCGCGTTGAACAGCATCTGGTCCAGGAGCCCCTCCTCCACCAGTGCGTACGCCGCGCCCAGGAGGAGGATCGCGCACCATCCCCGTCCGGCGCGCCGGACGACCTCGCGGATCAGCAGGGCGCCGCCGCCGTACAGCAGCGCCAGGATCGGCAGCACCCCCAGCATGTCGCTCGAGGTCGCGCCGAGCAGCAGCTCCCCGATCACCGGAGCGAGCAGGAACAGGCCCACGGCGGGCCATGCGTGTCTCATACCGTCCGACGCTACGGACGGCGCTACCCGCGCGGCGTCCACCGACCGGCCAGAAGCGGTCCGTCCAAAGGCGGTACCGCGGCGACGAAAGTCGAGGCCGGGCCCGCACCCGCCGCTCCTCACCTCTGTACGAGCGGGGGTACCGGGAGATAGCGTCGCCCCGACCACCGGGAATGAATCGTTTCAAGCAGGGTTTCACCCCGGAGTCGCCCCTTGTCGTCACCGCTGAAGAGTGAGCCGCCATGACATCGAGCCACCCGCACGCGAACGCCCCTCAGTCCGGCCCCGCCAGACGCACCGTACTCGCCGCCGGCACGGCAGCCGTGGCACTGTCCGCGGCCGGGCTCGCCGGCGCGGACCCCGCGTCCGCGGCGACGAAGGCCG
>NZ_JAAGMG010000123.1 GCF_010548525.1 Streptomyces sp. SID14478
TGCGCGCGGCTGATCGTCGACGCGGGGGTGCGCCGGGTGGTGACGGCCTGGCGGGAGCCGGACACGTTCGTGCCGGGCGCCGACGGGATCGGGGTGCTCGCCGGGGCCGGTGTCGCCGTCGCCGAGGTTCCCGAGCTGGCCGGGGCGGCCATGGACCCCAATCGGCATCTGGTCACGCCGGGCGCGTAGCGGCCCGGCGGGACCTGCCGGCGCGCTGCACGACCACGACGGCGGCGAGCCCGAGGGCGAGTCCGCATCCGGTGCGCACGCCGAAGGGTTCGCCGAACATCAGCGCTCCCCACAGCGCGGTCACCGGCGCCATCAGGAACATCAGGGTGTTGACCTGGGTGAGTCCGCGGCGGCGCAGCACGAGCCAGTACAGGCCGTAGCCGCCGAACGTCGACAGGCCGACGAGCCAGGCGACCGCGAGCCAGAAGGACGGCGCGGCGGGCGGTGCGGCCTGCCCGAAGGCGAGCGCGAGCGCCGTGAAGACGACGGCGCTGGTGGCGCAGTGGACGGTCATGGCGGTCATCGGCTCGACGCGGGTGGGCGAGCGGCTCTCCACGAAGGTGGCCGCCACCAGCGCCAGCATGCCGAGGAACGGGACGAGGTACGCCCACCACGCGACGCCGGTGACGGCCGCCGCGTCGGCCGTGGTGACGACGAGCACCCCGGCCACCCCCAGGCACAGGCCGAGCCACTGCCGCCCGGTGACGTAGCTGCGCAGCAGCGGTCCCGCGAGGGCGCCCGCGACGAGTGGCTGGGTGCCGTCGATCAGGGCGGTGGTGCCGCTGGAGACGCCCAGTTGGATGGCGTAGTAGACGGTCAGCAGATAGCCGCTCTGCGACAGGAGGCCGACGACGACCTGGCGTCCCGTGACGCGGACGGTCATGCCGCGCCACGCGCGTCGGCCCGCCGTCGCGCCGACGGCCAACAGGACGAGCGCGAGCGGCAGGAACCGCCACATCAGCGTGGTCACGGCGCTCGCCTCGCCGGCGCCGAGCTTGGCGCCTATGAAGCCGGAGCTCCAGGTCAGGACGAATCCGAGGGACAGCAGGACGTTCATGGTGCGGCACCGCCTCGCGAGCACGGGTTCACGGGTATACAGATCGGTCTACTCGCTTCACTATACAGTTCGGTCTACTCTGGAGGCATGCGTACGCCGCCGACCACCGCCCCGCCGACCGTCGACCCGGACCGCCCGGACCTCACCCCGGCCGCGCGCCGGGTGCTGGAGACCGCCTCCCGACTGTTCTACGAGCGCGGCATCCACGCCGTGGGAGTCGATCTGATCGCGGCCGAGGCGGGCGTCACGAAGAAGACGCTCTACGACCGCTTCGGCTCCAAGGAGCGCATCGTCGTCGACTACCTGGCCACGCGGGACGCGCGCTGGCGCGCCTTCCTCGCCGCCCATCACGACCCGGACGAACTGACCCCCACAGAAAGGGTGTTGGCCGTGTTCGACGCCTCGCAGGAGTGGATGGCGCAGCACAGTTCCAAGGGCTGCAGCATGGTGAACGCGCATGCCGAGATCAGCGATCCGGCACATCCCGCGTACGCGGTGATCGCCGGGCAGAAGCAGTGGATGCTGGAGCTGTTCACCCGGCTCGCCCAGGACGTGTCGCCGGACGCGGCAAGGGAGTTGGGGCGCTCCCTGATGCTGCTGCACGAGGGCGCGCTGGTCTCGGACGGCCTCGACGTGTTCCCCGACGCGTTCGGGCGGGCGCGCCGCCTCGCCGCCTTCCTCCTCCACGCCGCGCGGGAGACGCGATGACCTGGGCGCCGGACGCACCCGGTGTCCTGCGGCTCCCGTCGGGCCGCACGCTGCGGGGCCGGGGCCTGCGCCACCCGCTGCCGCCGGGCCCCTCCCCCACGTACGGCCTCTACCTCCTCGGCCACCGGCCTCCCGACGTCTCTTGGGAGTCAACCTGGCTGCGCTGGCCCGACTTCCGCCTGCCGTCCGACCCGGCGCGGGCCCGCGCCGCGCTGCGGGACGCCTGGCTGCGGT
>NZ_JAAGMG010000164.1 GCF_010548525.1 Streptomyces sp. SID14478
TGCTCGCCCTGCCGGGGCCGCCCACCGCGCTGTTCTGCTCCAACAACCGCAACACCATCGGGGCGTTCCGGGCGGTCCGCGCGGCCGGCTCCGCCACCGCGCTCGCCGGGTTCGACGACTTCGAACTCGCCGACGTGCTGGGACTGCCCCTGGTCATCGCCGCCTACGACAGCGACGAACTGGGGCGGGAGGCGGGCCGACTGCTGGTGCGGCGGCTCGGCGAGGGCGCCGC
>NZ_JAAGMG010000192.1 GCF_010548525.1 Streptomyces sp. SID14478
GCTGGGCGCCGCGTCCGGTGCCGACCATGAGGGCGGTCGGGGTGGCGAGGCCGAGGGCGCACGGGCAGGCGATGATCAGCACGGCGACGGCCGCGGTGAACGCGGCGGTCCACCCGGCGCCGTTGCCCAGCCAGAAGCCGAGCGTCGCGACGGCGAGGGCGATGACGACCGGGACGAAGACCGCGGAGATGCGGTCGGCGAGGCGCTGGGCGGCGGCCTTGCCGTTCTGCGCGTCCTCGACGAGCCGTGCCATCCGGGCGAGTTGGGTGTCGGCGCCGACCCGGGTGGCCTCGACGACGAGGCGCCCGCCGACGTTCAGCGTGGCGCCGGTGACCGCGTCGCCCGCCGCGACCTCGACCGGCACGGACTCGCCGGTGAGCAGGGAGGTGTCCACGGCGGAGGTGCCCTCGACGACCGTGCCGTCGGTGGCGATCTTCTCGCCAGGGCGCACGAGGAAGCGCTCGCCCGCCTTCAACTCACTGACGGGGACCCTCTCTTCGCGCCCGCCGTCGCGGACGAGGGTGACGTCCTTCGCGCCGAGTTCGAGCAGCGCCCGCAGGGCAGCGCCCGCCTTCCGCTTCGCGCGCGCCTCGAAGTAGCGGCCCGCGAGGATGAAGGCGGTGACTCCTGCGGCGGCCTCCAGGTAGATGTTCCCCGCGCCGTCGCTGCGCCCGATGGTCAGCTCGAAGGGGTGCTTCATGCCGGGCTCGCCGGCCGTGCCGAGGAACAGCGCCCACAGCGACCACAGGAACGCGGCCGAGGTGCCGACCGAGATGAGCGTGTCCATCGTCGCGGCGCCGTGCCGCGCGTTCGTGAACGCCGCCTTGTGGAAGGGCCAGGCCGCGTACGTGACGACGGGGGCGGCCAGCGTCAGGGACAGCCACTGCCAGTACGTGAACTGGAGGGCGGGGATCATCGCCATGGCGACGACCGGGGCGGCGAGCACCACGGCGGTGAGCAGGCGCTGGCGCAGCGGCCGCAGTCCGTCGTCCTCGTCGGGGGCCGCCTCCTGGGCCGGGGCGGGCGGCTCGGGCTCCTGCGCCGTGTATCCGGTGGCCTCGACGGTGGCGATCAGGTCCGCGACCCGGACGCCGCCGTCGAAGCTGACCTTGGCCTTCTCGGTCGCGTAGTTGACGGTCGCCTCGACGCCGTCCATCCGGTTCAGCTTCTTCTCGATGCGGGCGGCGCACGACGCACAGGTCATGCCGCCGATGGCGAGTTCCACCTGCGCGGGTGGGGCGACGGTGTGCGCCGACATCAGGCCTCCTCGGTGAGCGGTACCCGGGGCGGGTACCCCGTATCGTGATCCAGTTATACCCCTAGGGGGTATCGAATCGCAAGGCCGGGTCCGGCTTGACTTCATACCCCCTAGGGGTATCTTCGTACGCAGCTAGACGAGGTCCGTCCCACCCGCGTCCAAGGAGTCGCCATGCGTACCGGACTCAAGATCACCGCCTTCGCCGCGGCCGCCGCCGCCACGTTCGGGACCGCGTACGGCGTGGGCAGCGGCGTCTCGCCCGTGACCGCCGCGCGGCAGCCGGCGCCCGAGCACGGCGGGCACGCGGAACAGGCCGCGGCCCCGGCGGCGAACGCCCTGCCCGGCGGACTCCAGGTCTCCGAGCGCGGCTACTCCCTCGACCTGGAGAAGGACCGGCTGCCCGGCACCCGCGGCGAGCTGCGCTTCACCATCCGCAAGGACGCCACCGGCAAGCCCGTGACCTCGTACGAGAAGGAGAACGACAAGGAGCTGCACCTGATCGTCGCCTCGCGGGACCTGTCCGCCTACCGGCACCTGCACCCCGTGCGCGCCGCCGACGGGACGTGGTCCACGCCCGTCTCCCTGCCGAAGGCCGGCGACTACCGGGTCTTCGCGGACTTCAGGCCGCACGGCGAGGAGGAAGGGCTCACGCTGGGCGCGGGCCTCGGCGTCGCCGGGACGTACACGCCCGAGCCACTGCCCGGCCACGCCGCGCGGGCGGCCGTGGGCGACGGGTACGAGGTGCGGATCGAGGGGGCGTTGCGGCCGGGTGCGGCGCGCGAGCTCACGCTCGACGTCTACAAGGACGGGCGGCCCGTCACCGATCTGGAGCCCTACCTCGGCGCGTACGGGCACCTGGTCGCGCTGCGCTCCGGCGACCTCGCGTACCTTCACGTTCACCCGCACGACGGCAGGCCGGGTCCCGGGGTTTCCTTCACCGCGACCGCGCCGAGCGCGGGGACGTACCGACTCTTCCTGGACTTCAAGCACGACGGCGAGGTCAGGACGGCTGCGTTCACGGTGCACGCGGCGTAAGGTGAGAAGGACATTGGACTAGACCTATATGGGCCTATTCCCGGGGCCCGGGTAGGTCGTCGCGACAGGAGCCTCATGAGCAAGCGTGCAGTCCTGGAGGTGATCGCCCTCGACCCCGAGGACGCGGTCGCCGCTCAGGCCGGGGGTGCGGACCGCCTGGAGCTGGTCACCGACATGGCGGCGGACGGACTGACGCCGTCGGTACGGACGTTCGCGGCGATCCGCGCCGCGGTCGGCATCCGGCTGCGCGTGATGCTGCGGCTCGCGGACGGCTTCGACGCGGGGGACGTGTCGGCGCTCGTCCGGGCCGCGCGGGAGCTGCGCGGCGCCGGGGCCGACGAGTTCGTGCTCGGGTTCCTGGACGAGCACGGCGGCCCCGACCTCGCGGCCGTCGAACGGATCGTGGCGGAGCTCGACGGATGCCGGTGGACGTTCCACCGGGCGATCGACAGGGCCGCGGACCGGGACGCCCTGCGCAAGCAGCTGGCCGACCTGCCGGGCCTCGACACCTATCTGACGGCCGGCTCTGCGGACGGGGTCGACGCCGGCCTCGACGTCCTCGTCGCGGAGGCCGCGCGCGCCGGCGCCGGGGAGCCCGGGTACGAGCAGCAGATCCTGGTCGGGGGCGGGCTCCGCCTGGAGCACCTGCCGCAGCTGCGGGCCGCCGGGATCTCGGCGTTCCACATCGGCGGGGCGTCACGGCCGCACGGCTGGGACGCCCCGGTCAGCGCGGACGCGGTGCGCGTCTGGCGCGAGGCGCTGGACGCCTAGGACCTGCCTGGGGCCCCCGGCCACAGGCTGGGGGAGGATCGGGTCGCGGCCCAGGGGGCCCGCGCTGTCCTGTGCCGGTGAGCGGGGTCTGGTGCGTGCAGCTGCAAGGCGCAGGAGGGCGTCGACGCGATGGGGGCACCTCCCGGCCGAGCCTGGCGGACCTGGTTCGAGGCTGGGGGAGTCGGCAACCGACGACCACGCCGTGCCCTTGGGCGGGTTTCAACGCCGCGCGCGTGCGTGCCGGGCCTCGCGGGGCAGACGGGACTTTCGCAACCCCCTGCAGCTCCTCAGCCCGTGTGCAGGACGCGGAAGCGGTCGGGGGCGGCCGGGTCCCGGTCGACGACCTGGACCGGCGCCCAGACCCACTGCCACACGCCGGTGTCCGGCGTGCGGGAGAACCGGATCGGCCCGCGGGTGCCCTCGACCGCCACGGACGGCCAGGCCCCGGCGACGGCCGCCCGGTCCGTGCCGTGCGCGCGCAGCACCTCGGCGAGGACGGTGACGGCGTCCCAGCCCTCGAAGGCGACGAAGGAGGGCGCCTCGCCGAGCCGCGCGCGCAGCTCCTTCCCGACGCGCTCGCCAAGGGGGCCGAAGCGCTCGGGCAGATAACGCAGGAACGGAACCCCGGCGCCGTCGGCGCCCAGCTCCGCGGCCCATCCGGCGAACTCCGGCTGTCCGGCGGGGGCGCCGATCAACAGCTCCGCGAGGCGCCGGTCGCGGCGCACGGCCCGCACGAGCGGCACCGCCGGATCCGGGTGGCCGACCAGCAGGAGCAGCGCAGTGGCGCCCTGCTCGACGAGCGCGTCGCACAGCGCCTCGGGGGTGAGCCCGGTCGTGTCGAGCGCGATGACGTCGCCGCCGCGGGCGGCGACGTACTCGCGCAGGATGCGGGTGCCCGCCGCCCAGTAGACGCTCGGCTGGGTCGCCACGGCGATCCGGCGCCGGCCCGCGCCGAGGAGGAAGTCCGCGTAGCTCCGCCAGCCGTGGGACTGGGCCGGGGGCAGGCGTGCCACCCAGTCCGTCGGCTCCTC
>NZ_JAAGMG010000231.1 GCF_010548525.1 Streptomyces sp. SID14478
CACGCCGCCGAGGTCGCGGCGCGCACCGGGGACAGCGAGTTCACCAACGTGGACGACCGGCTCGGCCGCCCGGCGGCCCTGCGGGTGCGGGCCCGCCGCGCCGCCCGCACCGTCCTCCTGTCCGGCGCCTCCTGGCGCTACGGCCTGCGCCTCGCGCTGTGCATCGGCATCGCGCAGGCGCTGGTCTCGCTCGTGCCGGTGCCTCGCTCGTACTGGGTGGCGCTGACCATCACGTTCGTCATGAAGCCCGACTTCGGTTCCGTCTTCTCCCGGGCGGTGCTGCGCGCCCTCGGCACGGCGGTGGGCCTCGTCGTGGCGGCGGCCGTGCTCGCCGAGGTGCCGCTCGGCTGGTGGGACGTGCCGGTGATGATGCTGCTCGCGCCGCTCATCCCGGCGCTGACGCCGCGCGGCTACGCGTTCCAGACCGCGGCCATCACCCCGGTGATCCTGCTCCTGTCCGACATCCTCAACCACCAGGGCACGGCGCTGCTGTGGCCCCGGCTCCTGGACAGCCTGATGGGCTGCGCCATCGCGCTCGTCGCGGGCTATCTGCTGTGGCCGGAGAGCTGGCACACCCGGATCGGCGACCGGCTCGCCGACGCGGTGTCCGACACGGCCGCGTACGTGGAGTGCGCCTTCGGGACCGCGCAGGACCCGGCGGCGCGGGCGCGGGCGCGGCGCCGCCTGTACCGGGACCTGTCCGTGGTCCGCGCCGAGTTCCAGCGGGCACTGACCGAGCCGCCGCCCACGGGGAGGCGGGCGGCGGCCTGGTGGCCCCTGGTCGTCGCGGTCGAGCGCATCGTGGACGCGACGACCGCGGCGCAGGTACGGGTGCGGCACGGTGCCCCGCCGCCGGGTGCGGCGGAGGCGGCCCAGGTCGTGGGCCAGTTGCGGGAGTTGGCGGACGGGTTGCGCGCCTCCGAGGTGCTGGAGGAGGTCCGGGCGGACTTCGGCCCGCCCGGACCCCAGGAGTCGGTCCTGGAACACGTCCGTCAGGAGGTGGCGGCAGCCCGGGCCATCGGCGTCCGGGAGGGCCCCTCCGGAACTCCCTGACCGCCTAGCGCAGCTGCGCCTCGGCCTTGCGGAGCGCCTTGGCGAAGCCGTTGGCCCACAGGGCGTCGACCTGGGCCCGCTCGTTCGCGTCCGGGTTCGGGTTCGTGCAGGACGGGCCGGGGCCGCCGCCCGACATCAGCTCGCTGCACGGGCCCTCGTAGTGGTCCGGCAGGCCGAGCACGTGCCCGGTCTCGTGGGTGGTCACGCGCGTGGAGTCGTACTCCTGGTTCTGCGCGTAGTCGAGGAAGACGTAGCCGCTGCCGTGCCCGTCCGTCGACGCGTACGAACCGCGCGGGTCGTTGCCCTCGCGGTACGAGAAGTCGCCGCCGCCGGCGGACGACTGGAGCTTCACGTTCGCCACGGACGAGTTCCAGATCGACGCGCTGTTGGCTATCTGCTGCTGGAACGTGGGGGCGCCCGAGGCGTCGTACGTGACGGTGACCTGCGCGGCGCCGGGGTGCGCGGCGCGCTTCTCGGCGACGGACTTCAGGACCGCCTGGAAGAAGGCCTTGTTGGCGGCGGCGTCCTCCGAGGAGCCCGCGTAGTGGGCCCGGGCCGGAGCTTCCTGCGGCTGGGTCTGCGCGGTGGCCGGGCCAGCCGCGAGCGCGGTGACGGTGAGCCCCGCGCCGAACGCGCACGCGAGGAGACGGATGACTGTGGGGGGTGGTGTCATGGTCATGCAAGAGAGTGTGGAGGCGTGCGGGGCCCCTGGGAATGATGGCACTTGGTGATAACTCCGGGCTATCACTGCGCAGTTGGGAGCGGTGGGGTGGGACCGGAGGCGTGGGTCCGGCAGTTGGGGCCCAGGAGACGCCCGAGGCCTACTGGTGCGTATCCCTGGACCGCCTTACGCTCGACGCCCATGGAGCTGGACGTGCGGCACCTGCGCGCCCTGTGCGCGATCGAGGACACCGGCAGCCTGCACAAGGCGGCCCGTCAACTGGGCATGACTCAGCCGTCGTTGAGCACCCAGCTGCGGCGCATCGAGGACTTCCTGGGCGGCCGCCTGTTCACCCGTGAGCGCACCGGCTGCCGCCCCACCCCGCTCGGCCGCGTGCTGCTCACCCGGGCCCGGCCGCTCGTCGACGGCCTGCACGGCCTGGTCGAGGAGGTGCGCGCGGCCGCCGCCACCACGGCCGACGGCCCCGGCCTGCTGCGCATCGGGTCCACCGCCAA
>NZ_JAAGMG010000274.1 GCF_010548525.1 Streptomyces sp. SID14478
CGGGCCCGGCGGAGGCGGCCGCACTCGGCAACGTCCTCGTGCAGGCGCGGGCCGACGGCGTCCTCGGTGACCGGCCGGCGATGCGCCAACTGGTCGCGGAAACCCAGCCGTTGACGCAGTACACGCCGCGCGGCGACCGCGCGGCGTGGGCGGCCGCAGAGGCCCGTGTCGCCACCCCGTGACCGGGAAGGCCGCACGACGTACGCTGCACCCATCCGATGATCGAGCCGCGTCATCCGACAGAACTGACCGAACCCGACCGAAGGGGCCACGATGCGTGTCGCGCTCTTCTTGACCTGTGTCAACGACACGCTCTATCCCGACACCGGCCGTGCCGTGGTGAAACTCCTGACCAGACTGGGTGTCGAGGTGGACTTCCCGGCCGCCCAGACCTGTTGCGGACAGGCGCACTACAACACCGGCTACCGGCACGAGGCCGAACCGCTGGCCCGTCATTTCTCCGATGTCTTCGGGCCGGGCATCGGCTCGGGTGACTACGACGCGATCATCACGCCGTCCGGTTCGTGCGCGGCGATGGTGCGCGAGCTGTATCCGCGGATGGGTGAGCGGGCCCGGGCCGAGGGCCGCGGCGACGCCCTCGCGACGACGCTCGCGCCGGTGGTCCCGAAGACGTACGAGCTCACCGAGTTCCTGGTCGACGTGCTCGGCGTCACCGACGTCGGCGCGTACTACCCGCACACGGTGACGTACCACCCGACCTGTCACGGCCTGCGCTCCCTCGGCCTCGCCGACCGGCCGACCCGACTCCTGCGTGCCGTCAAGGGACTTGAGCTGGTGGAGCTGCCCGGCGCGCAGGAGTGCTGCGGGTTCGGCGGGACGTTCGCCGTGAAGAACTCCGACGTCTCGGCGGCGATGGGCGCGGACAAGGTGCGCAACGCCGAGTCGACGGGCGCGGACGTGCTCTGCGCCGCCGACAACTCGTGCCTCATGCACATCGGCGGCACGATGAGCCGGCTGCGCACGTCACTGCGGCCGGTCCACATCGCAGAGATCCTGGCGAGCACGGAAGAGGAACCCCTGTCATGAGCACTCACAAGGGGCGCGTGTCGGCGCCCGACGACGGGCGGACGTTCGTCGGCATGCCGGCCTTCCCGAAGGCCGCGCACGACGCCGTACGGAACACGACCCTGCGCGCCAACCTCAAGCACGCCACCCACACCATCCGTGACAAGCGGGCCCGCGCCGTCGCCGAGCTGGACGACTGGGCGCAGCTGCGGGAGGCCGGCAAGCAGATCAAGGACCACACGCTGCGCCACCTCGAGCACTACCTCGTCCGGCTGGAGGAGTCGGTGACGGCGGCGGGCGGCACCGTCCACTGGGCCGCCGACGCGGACGAGGCCAACCGGATCGTCACCGCGCTCGTCCAGGAGACCGGCGAGTCGGAGGTCGTGAAGGTCAAGTCGATGGCCACCCAGGAGATCGGCCTCAACGAAGCCCTCGAAGAGACCGGCATCTCCGCGTACGAGACCGATCTCGCCGAGCTCATCGTGCAGCTCGGCGAGGACCGCCCCTCGCACATCCTCGTCCCCGCGATCCACCGCAACCGCGGCGAGATCCGCGACATCTTCCGCAAGGAGATGGGGAGGTGGGGCCGCCCCGCGCCGGACGGGCTCACCGACACCCCCGCCGAACTCGCCGAGGCGGCCCGCCTCCACCTGCGCGAGAAGTTCCTGCGCGCCAAGGTCGGCATCTCCGGCGCGAACTTCATGGTCGCCGAGACCGGCACCCTCGTCGTCGTCGAGTCCGAAGGCAACGGCCGCATGTGCCTGACGCTTCCGGAGACCCTCATCTCGGTCGTCGGCATCGAGAAGATCGTGCCCACCTGGCGCGACCTCGAAGTCTTCCTCCAGACCCTGCCCCGCTCCTCCACGGCGGAGCGGATGAACCCGTACACCTCCACCTGGACCGGCACGACGGACTCCGACGGCCCGTCCACCTTCCACCTGGTCCTGATCGACAACGGCCGCACCGACACCCTCGCCGACGAGGTGGGCCGCCAGGCCCTGCGCTGCATCCGCTGCTCGGCGTGCCTGAACGTGTGCCCGGTGTACGAGCGGGCCGGCGGCCACGCCTACGGCTCGGTCTACCCGGGCCCGATCGGCGCCATCCTCAGCCCCCAACTGCGGGGCACGGCGAGCGAGATCGACGCCTCACTGCCCTACGCGTCCTCGCTGTGCGGCGCCTGCTACGAGGTCTGCCCGGTCGCCATCGACATCCCCGAGGTCCTCGTGCACCTGCGCGAACGGGTCGTCCAGGGCGGCGAGGTCACCCGGCGCGGCGCCAAGGTGACCCTGAAACCGGCCAAGGGCCACGCCGCGGAGCGGTCCGCGATGCGCGCCGCCCGCTGGGCGTTCACCCACCCGGGCGCGCTCGCCGCGGGCCAGCGGCTGGC
>NZ_JAAGMG010000321.1 GCF_010548525.1 Streptomyces sp. SID14478
GCTGCACCGTGTGCCGCCCGGCCCGGACCCGGACACCGGGGCGGACGCGGGGCCGGCCTGGCGACGACCGCGCCTCGACCGCCGTACGCCGCTCGCGGTGCGCGGCAAGCTGACCAATCGGGCTCGTCCGCGTACGGGTCAGGCCCGTTGATCGGTCGCGGGCGTCCGTGTGCGGGGCGGCCGTGCGGGTCGGTCCGGGTCGGTCGGTTTCGGGTCAGGTCCGCTGACCGGTCGGGTTCGGCCGCGTAAGGGTCGGGTCCGCTGACCCGTCGGGCTCGGTCGCGTACGGGCCAGGTCCGCTGGTCGGTCGGGCTCGGTTGTTTACCGGTCAGGTCGGCTGGTCGGTCGGATTCGGTCGCGTACGGGCCAGGTCCGCTGGTTGGTCGGGTTCGGTCGCGTACGGGTCAGGCCCGTGTGGTCGGTCGGGCTCGGTCGCGTACGGGTCAGGACCGTGTGGTCCGTCGGGTTCGGTCGTGTACCGGGCAGGCCCGACGCCTATCGGTCAGGTCCGTCGGCCGGACGTCGTCGCGTTCAGTGAACTTCCCTTCTCACGCCGCCTGTTGCGCGGCTCTCTTCTTCCCTTTCCTCTTCTCACACCCCAGGTGATGCCCATGAACTCCAGCACGCTCCAGCCCCCCCACGCCCACGCCCGCCCTTCCGCTGCCGCTCCCGCCGTTGACGTCGACGTATCCGACCCGCAACTGGCCACCGCCGAAGCCCTCTTGACCCTTCTGCGGACGACCGGCACCGAGACCCGGCCCGACGAGCAGCTCGAAGCGCTCACCCTGGCCGTCGCCGCCGACCTGCCCGTACTGCTCTGGGGCGAGCCGGGCATCGGCAAGACCGCGGCCCTGACGCAGCTCGCCGCCAGCCTCGACCTGCCGCTGACCACCGTGATCGCCAGCGTCCACGAGCCGTCCGACTTCTCCGGACTGCCCATCGTCGGCGACGACCCCGCGGTGCAGGGCGTCCCGATGGCGCCGCCGCAGTGGGCCGTGGAACTGGTCCGGGCCGGACGCGGGCTGCTCTTCCTCGACGAGCTGTCCACCGCCACCCCGGCCGTCCAGGCCGCACTGCTCCGGGTCGTCCTGGAACGCAGGGTGGGCGCGCTCCAACTGCCCGCGGGCGTACGCATCGTGGCCGCCGCCAATCCGCCGGCCTCGGCCGCCGACGGGTGGGAGCTGAGCCCGCCGCTGGCCAACCGGTTCGTGCACCTGCACTGGGTGCACGACAAGGACGTGGTGGTGCGCGGGCTCGGCGGGGTCTGGCCGCGGGCCGAACTGCCCCGCCTCGCACCGCAGCGGCTGCCGGAGGCGGTGGACCTCGCCCGGCGCGCCGTCACCGGCTTCCTGGCCGCC
>NZ_JAAGMG010000362.1 GCF_010548525.1 Streptomyces sp. SID14478
TCCCGCAGCGCCTTCCCCGCCCCGCCCCCGAGCCGCGCGGCGATCTGGTACGCCTCCCCCAGCGAGTGCCCCGCGGCGCCGCTCGCCGCACCGGACACCCCGCTCACCCGCGCGAGCCCCGGCGCGTACGCCGCGTTCATCACCGAGCCGAGCAGGGCGATGCCCATGCCCGCGCCCAGTTGGTAGGAGGTCTCGCCGATCGCGGCCGCGCCCCCGGCGTCGTCGGCGGGCGCCTCGGTGAGCATCGACTCGTAGGCCGCGAACAGCGTGGCCTGGAAGCCGAAGCCGAGCAGTATGAAGCCCACGGACAACAGCCACGGCCGGTCGTGCTCACCCATCAGGCACAGCAGCAGCACGGCGCAGGCGGTGATGGTGAAGCCGCAGCTGACCATGGTGCGCGGCCCGCACCGGCGCAGGATGGCGGAGCCCAGGACGCCCGCGGCCATCGCCGCGAAGGTCAGCGGCAGCATCCGCAGCCCGGTCTCCAGCGGGCTGAGTCCGAGGACCAGTTGCAGGTACTGCACGGCGATGAGTTCGAGTCCGACCAGGGCCAGCATCGCGATGACGATGCAGCCGACGGACGTGGAGAACGCGGCACGCGAGAACAGCCGCATGTCGATCAGCGGATGCTCCCGGCGGCGCTGTCGGCGGACGAACAGCACGAGCAGCCCGACACCGGCGAGGAAGGGCAGCACGGCGCCCGCGGCGAGCAGATCGCGCTCGATGCCCAGCTCCTTGATGCCGTAGACGACACCGAGCACGCCGAGCGCGGCGAGGAGCGCACCGAACAGGTCCCACGGCCCGTCCGCGCGCCCCTTGGACTCGGGCACCAGGACCCGGCACAGCGGCAGCATGACCGCCATCAGCGGGATGTTGATGAGGAAGACGGAGCCCCACCAGAAGTGCTCGACGAGGAAGCCGCCGAGGACGGGTCCGGTGGCGGCGCCGATCGCGGCGACCGCGGTCCACACGCCGATGGCGACGGCCCGCTCGTGCCGGTCGGGGAAGACGTCCCGCAGGATCGACAGCGTCGCGGGCATGATCATCGCGCCGCCTATGCCGAGCATGGCGCGCGCCGCGATGAGCACCTGGGCGGTGTCGGAGAACACGGCGAGCGCGGAGGCCGCGCCGAACAGGGCGTAGCCGATCAGCAGGATCCGCCGGCGGCCGACCCGGTCGCCGAGGGTGCCGAACAGGATCAGGAGCGAGGCGCAGACCAGCGGATAGGCGTCGCCGATCCACAGCAGCTCGACCGAGGTGGGCTTCAGGTCCTCGGTGACCGAGGGCAGGGCGACGTACAGGATGGTCGAGTCGAGGGCGACCAGGAGCAGGCTCGTGCACAGGACGACGAGGACGACCCAGCGGTTCGTGCGGGCCCCTATGGCGGCCGCCTGTCGGCGCAGGCGTCCGGTGGCCGTGCTCGTGCCGGACATGTGCGTACCTCCCAGTGGTCCTCGCGTCCGGCGGATCCGAGGGCTGGGGATGCCCACGGTCTTCGGCTCGGGAGGAGCGGACTCCCGGCCCCGCAGCGGAAGGCGAGTGAGCCGTCAGAGTACGCGAGTTCGGGCCGGTGACACGTGGCAGACCTCTCATGGACGCTTCCGGTACCTGTGGCGTGCGCCACTCGCGGGGCGGGGGCGGCGCACGGAACCCGCGAGGCCGGCGCCGATAATCGGGGCCGTGAACGACGTGGATCGACGAGACCGGCCCTCGCTGCGGCGCGCGGCCCCGGCCCTGCTGGGCTACGCGGGGGTGCGGGCGCTCGGCCTGCTCGCGCTCGCGCTGTGGAGCGCGGCCGTGGGCAAGAGCCCGCACACCCTGCTGACCGCCCGCTGGGACTCCCTCTGGTACACCCGGGTCGCCGAGCACGGGTACGGCTGGTCGGTGACGCTGCCCGACGGCAGCGTGCACTCGAACCTCGCGTTCTTCCCGCTGCTGCCCTGGCTGGAGCGGCTCGTCCACGCGGTCGGTCCGCTCTCCTACGCCGATGCCGGTCTGGTGGTGGCCTGGCTCGCCTCGCTCGCCGCGGCGTGGGGCGTCTTCGCCGTCGGCGACCGCCTCCACGGCCGCCGCACCGGCGTGTGCCTCGCCGTCCTGTGGGGCGCGCTGCCGGTCGGGATCGTGGCGTCGATGGCGTACAGCGAGGCACTGTTCACCGCCCTGGCGGCCTGGGGACTGTACGCGGTCGTGCGGCGGCACTGGGTGAGCGCGGGGCTGCTGGCCGCGCTCGCGGGCCTGACCCGGCCGGTCGGCGCGGCCGTCGTGGCGGCGGTGTGGGTGGCG
>NZ_JAAGMG010000406.1 GCF_010548525.1 Streptomyces sp. SID14478
CGGGCGCGGCCGGCGGGGCGTGGACGCCGCGGCCGGACGGAGCCCCGGGCGAGGTGGCCGCCCGGGGCGTGAACTGCGCCTGGAATGCGGGTCGTTCGGCTCAGCTCGGGTCGGTGTACGTGATGTGCGAGACGAGGTCGCCGAAGTCGGAGAACCCGGTGGACTTGAAGGCGAAGGTCCGCCCTCCGGGGAACACGAAGTTCTGTGCCGCGGACACCGGCATGGCCTTCAGGTTGGGTGAGACCACGGCCTGCAGCCAGTTCTTGACCGCGCTGGTGATCCTGTTGATGTCGGTCCAGAAGTTCAGGAACGAGTCGACGGACGGGTTCTTCGAGCGGTCCTGCTTGGTGGTGGTGAGGGTCGCCGCGAGCCGGCCGTCCTGGCCGACGCCGAGCGTGTAGGTGTCGGCGACGGCCAGGTCCACGACGTTGCCGTCGGTCGACGTGGCCAGGCTCCTGACGTACAGGTACACGACCAGGTGCTGCACGACCTTGATGGTGTTCCCGCTGAACGTCACCGCGACGTCGTACGAGGGACGCAGTTCCATCTTGCCCAGGTCCCCGTCGAGTCCGGCATGGTCGACGGAGTCGGCGCCGTAGTGGAACGTCAGCACCGTGGGGCCGGTCGCGGGCATGGTGAAGCTCGGGGTCTGACCGGGTGTCATGCTCCACGCGTAGGCGGTCTCGGCCTTGGCCGCTGCACGATAGGCGCCGTGACGTTCTCCTGGAACTGGGTCGAGGAGGCCGAAAAGGCCGATTTCGACGGCGTGGTGGCCATCAATCGGAACACCTTCGCCAACTACTTCCGCCACCAGTTGGCAGCGTACGTGCCCAGCAACTGCTGTCTGCCCACGGTCCGGGTGACGTACGACGCCCGCCTTCCTGCCGCATTAATGGGGCAGGGTGAGCGGAATGCTGCGGGTGGGCCGGTTGGGAACGAGAAGGGTCAGCCTTTTCGGCCGTGCAGCGTCACCAGCCCGATTCCCGTCAACGCGCAGCACAGCAGGGAGAGTTCGGCTCCGGCGGGGGCCGGCTCCGTGCCCAGCGCCCAGTCCCCGAGCCGCACGGTGAACGGCACGGCCAGTTGGACGGCCGCCGTGAAGACCGGTCCGCACAGCAGGATCAGACGGTGCTGAACGAGGTAGGCGGGGGCGTACACGGCGCCGCCGAGGACCGCGATGCCGGCCCACTGGGCGGGGGAGGCCGCACGCGCCGTCACCGCGAGCGGCAGCATCATCAGCGTGGCCGCGCCGAGCAGCACAGGGAGCGCCACCGACGGGGCCACGTCGCCGAGCCGGCGCCGGTACAGGAACCCGTACACCGCGAACGCCAGCATGCCGGCGAGCGCGAGGCCGAG
>NZ_JAAGMG010000449.1 GCF_010548525.1 Streptomyces sp. SID14478
TGGTCGCCACCGTGCCGGTGGAGACGGCCGGCGCCCTTGCCCCCACGGCGGAGGCCGCACGATGAGCCTGCGCGTCCTGCTCGCCGACGACGAGCACCTCATCCGCGGCGCGCTCGCCGCCCTGCTCGCGCTGGAGGACGACCTGGTCGTCGTCGCCGAGGCCGCGACCGGCCCCGAGGCGCTCGCCATGGCGCGGGCCCACCGGCCCGACGTGGCGGTGCTCGACCTGGAGATGCCGGGCGCGGACGGTGTGAGGGTCGCCACAGCCCTGCGCGAGGAACTGCCCGACTGCAAGACCATGATCGTGACCAGTCACGGGCGCCCCGGGCATCTGAAGCGGGCGCTGACCGCGGGCGTGCGCGGCTTCGTGCCGAAGACCGTGAGCGCCCAGCGGCTCGCCGAGATCATCCGGACCGTGCACGCCGGAAACCGTTATGTGGACCCTGAGTTGGCGGCCGACGCGATCTCCGCCGGGGACTCGCCGCTGACCGCGCGCGAGGCCGAGGTGCTGGAGTTCGCCGCCGACGGGGCGCCCGTCACGGAGATCGCCGAACGGGCGGCGCTGTCGCAGGGGACGGTGCGCAACTACCTGTCGTCGGCCGTCTCCAAGCTCGACGCCGAGAACCGGCACGCGGCGGTGCGGATCGCGCGCGAGCGAGGTTGGGTATAGTAGGCGTCGCGCTTCGGCGCACGAAGCACCGCGCGAGCGGCGCTTGCGAACGTAGCTCAGTTGGTAGAGCGCAACCTTGCCAAGGTTGAGGTCGCCGGTTCGAACCCGGTCGTTCGCTCCACGAAGAAGGCCCCCGGTCCACGGACCGGGGGCCTTCTTGCCGCGCGTTCCAGGCGGGCTACGCGTCCCAGGCGAGGCCGGTCAGCAGCTCGTACGCCTCGATGTACTTGGCCCGCGTCGCCGCCACCACCTCGTCGGGCAGGGCCGGCGGCGGCTCCTCGCTCTTGCGGTCCCAGCCGGAGTCCGGGGACGTCAGCCAGTCCCGCACGAACTGCTTGTCGTAGCTGGGCTGCGAGCGGCCGGGCTGCCACTGGTCGGCCGGCCAGAAGCGCGAGGAGTCCGGGGTGAGCACCTCGTCGGCGAGGACCAGCGTGCCCTCCTTGTCGAAACCGAACTCGAACTTGGTGTCCGCGAGGACGATGCCGCGCTCGCGCGCGATGTCCCGCGCCCTGCCGTACACGGCGAGGGTCGCCTGGCGCAGCTGCGTGGCGGTCTCCGCGCCGACCTGGCGGGCCACCTCCTCGTAGCTCACGTTCTCGTCGTGCTCGCCGACCTCGGCCTTCGTGGCGGGCGTGAAGATCGGCGCCGGGAGTTCCGAGCCGTCCTCGAGCCCCTCGGGCAGGGCGAGGCCGCAGACGGTGCGCGACGCCTCGTACTCGACCAGGCCGGAGCCGGTGAGGTAGCCGCGGGCCACGCACTCCACCGGGACCATGTCGAGGGACGTGCAGACGAGGGTGCGGCCCGCCCAGTCGGCGGGGGCGCCGGCCGGCAGGTCCGTGGACACGACGTGATGCGGCATCAGGTCGGCGAGCTGGTCGAACCACCACAGCGAGAGCTGGGTGAGGACCTTGCCCTTGTCCGGGATGGGCGTCGGCAGCACCCAGTCGTATGCCGAAATGCGATCGGTGGCGACCATGATCAGGTCGCCCGCGTCGGTGCGGTACAGGTCCCGCACCTTGCCGGTGTGGAGGTGTACCAGGCCCGGGACCTGCGCTGGCTCGGGCTTTTCGACGAATCCGGACACGGTTCCTCCCCGTGGTTCTGTACGAAGTACCTCTGATTCTCCCGTACGGGGGGACGAGTTCTGGCCATGGGTCCGGGACCCGGCCTCGCGCTCAGTCCCGTTTGCAGATGCGGTCGAGGAGATTGGCCGTCGCCCGCTGGACACGGGGGTCGACGTGCCCGGGCCGGTCCAGGGACGGGGACCAGGCGAACGTCCCGGACGCGAAGACCAGCGCGCCGGACGGGGCCCGGTACAGGGACGTCTCCTGGTGGCGGCGGGTCCGGTCGCTGTCGCGGTACGGGGAGTGGGCCAGCAGGATGCGGTCCTGGTGCTCGGGCAGGGCCGTGCGCGGGAAGTAGCGGTCGGCCTCGCCGGCCACCAGGTTCTCGATCTCGTCGCCCTCGCTCGCGCCGGTCGCCTCCCACAGCCAGTGGTCCGCGTTCCGCACGACCAGGGGGTGCGGCTCGGGGACGCGGCCCGCGTACTGGATGCCCATGAGCTGCTGCTCGGGGCGGTCGATCTCCCGCCACAGGGCCGGTTTCCCCGGGCCCCTGCGCTTGCGGCAGGTCAGCAGCCGGTCCGGGACGCCGGACGGCGACGGGCCCAACTCCACCTGCCAGTACATGGTGTTGGCGGAGAGGAAGACGAGGGAGGTGCCGTGCTCGCGGGCCAGCTCCGTCGTGCGGCGCATGTTGGCCGACCAGTACTCGTCGTGGCCGGGGAAGACCAGGCCCCGGTAGCGCGTCGGGTCGATGCGGCCCGCGTGCAGATCGCGGGCGTCCGCGTACGCGATGTCGTATCCGTAGCGCTCGGCCCAGCGGATGAAGTCGTAGGCGTGGCCGACGTGGAGGGGGAGGCCGGCGCCCGCGTACGGGCGGTCGAAGGAGACCGTGGTCGCGGCCTCGCTCTCGCCGAGGAGGCCGCCCTCGTCGTCCCAGGCGTGGTAGAGGCTGGCGCCCGTCCGGCCGTCCTCCGGGTAGAGGTTGTACGCCTGCCAGGTGATGTCCGGGAGCAGCAGGAGCAGGTCGGCGGGGTTGGCGTCGCGGACCGTGAACGGGACGTGCGAGCGGTACCCGTCGAGGGTGGTCAGGACGGCGACGTACGCGCCCACGTTCCAGTACGACGGGATCTGGAGGCGCCAGGACAGCCACCAGTGGTGGCAGGAGACCGTGCGGTCGGCGGTCAGCGGGGGCGGCTGGACGATGCCGGACAGCCGCGGGCTCGTGATGATCTTGCTGGCGCCGTCGCCGCCGTAGTGGCCGATGCGGTAGACGTCCACGGTGAACTGCTGCGGCGGGTCGACCGTGACGTGGAAGTCGATCGCCTCGCCGGGCGCCGCCGCGCCGGTCGAGGTGAATCCCTTGATCTGGCGGTGCACGTCGTCGGCGTTGCGGGGGCCGCTGGTGCGCGGCGCCGGGATGTTCTTCGCGCCGGGCTGCGGGGCGTGGTCGATGTACCAGGGGACGACGTGTCCGGTGTCGTCGAAGTAGTGCTCGCTGCCGCGCAGCCAGGGCAGCGGGCCCTGCCCGAACGGGTCGCTGACCGCGTGCGCCATCGCCCCGGACTCCCAGCGGGGGGTACGCGCACGGGGTGGCGGCGCGGCGTCCTGCCGTGCCGCTTCCTCCGGGTGCCCCGCCCTGTCCGGCCCCATGGCTGCTCCCCTCCTGCCGCTCCCCCGAGCACGCGCGCGGGCTGATGTGTCCGCGACCGGTCCCAGCACATCACATTACGCACGCACCTCGTCACCGTTCGTCGCGAATTGACGAGAGTGGAACGTTTCCCTCCGGGCCCGGGGCCGCCTCCTGCGGCAGCACCGGCCGGTCACACCAGGCGTACGGGCTTCTCCGGGCGGATGCCGAGCCGGGCCAGCCATCCCTTGAGGGGCACCGGGTCGCCGTCCTCCACCAGGCTCAGCACGGGCGGACCGAGGTCGGCCGCCCGCTCCCCGTCGACGAGCAGCGCGGGGCCGTCGAGCCAGTCCAGGCCCGGGGTCGCGCCGGCCGTGTCCACCGCCGCGCAGCACACCATCGCCGTGACGTGGTCGGCCAGCAACTCCCGGCCGGTGCGCGGCGGTTGCAGCGGGAACAGGGGCAGTGCGCCCTCGTCCCACAGCGCGCCGTCCGGACCCTGGCCGGTGGGCGCGGGGTGCGCGGGGCGGGCGCTCTCCTCGCGGGCCAGCTCGGCGCTGAGTCCGGCGGAGAGGGTGTCGACCTCGGGGCGGGGCGTGGGGGCGAGCAGCGCGTCGAGCTCGGCGTCCGTGTACGTCTCCGGAGACAGGTCGGGGTCCGGGGGCGCGGAGAGGGGTTCCTCCGACAGGGCCGCGGTCGCGGTCGCCGGGACGGTGTCGGGGTCCGCCGCGAGGTGGTCCAGGACCCGGGCCAGGGTCGGCCCCTCGCAGGTCGCGGCGCGGGCGCGGGCGCTGTGCACGCCCAGGGCGTCCAGGACCCGGTGCAGACGGGCCGCGTCCGTGCGCCACGTGCGGTCCACGACCTCGTCCGGGTACTCCTGCCAGTCCACCGGCGCCCAGTCGGCACCCGATTCGGCGGGCCCGCCGTGGAAGAGGCGGGCGGCGAGCAGGGAGGTCGCCTCGTCGATGGCGCCGGGCTCTTCGAGGAGGTCACAGGCCGGGCGCTCGCCGAGCCGGGAGGCGAAGCCCTCCGCGAGCCGGTCGCGCCGGGACAGCTCGG
>NZ_JAAGMG010000495.1 GCF_010548525.1 Streptomyces sp. SID14478
GGCAGGGGCGCCGGATGCCGCCGCGGCGCGGGCCTGGACCACCGCGAGTGCGGCGGCCAGCTCCTCGGGGGTCGGATTGCCCCGTACGACCTTGATCATCATGGGTCGGCTCCTCGCGTCGGCTCCTACAGGGGGATGTTGCCGTGCTTCTTCGGCGGCAGCGACTCGCGCTTGGTCCGCAGCTGACGCAGGCCCCGCACGAGGTGGGCGCGGGTGTCGGAGGGCATCACGACCGCGTCGACGTAACCGCGCTCGGCCGCCGTGTAGGGGTTGAGGAGGGTGTCCTCGTACTCCTGGATGAGCCGCGCGCGCGTCGCCTCCTGTTCCTGGGGGTCCTCGGCGGCGGCCAGCGTCTTGCGGTGCAGGATGTTCACCGCGCCCTGCGCGCCCATGACGGCGATCTGCGCGGTCGGCCAGGCCAGGTTGAGGTCGGCGCCCAGGTGCTTGGAGCCCATCACGTCGTACGCGCCGCCGAACGCCTTGCGCGTGATGACGGTGATCAGCGGGACGGTCGCCTCCGCGTACGCGTAGATCAGCTTGGCGCCGCGCCGGATGATGCCCTCGTGCTCCTGCTCGACGCCCGGCAGGAAGCCCGGTACGTCGACGAAGGTCAGCACCGGCACGTTGAAGGCGTCGCAGGTGCGCACGAAGCGCGCGGCCTTCTCGCTCGCGTGGATGTCGAGGCAGCCGGCGAACTGCATCGGCTGGTTGGCGACGATGCCGACCGGGCGGCCCTCGATCCGGCCGAAGCCCGTGAGGATGTTCGGCGCGAACAGTGCCTGCGTCTCGAAGAACTCGGCGTCGTCCAGGACGTGTTCGATCACGCCGCGCATGTCGTACGGCTGGTTCGCGCTGTCCGGGATGAGGGTGTCGAGCTCGCGGTCCTCGTCCGTGAGCGCCAGGTCCGCCTCCTCCGGGAAGGCGGGCGGCTCGCTCAGGTTGTTCGAAGGCAGGTAGGACAGCAGCGACTTGACGTACTCGATCGCGTCCTTCTCGTCGCCCGCCATGTGGTGCGCGACGCCGGAGCGCGAGTTGTGCGCCCGCGCGCCGCCCAGCTCCTCGAAGCCGACGTCCTCGCCGGTGACCGTCTTGATGACGTCCGGGCCGGTGATGAACATGTGCGAGGTCTGGTCGACCATCACCGTGAAGTCGGTGATGGCCGGGGAGTAGACCGCGCCGCCGGCGCACGGGCCGACGACGAGCGAGATCTGCGGGATGACGCCCGACGCGTGGGTGTTGCGGCGGAAGATCTCCCCGTACATGCCGAGGGCCATGACGCCCTCCTGGATGCGGGCGCCGCCGGAGTCGTTGATGCCGATGACCGGGCAGCCGGTCTTCAGCGCGAAGTCCATCACCTTCATGATCTTCTGGCCGAAGACCTCGCCGAGCGCACCGCCGAAGACGGTGAAGTCCTGCGAGAAGACGGCGACGGGCCGCCCGTCGACCGTGCCGTACCCCGTCACCACGCCGTCGCCGTAGGGCTTGTTGGCGTCCAGGCCGAAGTCGGTGGAGCGGTGCCGGGCGAACTCGTCCAGCTCGACGAAGGACTCCTCGTCCAGGAGCAGTTCGATGCGCTCGCGCGCGGTCAACTTGCCCTTCGCATGCTGCTTTTCGACAGCGCGCGCGGAGCCCGCGTGGGTCGCCTCGTCGATACGGCGCCGCAGGTCCTCGATCTTGCCTGCGGTGGTGTGGATGTCGGCCTCATTGGGCTGTTCCAACTCGGACATCGGGATGCGGCTCCCTGCCTGACTCGACGCTGCTCACGGGGACGGTGCACTTAGGAAGGTGCGTGGCGCTACTGACTCGTAGGGTAGTGGCGCGAATACGGCTGCGCAGTGCGGCGTTTACCACACCTAGGCTGGGTTGCATGACGCAGCGAGATGGTTCAGACGCGCACGCCAGCCCCTGGTCCGACCTGGACCGGCCGCCCCTGGGAGCGGCCGGGCTGCGCCGCTCCCTGGTCCGCGCGGAGGGACTGTGGTCGTCCGTCGACGTGGTGCCCCGCACCGGGTCGACCAACACCGACCTGGTGGCGCGGGCCGCGGCCGGCGCCGTGCAGGAGGGCGCCGTGCTCGTCGCCGAGGAACAGAGCGCGGGGCGCGGGCGTCTGGACCGGCGCTGGTCGGCGCCGCCGCGCTCGGGCCTGTTCTTCTCCGTCCTGGTCAGGCCCGCCGAGCACGAGGTGCCGAGGGCGCGCTGGGGCTGGCTCCCGCTGCTCACCGGCGTCGCCGTCGCCACCGCCCTGTCCGCCTCGGCCGGCGTCGACACGGCGCTGAAGTGGCCCAACGACCTGCTCGTCACCGTCGACGGCGAGGAGCGCAAGGCGGGCGGCATCCTCGCGGAGGCCGCCGCCGACGGGGGCATCGTCATCGGCGTCGGGCTCAACGTGTCGCTGCGGGCGGAGGAGTTGCCCGTCCCGACGGCGGGTTCGCTGGCGCTGGCCGGGGCGAAGGTCGTCGACCGGGAGCCGGTGCTGCGGGCCGTGCTGCGCTCCTTCGAGCGCTGGTACGTCGAGTGGTGCGCCGCGGAAGGCGATCCCGGCCTGTCGGGGCTGCAGGAGACGTACGCGGCGGGGTGTTCGACGCTGGGGCGTCAGGTGCGGGCGCATCTGCCGGGGGAGCAGGAGCTGGTCGGCGAGGCGGTGGCCGTCGACGGGGAGGGCCGGCTGGTGATCGCCGGGGCGGACGGTCGCCGGGAGGCGGTCGCGGCGGGCGACATCGTGCATCTGCGTCCCGCGTAAGGGGGGAGGGCGCGCGCCGTGGCCTCGCCGGTCCGGGTGTCGGCTGCCGGCCGGTGGGGCTTCCCGCGCAGTTCCCCGCGCCCCTGAAGGCTTGCGGCTTCGCCGCTGAGCCTTCATCGAGGGAGACGGCGCACGAAGTGCGCATCTCCAGGGGCGCGGGGAACTGCGCGAGAAGCCCCACGCACCCGCAGCCGCCGCTCCACGACAAGGGCCCCCGAGGGACGCCAGGGCCCAGGGCGTCCATGTCAAGCGACGCCCACGGAACACCCGCACCGAACGGAGTGACGTGGCGCACAGGTGCTGCCGTAGAGTTGAGGCCGGTCGATACCTGACCGCGGCAGATCGGAAGGGCAGCAGGCGTGACCGTCGACGACTCGGGCTCCGGCACGGGCTCCCCACCCGACCCCGAGAAGCCGCAGGGGGATGAGCAGGACCCAGCGGAAGATCCCCTCGCGCTGCGGCTCGAGGGACTGATCCTCGGGGCCGAGCGCCGCTACACCCCGTTCCAGGCGGCCCGCAGCGCGGGCGTGTCCATGGAGCTGGCATCGCGGTTCTGGCGGGCCATGGGCTTCGCCGACATCGGACAGGCCAAGGCGCTGACCGAGGCCGACGTGCTGGCGCTGCGCCGCCTGGCCGGCCTCGTCGAGGCGGGCCTGCTCAGCGAGGCGATGGCCGTGCAGGTGGCGCGCTCCACCGGGCAGACCACCGCCCGGCTCGCCGAGTGGCAGATCGACTCGTTCCTGGAGGGGCTCACCGAGCCGCCGGAGCCGGGCATGACCCGTACCGAGGTCACCTATCCGCTGATGGAGCTGCTGCTGCCCGAGCTCGAGGAGTTCCTCGTGTACGTGTGGCGGCGCCAGCTCGCGGCGGCGACCGGGCGCGTCGTGCAGGCCGGTGACGACGAGGAGATGGTGGACCGGCGGCTCGCCGTCGGGTTCGCGGACCTCGTCGGGTTCACCCGCCTCACCCGGCGCATGGAGGAGGAGGAACTCGGCGAGCTCGTCGAGGCCTTCGAGACCACGGCGGCCGACCTGGTCGCCGCGCACGGCGGACGGCTCATCAAGACGCTCGGCGACGAAGTGCTGTTCGCCGCCGACGACGCGGGCATCGCCGGCGAGATTGCGCTGCGCCTCATCGAGACGATGAGCAACGACGAGACGATGCCGGAGCTGCGCGTCGGCATGGCCTTCGGGACGGTCACCACGCGGATGGGCGACGTCTTCGGCACCACGGTGAACCTGGCGAGCCGCCTCACGTCGATAGCGCCCCGGGACAACGTCCTCGTGGACGGCGCCTTCGCCGAGGAGCTGATCCGCACCGCCGAGGCCCCCGCCTCCGAGGCCGAGGCGGCGGCCGCCGCAAAGAAGGCGGAGGAGCAGGGCGAGGAGCCGCCGACCTACCGGTTCGCGCTGCAGCCGATGTGGCAGCGGCCCGTGCGCGGGCTCGGTGTCGTGGAGCCCTGGACGCTGACCCGGCGCACCTGAGAACCTTCCGGTTAACGTCGGTTAACCGGAAGGTCTGTGCGATGGGTGATGAGCGGGAGCAGCAGCGGTTCGGGGAGTTCGTCGCCGTACGGCGCCACGAGGGCGGGACTCTCGCCGAGTTGGTGCTCGACCGGCCCAAGGCGATGAACGCCGTCTCCAGCGACATGGCGCGCTCCATCGGCGCCGCGTGCGCGGCCCTGGGCGAGGAGCGGGACGTGCGGGCCGTGGTCGTCACGTCCAGCAACGAGCGGGCCTTCTGTGTCGGCGCGGACCTGAAGGAGCGCAACTCCTTCTCCGATGCAGAGCTGGTGCGCCAGCGCCCCGTGGCCCGGGCCGCGTACACCGGCGTACTGGACCTGCCGATGCCGACGATCGCGGCCGTGCACGGGTACGCGCTCGGCGGCGGCTTCGAGCTGGCGCTGGCCTGCGACCTGATCGTGGCCGACGAGAGCGCCGTGGTCGGGCTGCCGGAGGTGTCGGTGGGCGTGATCCCCGGCGGGGGCGGTACGCAGTTGCTGCCGCGCCGGGTCGGGGCCGCGCGGGCCGCCGAGCTGATCTTCTCCGCACGCCGCGTCGAGGCCGCTGAGGCCGGTGCGCTCGGGCTCGTGGACCAGGTGGTGGCGGCCGGGCAGGACCGGGCCGAGGCGCTGGCGCACCAGCTCTGCATCGGAG
>NZ_JAAGMG010000537.1 GCF_010548525.1 Streptomyces sp. SID14478
CGCGACCAGCCGGCGGCCGCGCCCCGCGGGCGCGTCGGGCCGGGTGACGACGGCGGCGACCTCGTGCCGGTCGGAGGCGATCAGGGCGTCCAGAGCGGGAACGGCGACCTCAGGGGTGCCGGCGAAGACGAGCTTCATCGGTGGCTTACGGCCTCTCGGGGCAGGGTCACGGGCAGCGCACCAGTCTATGGGGCGCACGCGCGAACGCGCGCCCCGCGCATATGCGGATACGCCGGAACAGCGTGACCCCTCACTGAATGGCGCGTTGGTCAAGAAAGAGTTGACCAGTCAATGGGCCGCAATCACTCGATCGTCAGCAGCAGTTGTCGCTTGGTAGGAGCGTGGCCCCATCCTTATCATCGCCGGTTCGAGAGGCTTGTAAATGGCCGACCACGCAACCCACGACGCCCAGGCACGGGCCAGTCTGCACCTCCTGGTGCGGGACATCGAGCGGGTCCGGCGGCAGGTGGACGCACTGCGCACCCTCACCGCACAGCTCGGCAACGTCTACCGCCCGCGCCGCTCCGGCCCCTCCGCGGGCTTCGTCGTCTACGGGCGGGCGCCCGCCCCGACCGTCCGCCTCGCCCAGGAGCTGCGGGACAGCGTCGAGACCCTGGTGACCGCCGCCGTGGACTTCGACCGTTCGCTGGGCTTCTCGTGGGACGCGGTGGGCTCCGCGCTCGGCGTCACCAAGCAGGCCGTGCACCGTCGGTACGGCGCCCGCCGGGCGGCCACCCAGGCGGCGGCCGACGCCGAGCGT
>NZ_JAAGMG010000568.1 GCF_010548525.1 Streptomyces sp. SID14478
GCTGCGACGAACTGGACCGGCTCTCCCGGCGCGCCGCCACCGAGGCCCGCCGCCTCGGCCCGCTGCGCGCGACGTACAACCGGATCGCCCGGCTCGCCTCGCTCGCGGCCGGCACCTCCGCCGACAACGAACGCAAGATGCGCCTGGAGTCGTACGTCCTCGCCGCCCGCCTCGAACAGGTGGCGGCCGCGGCGACGGCGCGGCTGCGCCGCATGTCGTCCGGCCGCTACACGCTGGTGCACTCCGACTCCCTTGCGGGGCGCGGGCGTTCGGGCCTCGGACTGCACGTCGTCGACGCCTGGACGGGCCGCGAGCGCGACACGGCGACCCTCTCGGGCGGCGAGACGTTCTTCGCCTCGCTGGCCCTCGCGCTCGGCCTCGCGGACGTCGTCACCGACGAGGCCGGCGGCGTCCGCCTCGACACCCTCTTCATCGACGAGGGCTTCGGCAGCCTCGACGACCAGACCCTCGACGAGGTCCTCGACGTCCTCGACTCCCTGCGCGAAAGGGACCGCAGCGTCGGCATCGTCAGCCACGTCGCGGATCTGCGCCGCCGGGTGCACGCGCAGCTGGAGGTCGTGAAGGGGCGGGAGGGGTCGACGGTGCGCCAGCGCGGCACCCAGGTCCCCTGACCCTCGCTCAGCGGCCGATCTCCCGGCGCGGCAGCGGCGAGGAGTACACGACGCTCGTCGTCACCGAACCCAGCGCGCCGATCTTGCCGGAGACCTCTTCGAGGTGGCGCATGGAGCGGGCCGCGACCTTGATGACGAAGCAGTCGTCGCCCGTGACGTGATGCGCCTCCAGGATCTCCGGCGTCGCGTCGATCAGGTCGTGGAACGGCTTGTAGTTCCCGTTCGGATAGCGCAGCCGCACGTAGGCGAGGATCGGCAGCCCGAGCCTCTCCGGCACCACGACCGCCGCGTACCCGGCGATCACCCCGGCCTCCTCCAGCCTGCGCACCCGCTCGGTGACGGCGCTCGCGGACATGGACACGGCCCGCGCCAGCTCGGCGTAACTGGACCGGCCCTCGCGCTGCAGGACCTGCAGGATGCGCCAGTCGGTGGCGTCCGGCACATAGCCGGCCGCGGCGGCTGTGGAATCGGCGGTCATGGTCGAGAAATAGCAGGGGAATCCCCGGCAGATCAAGAGGGATGCCGGGGATCGCCCCTTCAGGGCGGCGGTCGTCGCCCGTAGATTTCTGGCCAGGGGAACGGGCCGCAGCGCCGCCGCCCGGCACCGGGACATCGCACACCGAACGACGGAGGACGCCACCATGACCACGACCGCCACCACCGCCGCGGCCCACCCCGTCCTGCGGGTCGCCCCCGCCCCGCCCGCCGTCGCCGCCGCCTACTTCGGCGCGAGCCTCGCCTTCCACGCCGACGTGTCGGACGTCGCCGCTGCTCTCGCCCAGGACGGCGACCCCGGCTTCGTCGTCGTCGACTCGCGCTCCACCGCCTCCTGGGACCAGGGCCACGTCCCCGGCGCGGTCCACCTGCCCACCGCGCTCGTCGCGGAGCAGGCCGAGCAGCTCCTCGACAGGTCGGTGCCCGTCGTCACCTACTGCTGGGGCCCCGGCTGCAACGGCGCCGCCCGCGCGGCCCTGGCTCTCGCCGAGCTCGGCTTCCAGGTCAAGGAGATGCTCGGCGGTTTCGAGTACTGGGTGCGCGAGGGCTTCGCGTACGAGACCTGGCAGGGGCCTGCGCGCGGCGCCACCGACCCGCTCACCGCCCCCGTCGACGCCGACGACTGCGGCTGCTGAGCGCACGGCAGCCGCAGCCCGCGACGGCCACTACAGCCTGGACAGCTCGTCCACGAGGTCGTCCAGGCCCAGCGAACCCTGGGACAGCGCCGCCATGTGCCAGGCCTTCGCGTCGAAGGAATCGCCGTGCGCCGCCCGGGCGTTGGCCCGGCCGAGGAGCCAGGCCCGCTCGCCCAGTTTGTAGCCGATGGCCTGACCCGGGATCGACAGGTACCGGGTCAGCTCGCTCTCCACGAAGTCCGCGGGGCGGCTGCTGTGCGCGCCGAAGAACTCCTGGGCGAGCTGCGGGGTCCACCGCTCGCCCGGGTGGAACGGCGAGTGGGCCGGGATGTCCAGCTCCAGGTGCATGCCGATGTCGACGATGACCCGCGCCGCGCGCATCATCTGCGCGTCCAGGTAGCCGAGCCGGGTCTCGGCGTCGGTCAAGAAGCCCAGTTCGTCCATGAGGCGCTCCGCGTACAGCGCCCAGCCCTCGGCGTTGGCGGAGACGCCGCCGAGGGTGGCCTGGTAGCGGGAGAGGTTCTCGGCGACGTGCGCCCACTGCGCGAGCTGCAGGTGGTGGCCCGGCACGCCCTCGTGGTACCAGGTGGACACCAGGTCGTAGACGGGGAACCGCGTCTCGCCCATCGTCGGCAGCCATGTGCGTCCCGGACGCGAGAAGTCCTCCGACGGGGCCGTGTAGTACGGCGCCGCGGCGCTGCCGGGCGGCGCGATGCGGGACTCCACCTTCCGTACCCGCTCCGCGAGTTCGAAGTGGGTGCCGTCGAGCGCCTCGATGGCCTCGTCCATGAGGTCCTGCAGCCACTGCCGCACCTCGTCGACGCCCTCGATGTGCCGTCCGTGCTCGTCGAGATGGGCGAGGGCGACCCAGGGCGTCGCGGCGCCGGGCAGGATCTTCTCCGCCTCGGTCCGCATCTCGCCGAGCAGCCGGTGGAACTCGCTCCAGCCGTACGCGTAGGCCTCGTCCAGATCGAGGTCCGTACCGTTGTAGTAGCGCGACCAGCGGGCGTACCGCTCGCGGCCCACGACGTCGGGGGAGCCCTCGATCGCCGGGGCGTACACGTCGCGCATCCAGTCGCGCAGGTGCGCGGTGGCCGCGTCCGCGGCGCGCGCCGCTGCGGTCAGGTCGTCGCGCAGCGCCTCGGGCCCGTCGGCGGCGAACTGCGCGAACCAGCCCTGCCATTCGGTGAGTTGCCCGATGAACGTCGCCGTCGGGCGCGGACCGCCGTGCAGCTTGCGGTCCAGGCCGGCCGTGAGCGAGGCGCGATAGCCGGCGAACGCGTCCGGCACCGCGCGCAGCCGCTCGGCGATCGCCGCCCAGTCCTCGTTGGTGTCGGTCGGGGTGACCGTGAAGACGTCCCGCACGTGGTGGACCGCGGAGCCGAGATTGGAGACGGCGCGCAGGTGCTCGTCCGCGTCGTGCACGGCAAGTTCCGCCGTCAGCCGCTCTCGCAGCAGCCGCGCGCAACGCCGCTCGGCGTCGCTGTCGCCGCCCGGCGCGCGCTCCGCCTCGGCGAGCCGCGCGAGGGTCTCGCGGGCCAGCTCGGCCACGGCCTCGGCCCCCGCGGGGGAGAGGTCGGGCAGTTTGCTGTGGGACTCCCGGACGCCGAGGTACGTCCCTTCGACCGGGTCGAGGGCGACGTACGCGTCGACGTACGCGTCGGCGACCTGTCGGGGCAGCCGCTGCGGCGTGTGCTGGGTGTGAGGGATGGCTGACATGCGGTCATCCTCGTACGAGTGGGGGCGCCGCGTCACCACCCGGGGGCAGCAGAGGTCCGCATTCCCACTGCTGGAAGATCAGCCGGGTCTCGACCCGGGCCACCTCGCGCCGGGAGGTGAACCCGTCGAGGACGAGGCGCTGCAGGTCCGCCATGTCGCGCACGGCCACGTGCACCAAGTAGTCGTCGGGGCCGGTGAGATGGAACACGGTGCGCGCCTCGGGCAGGGCCCGGATCCGCTCCACGAACGGGCCGACGAGCTCCCTGCGGTGCGGCCGCACCTGTACCGACAGGAGCGCCTGCAGCCCGCGGCCCAGCCTGGCGGGGTCGAGCCGCAGCACGTGCCCGAGGATCACGCCCGAGCGGCGCAGCCGGGCGACCCGGTCCAGGCAGGTCGAGGGCGCGACACCGACCTGCGCGGCGAGGTCGCGGTACGTGGTGCGGGCATCGTTCTGCAGCAGCCGCAGTATCTCCAGATCGACCGGATCGAGTACGACGGAATCAGCCATCGGCCGAACGTAGCACGGGAGTTGACCGTTGCAGGCCGTCCACTGTTCAGCCTGTGGGCATGGACAGCAACCGCACCCCCCGCCCCAGGGCCCTCGCCACCGAAGCCGTGCACGCGGGCCGCGACGACCTCGCGGCCCTCGGTCTGCACGCCCCGCCCATCGACCTGTCCACCACGTATCCGTCCGCCGACAGCCGCGCCGAGGCCGCCCGCATCGACGCCTTCGCCGCCGACGGTGTCCTCGACGACGGGCCGCCGGTCTACGCCCGCCTCGGCAACCCGACCGTCGCCCGCTTCGAGACCGCCCTCGCCCGCCTCGAAGGGGCCGACGCCGCGGTCGCGTTCGCCAGCGGCATGGCCGCGCTGACCGCGGTCCTGCTCGTACGCCTCGGAGCCGGCCTGCGCCATGTCGTGGCGGTCCGCCCGCTCTACGGCTGCAGCGACCACCTGCTGACGGCGGGCGCGCTCGGCTCGGAGGTCACCTGGGTCGACCCGGCGGGCATCGCCGACGCGATCCGGCCCGACACCGGACTGGTGCTGGTGGAGTCGCCCGCCAACCCGACCCTCGCCGAGGTCGATCTGCGGGCCGTCGCCCACGCCTGCGGCTCCGTTCCGCTGCTCGTGGACAACACCTTCGCCACCCCCGTGCTGCAACGGCCCCGGGAGAGCGGGGCGCGGCTCGTGCTGCACAGCGCCACCAAGTACCTGGGCGGGCACGGGGACGTCCTCGGCGGGGTGGTGGCGTGCGACGAGGCGTTCGCGCGGGAGCTGCGCAAGGTGCGCTTCGCGACGGGCGGGGTGCTGCATCCGCTCGCCGGATACCTGCTGCTGCGCGG
>NZ_JAAGMG010000616.1 GCF_010548525.1 Streptomyces sp. SID14478
CACGGACGACAGCGGCGACCCGGGCGGCGGGAACGGCAGCGGCTCCGGTGGCGGGAGTCCGGGCGGCGGGCACTCCACCACTCCGGCCCAGTCGGTGCGGGTCGCTGTCAGCGCCGTGCGCGGCAGCTACTCGGGCGCGTGCCCGCCACCCGCCGCGCAGGCACCGGCGTTCACCGCGACGTTCACCGTGGGGCGCACCCCGGCGACGGTCGAGTACCGCTGGGTCACGAAGAGCGGGGAGCCGTCGGAGCCGGGCTGGAAGACCCTGACCTTCGGCGCGGGCGGCGCGAGGAGCCGTACGGTCGACACCACGCAGACGGCGTACGAGCAGGGCGGGACGCTGCACAACCGGATCGGCGTGGAGGTGCGCGCTCCGGTCGCCGCGACCTCGAACTACGTGGCGTACTCGGTGACGTGCGAAGTGGTGACCCCGACGACCGGGGCCACCACGGGCTCACCTACGTACTAGTACGCGCGCTCGGGGCACTCAGGCCGCGGACGTGAACACGGGCAGATAGCCGCCCGACTGTCCGGCGGCGGTCGGGTGGTACGACTCGCCGATGTTCGTCCAGTTGACGCTGTGCAGCCAGGGGCTGCCGGAGCAGATCTCGTGGCCGGAGAACGTCGTCGTCACGTCGCCGAAGGAGAAGCCGTGGCCGACGGCGCGCTGGGAGGTGGTGGAGTTGAGCAGGTCGGCGGCGCCGTTGATGGCCGTCCGCTCGGTCTCGGAGAGCCCTGCGAGGCAGGAGCCGCCGAGCTTGTAGAAGCGGGGGTAGCCGAGGACCACCACGTGGGCGGCCGGAGCCTTCGCGCGGATCGCCGCGTACACCTTGTCGAGCAGGCCCGGCAGGGTCGAGGTGACGTACGTGCGCGCCTCGTTGACCCGGTTGACGCAGGTCGACTCGGAGTAGAGCACGCAGGTCGTCATGACGTCGGCGAAGCCGGCGTCGTTGCCGCCGATGCTGATCGACACGAGGCCGGTGCCCGCACCGAGGGGCGTCAGCTGATTCGCGAGGACGTCACCCGTACGAGCTCCGGAGCATGCGGTGAAGTCGAAGCTGGAGGGTGAGTGGGCGGCCGCCCACAACGCCGGATACGCCTTGGTGGAGCGCTTGCAGTCACCGCTCTTGCTGTCGTAGCTGCCGGACCCGACCCCCGAGGAATAGGAGTCGCCGAGGGCCACATAGCCGGTGGCGGCGGCGTTCGCGGTGTTTTCCGCTGCTTGTGCGGCTGTCGCCCCGGTGAGGGCGGCGGTCGCGGCGAAGAGGAACGTGGTCACGTATGCCGTAAGTCGGAAACGTCTCATGGAACCTCCCTTAGCAGGATCTCTGCCACAACTGTGGTAGCACGCACCACAGTTACCGGGAAGTACTCAGACCTGACATTCGCCCGGCGTTCAATTACAGGTCCATGTCAGACACATGACATACCCTCAGGCGTCTCGTGCTACGCCCGTAGACGGCCGCCACCTTCTTGACGCCGCACCGGCGCTGCGCGACATTGAAGCCCGGCATCCGGCGCGTCGGGGGGCAAAGTCGCCAATGCAGACCATCGGGATCAAGCAACCTTCATCCGGCAGTTCGGGGGACGGTCCGGCCGACTCGCCCACGGGCACCGACGCGCCGTATCTGCTCGCCGGGGCGGGCGTCGTCGCGGGAGGCGCGGGTCTGATCCTCGCGCTCTCGGGAGCCGCTTCACCGCTGCGCGGACCACTCGCGCTCTTCTTCCTGCTCGCCGCGCCGGGCGCCGCGTTCGCCGC
>NZ_JAAGMG010000648.1 GCF_010548525.1 Streptomyces sp. SID14478
CGTCCCGCTCGACGGCTCGGCCGCCGAGGACCGGGCGGCGGTGCGCGAACTGACCGACGACGCCCACCGGTTCGTCACCGGCGCCCGCCTGTCGCCGGACGGCCGATGGGCCGCGTGGATCGCCTGGGACCACCCGCGCATGCCGTGGGACGGCACCGAGCTGCTGCTCGCCGAGGTCGACGACGCGGGGGCGTTCGGCCCGGCGCGGACCGTGGCCGGAGGCCCCGAGGAGTCGGTCTGCCAGGTCGAGTGGGGCCACGACGGCACGCTCCTGTACGCGGGGGACCGCAGCGGCTGGTGGAACCTGTACCGGTTCGACGTCCGGGACGCCGGCGCGGTGGCGCAGCCGCTGTGCCGCCGTGACGAGGAGTTCGGCGGGCCGCTGTGGAAGATCGGCCTGAGCTGGTTCAAGCCGCTGGAGGCCGGGCTGATCGCCGTCGTGCACGGCGTCGGCGCCACCGCCCTCGGCGTGCTCGACCCGGAGACCGGCGAGGTCGTCGACAACGCCGGGCCCTGGACCGAGTGGTCCGCGTCGCTGGCCGTGCACGGCACCCGGGTCATCGGCGTCGCCGCCAGCCCCCGCACCGCCCCCGAGGTCGTCGAGCTCGACACCTGCACCGGGCGCACCCGGGTGGTGGGCGCCGCGCACAGCGACCCGGTGGACCCGGCGTACTACCCCGAGCCGCAGATCCGCACCTTCAGCGGCCCCGACGGCCGCGACATCCACGCCCACATCTACCCGCCGCACAGCCCCACCCACGTCGCACCCGGCGAGGAACTGCCGCCGTACGTCGTGTGGGCGCACGGCGGCCCCACCGGCCACGCCCCGCTCGTCCTCGACCTGGAGATCGCCTACTTCACCTCGCGCGGCATCGGCGTCGCCGAGGTCAACTACGGCGGCTCGACGGGCTACGGGCGGGAGTACCGCAACCGGCTGCGCGAGCAGTGGGGCGTCGTCGACGTCGAGGACTGCGCGGCGGTCGCCCTCGCACTCGCCGACGAAGGCACCGCCGACCGGGACCGGCTCGCCATCCGCGGCGGCAGCGCCGGCGGCTGGACCAGCGCCGCGTCCCTGACCAGCACGGACGTCTACGCCTGCGGCACCATCATCTACCCCATCCTCGACCTCACCGGCTGGGGCAGCGGCGAGACCCACGACTTCGAATCGCAGTACTTGGAGTCGCTCGTCGGGCCGCTCGCCGAGGTCCCCGCGCGGTACGTGGAGCGCTCCCCGGCCGAGCACGCCGACCGGCTCACCGTTCCCTTCCTGCTGCTCCAGGGACTCGACGACGTGATCTGTCCGCCCGCCCAGTGCGAGCGGTTCCTCGCCCGGGTGGAGAGCGAGGGGCGGCAGGTGCCGCACGCGTACATCGCCTTCGAGGGCGAGGGGCACGGCTTCCGCAGAGCGGACACCATGATCCGCGCCCTGGAGGCCGAACTCTCCCTGTACGCCCAGGTGTTCGGCCTGCACCCGAGTGGCATCCCCACGCTGGAGCTCACCAAGTGAAGTCCCTGCACCAAGTGAAGTCCCTCGTACGTCCGGACAGGCTCGCCCCCGGGGCCCGGGTCGCCGTCGTCGCGCCGAGCGGCCCCGTTCCCGAGGACCGGCTGGCGGCGGGCCTGGACATTCTGCGCGGCTGGGACCTGGAGCCCGTCGTCGCACCTCATGTCCTGGACGTGCACGAGGAGTTCACCTACCTGGCGGGCAGGGACGCCGACCGCGCCGCCGATCTGCAGCGGGCCTGGTGCGACCCCGGCATCGACGCCGTGTTGTGCGCCCGCGGCGGGTACGGGGCCCAGCGCATGGTCGACCTGCTCGACTGGGCGGCGATGCGGGCCACCCGTCCGAAGGTCTTCGTCGGGTACAGCGACATCACCGCGCTGCACGAGGCGTTCGCGGTCCGGCTCGGCGTGAGCACGCTGCACGGGCCGATGGTCGCGGCGGCCGACTTCCTCAAGAGCGAGCGGGCGCAGGACCATCTGCGGGCCACGCTCTTCGCGCCGGAGTCGGTCCAGGTGATCCACGGGGTGGAGGGGGTCGGCGCCCTGGTGCCCGGTGTCGCGCGGGGCGTCACCGTAGGCGGCTGTCTCTCGCTGCTCGCCGCCGACCTCGGCACGGCGCATGCGCGGGTCTCGGCGCGCGGTGGCCTGGTCTGTCTGGAGGACGTCGGCGAGGAGGCGTACCGCATCGACCGGTACCTCACCCAACTCCTGCGTGGGGGCTGGCTGGAGGGCGTCTCGGGGATCCTGCTCGGTTCCTGGGCGGAGTGCGAGCCGGTGCGGGAGCTTTTGGTGGAGCGGCTGGGCGGGCTCGGGGTGCCTGTGGTGGAGGAGTTCGGGTTCGGGCACGGCGCCGGAGCGTTGACGCTGCCGCTTGGGGTGGCTGGGCGATTGGATGCCGGGGCGTCGACGTTGAGCCTGGATGTGCCTGCTCTGGGGTGAGCGCCTTCGCGTGTGCCGGGTGGTTGTCCGGTGGGCGGCTGCCGGTGGGGTGGGGCTTCTCGCGCAGTTCCTCGCGCCCCTGGGGGGTGTGGGTGAGTGCCGGTTGAGTGTGGCTGGTTGCGCCGTTCCTCGTGTCCCTGGGGTGGTTGGCTTCTGTGGGGTGGGGTGTGGCTGGTCGCGGTGTCCTGCGGTCCTGAGGGCTTGTGGGCGGCTGCCGGTGGGTGGGGCTTCTCGCGCAGTTCCCCGCGCCCCTGGGGGATGTGGGTGAGCGCCGTTCCTCGTGTCCCTGGGGGGTGCGGCTTCGCTGCTTGTTCCCGGTGGCGTGGGGCTATATGTCGTACCGGGGGCGGGAGTTGGGGGGTAAGAAAGCGGTGCACGGGCATTGACCCGTTACTGACACGCGTCACACGATGGCTCCGCGCGCAAACTTACTGGTCGGTATGACGATGCGTGGAGGTCCCCTTTTGTCCAGATCCCGTGCCCTGCTCGCTGCCGCCATCGGCACCGCACTGGCCGCCCCGCTCGCCCTGAGCGTCCCCGCGGGTGCCGCCGCGCCTGCCGCCGGGGAGTACACCGTCACCGCGTTGAAGTTCACCGTGGAGGCCGGCGGGCGGCAGTGCGTCGTGGACGCCGATCTCTACCGGCCCGCCGGGGTCGACGCGCAGCACACCGCGCCGGCCGTGCTGACCACGAACGGGTTCGGCGGCAGCAAGTCGGACGGGTCCACGGACGCGACCGGCAAGGCGTTCGCGCAGCGCGGGTACGTCGGGCTCGTCTACTCCGGGCTAGGGTTCGGCAAGTCGGGCTGTCTGATCTCGCTCGACGACCCGCGCATCGACGGCAAGGCCGCCTCCGCCCTGGTCGACTTCCTCGCCGGGACCCGCGCCGCCGACGACGGCACCAAGGTCGACTACGTGACGGCCGACAAGAAGGGCGATCCGCGCGTCGGCATGATCGGTGGCTCCTACGGCGGCGCCGTCCAACTGGCGACCGCCTCCCAGGACCCGCGCGTGGACGCCCTCGTCCCGATGATCACCTGGAACGACCTGACGTACTCCCTCGACCCGCAGAACGCCGCCGACCGCGACGTGCCCGGCGTCTTCAAGTGGCAGTGGACCAACGGCTTCTACCTGATGGGAGAGGGGCAGCCGCTGCTCGTGCCGTCCCTGGACCCCTCGCGCATCAACAAACTGAGCTGCCTGCACTTCGTCGACGACGCCTGCGAGACGATCAGCACCCTCAACTCCGGGCGCTATCCGGCCGACAGGACCAAGGCCCTGCTCGACTACGCGCGCAGCGTGTCCCCGGTCTCGTACCTGAAGGGCGTGAAGGCGCCGACGCTGGTCGTGCAGGGCCAGAGCGACAGTCTGTTCAACCTGAACGAGGCCAGGGCCACGTACGACACCCTGCGCGAACAGGGCACCCCCACCAAGATGATCTGGCAGTCGTGGGGGCACAGCGGCGGTCTCACCGACCCCGCGAGCGGCGAACTCAACCTGGCCCAGGGCAACTTGGAGACCAGTTACGTCGGCAAGCGGATCCTCGCCTGGTTCGACACGTACCTGCGGCACGAGAAGGGCGTCGACACCGGGCCCGCCTTCGCCTACTACCGCGACTGGATCGGCGACCCGAACGACACGTACGCCACCGCCCCCTCCGTCCCGGCCCTGTCCCGCAAGCTGTACCTGTCCGGCGACGGCAAGCTCGTCGACAACCGCGAGAAGGTCGCCCGCGGCAGCCGCGAGTACCGCAACTGGCTCATCCCCACCAGCCACTCCGAGTCGTCCCTGGCAGGCCTCATCGGGCTGCCCGACCCCGCCCCGCACGACACCCGCGGCACCTACCTCGACTGGACCACCGAGCCGCTCGACCGGTCGACCGACGTGGTCGGCGCGCCCAAGGCCACGCTCAAGGTGATCTCGCCGCGGACGGAGCGGGTGCAGAACTCGGACGACGCCGCGGACAAGCTCGTCCTGTTCGCGAAGCTGTACGACGTCGCGCCGGACGGGACGAAGACGCTGGTGCACCGGCTCGTGTCCCCGGTCCGCGTCCCCGACGTCACCCGGCCCTTCACCGTCACCCTGCCCGGGATCGTGCACCGCTACGAGAAGGGGCACCGCATCCAGTTCGTGATCGCCGCGAGCGACGACGCGTACGGCGGCAACAAGGGCGTCAAGCCGGTCACCGTCTCCAGTTCGCCCGAGGACACCGGCACCGTGGAGCTGCCCGTCGTCACGGAGTAGATCCCCGCGCCCGTCACCCGTACGGGCCTCCGGCCCATGCGCGATCGCCGCCTGCCCGCACATGCTGGGCGGGGAGGCGGCGACGACCTCCGGGGGAACGACGGGAAGGGTCCACCGATGAGCCCCAAGGACACCGCGAGCTCCGCGAAGAGCGGCGGCTCCAGCGCGTTCACGCCGGCCAGGATCGGGGTCCTGGTCCTGTTCGTGCTCGCCGTCATCTTCATCTTCGAGAACACCCGGCAGGTGAAGATCAGGCTTCTCATCCCGGAAGTCTCCATGCCGCTGTACCTGGTGCTCGGCCTCGTGTTCATCATCGGCGGGATCTGCGGGGGCTACTTCATGGCGAGGAGACGCAAGTGAGACGAGTGGCGACGGTGACGGCGGGGGCGGTGCTCGCCGTGACGGTGTCCGCGGGCGCCGCGGCCGCGGCCGACGGGCCGAGGATGCCGGACTTCCGGGGGCGCGGCCTGATGCACGTGTTCTCGACGCTCGATTACCGCACCAGGGTCGAGGTGACCGACGTCAGCGGCGCGCACCGGCACGTGCTGTGGCCGCTGAGCTGGAAGGTGTGCTCCCAGTCCCCGGCCGTCGGCAAGGAGGTCGGGGACGCCACGGTGCACATCGGCGTCGTGAAGAACGGCGAGAAGTGCCCCGCGGCCGTGCCGCGGGCGGTCCCGGAGGCCGCCGCGTACTAGCTGTTGCATAGGCTCGCGCAATGGCCGATCACCTTGCCGAGGGGCCCCGCGTCGCGCTGCGCCCCCTCGCTCTCACCGACGCCGACGAGTTCACCGCACGGGCCCGCGAGAGCCGGGAGCTGCACGAGCCCTGGCTCTTCCCGCCGCGCGGCGCCGAGGCCTTCGCCGGGTACGCGGGCCAACTCGTGGACGACCCGACCCGGCGCGGCCTCCTGGTGTGCGAGCGGGACACCGGGGCCATCGCCGGGTTCATCAACATCAACAACATCGTCCGGGGCGGCTTCCGCTGCGGCGCCCTCGGCTACGGCGCGTTCGCGCACGCCGCGGGGCGCGGCCTGATGTCCGAGGGGCTCGGCCTCGTCGTGCGGTACGCGTTCGGTCCCCTCGGGCTGCACCGTCTGGAGATCAACGTCCAGCCCGCGAACGCCGCGTCGATCGCGCTGGCCCGCCGTGCGGGGTTCCGCCTGGAGGGTTTCTCGCCGGACTTCCTGTTCGTCGACGGGGCCTGGCGCGACCACGAGCGCTGGGCGCTCACCGCCGAGATGCTCAGCGCGCCGGACGGCCCGGCTTCCGGTTGATCTTCATCGTGTCCATGTCGGTCACCTTCGCGCGCAGCTCCCCGTGCCCGTACCCGCGCTCCGCCAGGTACGCCTCGGCCTGCTCCTGCGCCAGCGCGGCCGCCATCTCGTCGCCGTCGTCCGGGTCGGACTCGACCACGTAGCGCATCGAGAAGTGCTTGAGCGAGCGGTCGTACGCGAGCGAGCCCTCGGGGCCGAACCGCATCCCCGCGATGCCCTCGTGCTCCGCGACCTCGGCGAGCAGCCGCTGGCGGGCCGCTTCGGTGAGGCCGTCGAAGGTGCTGCGGACGATGACCCGGTAGGTGTGGCTCTCGGCCATGGTGGGAGGTGCTCCTCGTCGTGCTGCGTAGCTGTTGAAAACGACAGCGTACGTCGATGAGGATGCCTCGCATGCGGAATATCGTCGCCCTCGACGCCCCCTCCAACCTGGGCCTGCGCCCGCCCGCCCCCGGCGCCGTCCCCGGCGTCTACAAGCTCGCCGGCGCCCTGCGGGAACAGGGCATCGTGCGCCGTCTCGGCGCCTTCGAGGGCGGTGTCGTCGTCCCGCCGCGCTACGACCGCGGCGACTGGCAGGAGGGCGACGGGGTGTTCAACGCCGCCGCGATCGCCGCGTACACCGTCCGGCTCGCCGACCGCGTGGAACGGCACGTGCGCGCCGGGGACTTCCCGCTCGTGCTCGGCGGGGACTGCTCGATCCAGCTCGGGGCGGCCCTCGCGCTGCGTCGCATCGGCCGGTTCGGGCTCGCCGCCGTCGACGCCTCGGCCGACTTCCGGCACCCGGGGAACTCGGACCGGATCGGCGCGGCCGGCGGCGAGGAACTGGCCCTCGGGACCGGCCGCGGCCAGCGGGACCTCACGGACATCGAGGGGCTGCGGCCCTATCTGCGCGACGAGGACGTGCGGCTCTTCGGCGGGCGGGACGCCTTCGAGGACGACCGCGCCGAGCTCGCCGCCCTGAAGATCCCGAACGTGACGGTCGGCGAACTGCGCGAGTGGGGCGTCGACGACGTCGTGCGCGGCCACGTGCAGAGTTTCGAGGTGCCGGTGCTGGACGGATTCTGGGTGCACCTCGACGCCGACGTGCTCGACCCGTCCGTCATGCCCGCCGTGGACAGCCCCGACGCGGACGGCCTGCTGCCCGACGAACTCCTCGCGCTGCTGCGGCCGTTGCTCGCCTCGCCGAAGTGCGTCGGCATGAACGTCACGATCTACGACCCCGATCTGGACCCGGACGGCACCGCCGGCGCCCTGCTCACCGACCTGGTCGTCGCCGCCTTTGCGCAATCCTGACCGGGGAGGCCCCTGGTCAGCTCCCCGATGACCATGTTCCATGGTCATCGGGGCGGGCCGCGCCCCGTGGCAACGGGAGGCAGACATGACGGTCGTACGACGTGAGGTACTGACCCTGCCGGGCGCCGCGTTGGGACCGGTGAACCCGCTGCCGCCGCTGCGGCCGCTCGACGAGGTGCACGTGCTCGACGAGCGCTCCAAGGAGGACCTGCCGCTCGACATGGCACGCCAGCTCGGCTGGCGGCCGCTGCGCAGCGTGCTGCCCGAGCGGCTGCGCGACGGGTACGGGCGCGAGCGGACGTCCGTCGCGCTCGACGCCCTCGTCATCGAGAACGACCGGCTGAGGGCGACCGTGCTGCCGGGCCTCGGCGGGCGCGTCGCCTCCCTGTTCCACAAGCCCACCGGACGCGAGCTCCTGTACCGCAACCCGGTGTTCCAGCCCGCCGCCTTCGCGCTCAACGGCGCCTGGTTCTCCGGCGGCATCGAGTGGAACATCGGCGCCACCGGCCACTCCACCCTGTCCTGCGCGCCCCTGCACGCCGCCCGCGTCACCGCACCCGACGGCGGCGAGATGATCCGCCTGTGGGAGTGGGAGAGGCTGCGCGACCTGCCCTTCCAGGTCGACCTGTGGCTGCCCGAGAACTCCGACTTCCTGCACGTCGGCGTCCGCATCCGCAATCCGCACGAGAAGCCCGCGCCGGTCTACTGGTGGTCCAACATCGCCGTGCCCGAGGAGCGCCGGGTCCTCGCGCCCGCACGCGAGGCCTGGCACTTCGGCTACGAGCACGCGCTGCGCCGCGTCCCCGTGCCGCAGTACGACGGGACCGACCGCACGTACCCGCTGAACAGCGAGTTCCCCGCCGACTACTTCTACGAGGTGCAGGACGGGCGGCGCCGCTGGATCGCCGCGCTCGACGAGGACGGGCAGGGCCTCGCCCAGACGTCGACGGACGCGCTGCGCGGCCGCAAGCTGTTCCTGTGGGGGAGCGGCACCGGCGGGCGGCGCTGGCAGGAGTGGCTGACCGAGCCCGGCACCGGAGGCTACGCCGAGATACAGGCCGGGCTCGCGCGCACCCAACTGGAGTACGTACGCCTGGAGTCGGCCGGCGAGCTCAGCTGGCTGGAGGCGTACGGCCCCCTGTCGGCCGACGCGAAAACCGTGCACGACACGGGCAGTTGGGACGGCGCGGTCGCCGAGGCCGAGGAGCGGCTCGAACAGGCCCTGCCGCGCGCCGCGGTGCAGGACGCCTACGAGGCGTGGCTGCCGCACGCGGACGCCGAACCGGGGGAGCGGCTCGCCGTCGGCTCCGGCTGGGGCGCGCTCGAAGTGCTGCGCACCGGCGAGAAGTTGAGCGGCACGCCGTTCGACGAGTCCACGCTGGACGAGGCGCAGGCGCCGTGGCGGGAGCTGATGGAGACGGGTGTGTTCCCGGAGCCGCGGCGGGTCGGCGCGCCCGGCCCGACCCTGGTGGCCCCGCCCTGGCGGGACATGCTGGAGACGGCGCCGGCCCGGCCGCTGTCCGAGTACCACCTGGGGGTGGCGCAGTGGCATGCGGGCGACCGCGCGCAGGCCGTGCGCAGCTGGGAGCGCGGGCTCGAACTGGCCGCGTCCGACTGGCCGTTCCTGCGCTGCCTGGCGGTGGCCGACGCGACGGACGGGCACCGGGAGCGGGCCGCCGACCGGTACGTCGAGGCGTTCGACGACCTGTGCGCGGAGCGCCGGGACGACGGGGAGGCGTGGGTGTCCGTGACGGCGGCGCTCGGCCGCGAGGCGATCGAAGCGCTGCTCCTGGCGGGGCGGACCGCGAAGGCGCGCGGAGTCTGGACGCGGCTGCACGCCGACACCCGGGCCAGGGGGCGCTTCCGGCTCCTGGAGGTGCAGATCCTCGCGGCCGAAGGGGAGGTGGAGAAGGCCCGGCAGGTGCTGGAGTCCGGGTTCGAGGTGGCGGACCTGCGGGAGGGGGCGGAGACCCTCGGGGAGGTCTGGGCGAAGGTCGTTCCGGGCGAGCCCCTGCCCGCCCGGTACGACTTCCGCATGCGACCGCCGTCCGGCAGCGCCTGAGAGCCGCGTGCCGGACCCGACTACACCAGCTCGCCGTTCCTCGCGACGACCCGGCCGCCGTGCACGACGATGTCGCGCTGCGGCACGTCGACCAGCACCTGCGGCACGCACTCGCCGCGGAGCAGTACGAAGTCCGCCGGTGAACCGGGGGTGAGGTCGGCGTGCGGCAGGCCCATCACGTCGGCGCCGCCGTGCGCGCCCACCGTGTAGCAGGCGGTCAGTTCGTCGTCGAGGCGGACGTCCGTGACCCAGCCGAGGAGGTGCGCGCGGTGCAGCATGTCCGCGTTGCCGAACGGGCTCCAGGAGTCGCGCACCCCGTCCGAGCCGAGCCCCACCCGCACGCCGTGCTTCTTCAGCTCGGTGATCGGCAGCACCAGGGACTCGTTCGGCGCGACCGTCGTCAGGGCGATGTCCAGATCGGCCAAGTCGTTTGCCGTCGCGCTGAGTTCGGGCGCGGACAGGAACGGCAGGCAGAAGACGTGGCTCACCGTCACCTTGCCGCGCAGTGACAGCGCGCGGGTGCGCTCGATGATGCCGCGCAGCACCTGCGTGCCCTTCTCGTCGCGGTCGTGGAGGTGGATGTCGACACCGACGCCATAGCGGTCCGCCAGGTCGAAGACCAGGTCGAGCTGCTCGTCGAGGGCGTGGTCGAAGCTGATCGGGTCGATGCCGCCGATCATGTCGACGAGGCCGCCCCGGGCCGCGTCCTCCAGCAGCTTCGCCGTGCCGGGCGCGCGGACCACACCGTGCTGCGGGAACGCCACGATCTGCACGTCGAGCGCGTCCGCGAGCCGCTCCCGCGCCTCGGCGATGCCCTCCAGACCGGCGAGGCCGTAGGCGGGTGCGACATCGGCGTGCGCCCGCATCGCGCGGGTGCCGCGGGTCACGGCGTGCGCCATCAGTCCGTACGCGCGCTCACCGACCGGGCGCTTTTGCGAGCGGAACAGCTCGACGTCCTGCGCGCAGTAGTCCGCGATGCCGCTCGCCGGCTTGCGGGAGACCCAGGCCCCGCCCCAGCTCGTCTTGTCGGGGTGGATGTGCGCGTCCACGAGTGCCGGCAGCGCGAGCCGGCCGCCGCCCTCGACGACCTCGGCGCCGCGGGGCGCGGGTCCGTCGCTGATCAGGCCGTCGACGACGGTGAGGTCCACGGCGTCCCGCGCGCCGAAGGGGCGCACGTCACGGAAGACCACGGCCTTCTTGGGGTGGTGCGGCGCGCCGGAGGCGTCCGTCGCGGCG
>NZ_JAAGMG010000688.1 GCF_010548525.1 Streptomyces sp. SID14478
GCCGCCGCCGGCGCGTACACGGCCAGGCCGCCGCGCATCGTGCCGCGCACCGAGTGGACCGCGGGCGCGGACACCTACCACCGCGACCCGGTCCGGTTCGCGGACCGCGTCGACGCCGTCTTCGTCCACCACACCGACACCCCGAACGGCTACGACTGCGCCGACGTGCCGCGCATCATCCGCTACGTGTACGCGGGCCAGGCCGGCGGCCGGGAGTGGGACGACATCGGCTACAACTTCCTCGTCGACCGCTGCGGCACCGTCTACGAGGGCCGGGCCGGTGGCGTCGACCGGGCCGTGGTCGGCGCCCACACCCAGGGCTTCAACCAGAACACCACCGGGATCGCCGCGATCGGCACCTTCACCGCGGGCACCCCGGTGCCACCGGCGATGAGCGAGGCGATCGCCGCCGTCGCCGCGTGGAAGCTCGGCCTGTCCGGCGTCGACCCGCGGGACACGGTGCGGCTGGTGTCGAGCAACGGCCACAGCCGGTTCCCGGCGGGCACGGGCGCCGACTTCCTCGCCGTGTCCGGACACCGCGACGGCTACGAGACCTTCTGCCCGGGCCTGGCCCTGATGGCCGAACTCCCCGCGATCCGCGAGCGCGCGGCCCGCTTGCAGGGCCGGCCCCGGGAGGGGTGACGCACAGCCCACGCACAGCCCCCTCACGCGGGCCGCAACGTCCCGCCCCCGCTCAGCCGGTACGTCTTGCCGCCGAGCCCCGGGCTGGCGTCCGCGTCGTACGTCACCGCGTGCCCGTTCCCGTCGAGCACGTCGGAGACCTTCGCCCCGGAGCCCAGCTCCAGCCCCTTCAGCGTCGAGTCCCCGGCCACCGACCACCTCGTACCGGCGCCGAGCGTCAGCGACGCCCCCGAGACGGCCCCGTCCAGCGTCGTCGAACCGGTCAGGTCCAGCGTCGCCGAACCGTCGGTGACGCTCACGTCCCCCTTCAGCCGCTCGTTGTTCGCGGCGAAGGTCGCGACCCCCTTGTCGCTGACGTCGAGCAGCGCCCCGTCCTTCGTCTTCAGCTCCGTTCCGCCCGTCAGCTTCACGTCCGCCACGGCCTGTCGGACCGAGAACAGGTCACCGTCCGTCGCCTGGATCGAGCCGCCCGACATCGTGAACGTCGCCGTGTCCTCGCCCCGCAGCACCACCCCGCCCGCGGACGCGGACGCCCGTACGTCCTTCAGGGAGAGCGCGCCCCCGGACTCCACGGTGAACGCCTCCGAGTTCGCCACGTCGAACAGCGTCCCCGTCACCGCGACGTCACCGGCGGTCTGCACCCCGGGCGAACCGCAGCCCGCCGAGGTCATCGTGCCGCCGGACACCGTCACCCCCGACCCGCCGGGACCGACCGCGACCGGCGCCGCCTGCGCCCCGGCCGTGTCGATCTCCGTGTACGTCAGAGCGGCCTCGCCGCCGCCCGAGACCATCACGCCGCGCGCGGCCGCGCCCTTGGTCCTGATGCCGTTCCCGCTGAGCGTCGCCCGGGCGTCCTTCCCCGACGCGAAGACGGCCGTCGCGCCCTTGCCCTTGGCGCGCACGGAGCCGCCGGACAGGCTGATCCGGCCCCCGTCGCGGGCCAGCACCGCCGCGTTCAGACCGCGGTCGCCGGACGCGGCGACGGAGGTCGTGCGCCCGTGCTTGGTGATCGTCGCGTCGCGCGTCGAAAGCCGCCCTGAACCGGACACGAGCATCGCCGACTCGTCGCGCCGCTT
>NZ_JAAGMG010000717.1 GCF_010548525.1 Streptomyces sp. SID14478
CCGCCGCCCGGCCCGTCCGGGTGCGCGCGGTCGGCCGGCTGGGCGGCGGCGACGTGCGGCTCGGCGGGGGTGCAGTGGTGGTGGCCGTGGCGTCCGTGGTGGACGGCGGCCGCGGTGTCGAAGCCGTCGGGGCAACTGCCGGAGAGGAACAGCGCGCACAGCGCGAGCAGCAGCGCGAGGGCCGCGCCCCGCCTCGCCCTGCGCCCCGTGTCACTCATCGTGCGGGCGAGCCTACGGTGTGTAGCTATCCGTGATCAAAAACAAACCGAGGCCGGAATCTCGAAAGATTCCGGCCTCGGCCTTCAGTAGCGGGGACAGGATTTGAACCTGCGACCTCTGGGTTATGAGCCCAGCGAGCTACCGAGCTGCTCCACCCCGCGTCGGTGAACCCAACAGTACCCATTGGGCGCAGCGAAAGCGAATCGGTTCCGCAGGGCTCAGGCGGACTGGGCGTGGGTGAGCGTCTCCCAGGCGACGAACAGGTCGTCGGTGCCTTCGGGCCGCTGCTCGCGGGTCAGCTTCTCGGTCTCGGGCAGCTTCATCTTCAGCCGTCCCCGCAGGTGGCTGAGGCCGACCTCGGTGTCCGGCCCCATGTCCCGCTGCACCTTCCCGCCGCACAGCCACTCGGGGGCGGCGGCGCCCAGCTGGTACTTGGAGTGGAACTCCAGCGCGGCGGCGAGCCGGTCCTTCACCTCGCCGTACAGGTCGAGCCCCTGGTGCCAGGCGGTCTCGGCGATGTGGGAGGTCGCGGCGAGGGAGTAGCTGGCGTGCTTGAAGTTGCGGCAGGTCTCCTGGGCGAGCCCGTCCTTGAACGTCTTCTGCCCGAACCAGTACGTCTGCAGCTTGGCCGGGGTGTCGATGTCGCTGCCCGCGGGCTTCACCGGCAGCGGCCCGTCGGAGGAGAGGTAGAAGTACGCGGGCACGCGGGTGCGGAAGTGCCCGACGGCCTTGTCGAAGGCGGCCTGGTCGTTGAGGTACACGGCCATGCTCATCGTCGCGTCGGCCATGAGGAGGTCCCAGTTGCCGTTGAAGTCGGCGGAGCCGGACTGCACCTCGGGCAGGTACACGTCGCGCAGCATCCGCTGGAACTTCAGCTCGTCGCCGTCCGCCCAGCCGTCGTACGTGTACTGCATCAGCTCGGCGGCCTTCGCCCAGGAGGTGGCGGCCCAGGCGGTCTGCAGCCCGGCGTTGCCCTCGGTGTGCCGCTTCACGGTGCCCGACCAGGCGTCCATGATCTGCACGGCCTTGTCGGCGTGGGCCTTCTTGCCGGTGATGTTCCACAGCAGCGCCTGCGTGTAGGCGGCGATGGCGTCCTCGCGCTCCTCCACGCAGCCCTGCCCCGGGCGGGTGTCGGGCGGGCACTCCACGGTGGCGTACGGCTTGGCCTTGTAGTCGAGGGCGGCGTACTTGCTGCCGCTCATCTTCTGGTACGCCGACAGCCACGGCTCTTCCTTGCGGGCGACGTGGTCGCGGGCCGCCGTCAGCTGCGCCTTGCCGACCAGCACTCCCGGGTGCGCGAAGGGCGCTCCCGCGGGGCGGGTGTCGGGGTGGACCGCGAGGTCCGCGGCCGGGTCTGCGGACGTACCGCAGGCCGCCGCGGCGGCCATCACAAAGGGGAGAAGAATCCCTGGCAGGACACGTCTCGTCATACGTCGCGTCCGCGGGCCCGCTGCCATGCAACACCTCCGGTTCGGTCACTGGCAGCCTGACCCGTGCGGGCCGTCGGCGCAGGATCTGTTGCGCCGGTCGGGAGCGGGCGGTTCGTCAAGATTCGTTAAAGGGCCTCCAATTGACGGGCCCTCCGGGACTCCCGCGCGGGGTCGGCTAAGGCCCCACAGCCCCTTGCCCGCGGTCACGGCCCCGCCGACCAGCGCGAGCCCGAGGACCCTCGCGCGGACCCCGCGCTCCGGCACCCGCCCGGCCGGTCCGCGCCCCAGG
>NZ_JAAGMG010000752.1 GCF_010548525.1 Streptomyces sp. SID14478
TGCCCCACCAGCCGGACTGCTCGCGGGCGCCGGCGAGGACGACCGCGGCGTGCCGGGGCTGGTGCGGGAGCGCGGCCGTGAGGGTCGCGATCTCCTCGTCGGTGGGGCGCCGGTCGACGGGCAGCCGCGTGGCGACGCGCAGGTCACCCTGCGGCAGGAAGACCAGGCCGGTCTCGAACAGGGCCAGGTCGTGGCTGCCCCGCCCGTCGTTGCGGCGCAGCGCGGACAGCAGGCCCGGCAGCAGCGTCGTACGGAGGGCGGGCTCCTCGTCGGAGAGCGGATTGACGAGGGTGACGACGCGGCGGGCCGGGTCGTCCTCGTCCAGGCCGAGCTGGTCGAGGGCGGCCTCGCCGACGAAGGGGTAGTTCAGCGCCTCGACGTATCCGGCACCGGCCAGGGCGCGGCCCACGCGGCGGTGCGTGCGCTGGCGCTCGGTCAGGCCGCGGCCCGCGGGGGGCTTGGGCAGCGTCGAGGGCAGGTTCTCGTAGCCCTCCAGCCGGATGACCTCTTCGGCCAGGTCGTTCGGGTCCGTCAGGTCGGGCCGCCAGGACGGCACGGTCACCGTCAGGTCGTCCTGCCCGTAGACGTCGCAGCCGACCTGCTGCAGACGGCGCACCACGGTCTCGCGGCCGTACGCGACGCCCGCGACCTTGTCCGGGTGGTCGGCCGGGATGGTGATCGTGCGCGGGGCGCCCGGCGCGATGACCTCGGTGACGCCCTGCTCGGCGGTGCCGCCCGCGAGCAGCACCAGGAGGTCGACGACGCGCTGGGCCGCGGCGGACGTGGCCTGCGGGTCGACGCCGCGCTCGAAGCGCTTGGCCGCCTCGGAGGACAGCTTGTGGCGGCGCGCGGTGCGGCCGATGGTCAGCGCGTCGAAGTGCGCGGCCTCGACGACGACGTCGGTGGTGCCGGCGCCCTCCTCGTGATCGGCGATCTCCGTGTTGGCGCCGCCCATCACACCGGCGAGGCCGATCGGGCCGCGCTCGTCGGTGATGACGAGGTCCTCGGCGTCGAGCGTGCGCTCGGTGCCGTCGAGGGTCTTGAGCTTCTCGCCCTGCTGCGCGCGGCGGACGCCGATCGCGCCCTGGACCAGGGAGCGGTCGTAGGCGTGCAGCGGCTGGCCGAGTTCGAGCATCACGTAGTTCGTGACGTCGACGGCGAGCGAGATCGGGCGCATGCCGGCCTTCTGCAGACGGCGCTGCAGCCAGATCGGCGAGCGGGCCTCCGGGCTCAGACCGGTGACGGTGCGCGCGGTGAAGCGGTCGCAGGCCAGCGGGTCGAAGACCTGGACGGAGTAGCCGAACGCGTTGGGCGCGGGGACGTCGAGGAGCGCCGGGTCGCGCAGCGGGAGCCCGTACGCGATGGCGGTCTCGCGGGCGATGCCGCGCATCGACAGGCAGTAGCCGCGGTCGGGCGTGACGGCGATGTCGAGGACCTCGTCGACCAGCTCGAGCAGCTCGATGGCGTCGGCGCCGACCTCGTGCTCCGGCGGCAGCACGATGATGCCGTGCGTACCGTCGTCGCCCATGCCGAGCTCGTCGGTGGAGCAGATCATGCCGTGCGAGGTCTTGCCGTACGTCTTGCGGGCGGCGATCGCGAAGTCGCCGGGCAGCACGGCGCCCGGCAGGACCACGACGACCTTGTCGCCGACGGCGAAGTTCCGGGCGCCGCAGACGATCTCCTGCGGCTCCCCGGTGCCGTTGGCCTGACCCACGTCGACGGTGCAGAAGCGGATCGGCTTCTTGAAGCCCTCGAGCTCCTCGATGGTCAGGACCTTGCCCACCACGAGGGGGCCCTTGAGACCGGCGCCGAGCTGCTCGACCGTCTCGACCTCGAGCCCTACGCCGACGAGCTTGGCCTGCACGTCGCGGCCGGTCTCGGTGGCGGGGAGGTCGACGTACTCCCGCAGCCAGGAAAGCGGGACCCGCATCAGATCTCCATCCCGAACGGCCGGGTGAACCGGACGTCACCCTCGACCATGTCTCGCATGTCTTCGACGTTGTGGCGGAACATCAGCATCCGCTCGATGCCGAACCCGAAGGCGAATCCGCTGTACTTCTCGGGGTCCACACCGCACGCGGTCAGCACGCGCGGGTTGACCATGCCGCAGCCGCCCAGCTCGATCCAGCCCTCGCTGCCGCAGGTGCGGCACGGCCGGTCCGGGTTGCCGACGGACTCGCCGCGGCACACGTAGCAGACCATGTCCATCTCGGCGGACGGCTCGGTGAAGGGGAAGTAGTTCGGGCGGAGCCGCGTCTTCATGTCGTCGCCGAAGAGCGCCTTGACCATGTGGTCCAGGGTGCCCTTCAGGTCGGCCATGGTGAGGCCCTCGTCCACGGCGAGCAGCTCGATCTGGTGGAAGACCGGCGTGTGCGTGGCGTCCAGCTCATCGGTCCGGTACACGCGGCCCGGGCAGACGATGTAGACGGGCGGTTCCCGGTCGAGCAGCGAGCGGGCCTGCACCGGGGAGGTGTGCGTGCGCAGCACGACACCGGACTCGTCGCCCTCGGTGCCCTCGGGGCCCTGGACGAAGAAGGTGTCCTGCATCTGCCGGGCCGGGTGGTCCGGCGTGAAGTTCAGGGCGTCGAAGTTGAACCACTCCGCCTCGACCTCGGGGCCCTCCGCGATCTCGTACCCCATCGATACGAAGACGTCGGCGACGCGCTCCATCATGGTCGTCAGCGGGTGCCGGGCACCGGCCGCAGTGCGGTCGTAGGGCAGCGTGACGTCCACGGCCTCCTCGACCAGGACGCGCGCGTCGCGCTCGGCCTCCAGCTCGCTCTGGCGCGCGGCGAGGCCCCGGCCGACGGCGGCGCGGGCCTGGCC
>NZ_JAAGMG010000798.1 GCF_010548525.1 Streptomyces sp. SID14478
GCCGCCCGTTCGGCGGGCGGTCGGCCGCCGAGCGAGGTGGCGTGGCCGAGCGTGACGCGGCCCGAGAGGCCCCGCTCGGCCGTGCGGCGGGCGATGAACTCCGCGAGCGCGAACCGCTCGTCGGCGCTGTCGTCCGCGAAGTCCGCGTGCAGATCTGCGGGGACGCCGTACTCCGCGGCCAGATCGAGCACCAGCTCCACCTGCCGTCGGCAGTCCTCGACCGACGCCTCGCTGTAGGTGCAGCCGCCGACGGCATCGGCCCCCGCCTCCAGCGCCTTGCGCAGCAGCTTCTCCGTGCCGGGCGCCTTGAACACGCCCTCCTGCGGGAACGCGACGACCTGGACGGTCACCAACGGGGCCCAGGTCTCGCGCAGTTCGAGCAGCACCTCCAGGCCGGTCAGGCCCGCCACCGGATCTACGTCCGGATGGGCGCGCAGCGTGGTGGTGCCGTTGCGCACGCACATCCGCAGGACCCGTTCGGCGCGGGCCCGCACCTCGGCGTGGGTGAAACCGGCCTTCAGCTCCGCCGTGATCCGGATGGCGTCCGCGAGTGTGCCGGACGGGTTGGGCCGCACCCCGTCGAGCAGCGCCTTGTCCGGGTGCAGGTGCGCCTCGATCAGTCCGGGGATCACCACGCGCCCCGCGCAGTCGAGCACGTCGGCGCCCTGCGGGGCCGCGAGCGCCGGGCCGATCGTCTCGATGCGGCCGTCCTGTACGCGGATGTCGGCCAGGTCCGGTGAGTCCTCCACGCGCGCGTCGCGCAGCAGTAGTGCGGTCACGATGGGTTCTCCTTGCCTGTTCGTGACGGATGGGAGGCGTGCGGCTGCGGGTGCGGGCTGTGCGGGGCGAGGTGGGGCGGGTCTACGGTTCGGCGTGGAAGTCGGCCTTGCGGATCAGGCAGTGGACCCCCTTGACGCGGTCCACCACCTGGGAGACCTCGAAATCGGCGGCCGCGCTCAGGTACGCGTACGCGGTCGCCCGGTCCATGCCGGTGCGGGCGGTGAGGAAGGCGAGGGCCGAGCGCACGCACTGGCGCATCGCCTCGTCGAGATCGGCGTCGAGGCCGAGCGCGATCCAGTGCGCGCCGGTCTCCGCGAACGGCTCGCCGAGCAGGCCCGTCACGCGCCGCGCCGCCGGGCCTCGCACCAGGGACAGCCGGAACGTCGCCCTCAGTGGCGCTTCCAGGGCGGTCAGCGCCACTTCCCCGTTGCCCTGCGCGAAGTGCGGATCACCCGCGTAGAAGCCCGCGCCCTCGGCCTGCACCGGCAGGTAGAGGGACGAGCCGCAGGTCAGGTGCTTGATGTCGAGGTTGCCGCCGTGCCGGCCCGGCGGGACCGAGCTGGCCGCCGTTTCCTCGGCCGTGGCCACGCCCATGATCCCGACGAACGGTGCCAGCGGAAACCGTGCCGAGAGATCCGCAGTGCAGCGCAGCACCCCGAACTCGGCGCCGGCGCCGTCCCGTTCGACGGTGCAGAAGGAGCTGACCGTGCCCGCGTCGGTGCGCCGGGTGTCGGGGCCGGTGAACGCGGCGCCGTCGTCGGGGAGTTCACCGGGCAGGGCTCCCGCGGCGTGCCGGTTGGAGACGATCCCGTAGTGGGTACGCCGGTGCAGGGTCAGCGTCTCCACCCGTAGCAGGTCCCCGGGGAGCGCGCCGCGCACGGCGACGGGACCGGTGACGATGTGCGGCCCCGGCGGTCCCTCCGTGGCGCGGCCCAGGCCCGACTCGGCGATCTCCCGTGCGTCGCGCGGGACGTGCCGCGCCGGGACCCCGTACCCGCCGAAGAACGCCACCGGGTCGCGGCCCTGATCGGGGAGTATGCCCTCGTGGGAGACGAGATCGACGGTGAGCGTGTCGCCGTCGTCCACCACCAGCGCGGGCGCGCTCCCGGCGTGCGGGAGTTCGCCCCAGCGCGCGGTGTCGGGGCGGGTGGGCAGGTGGTGCCTGCCGTCCAGCGGGAGCGTGTCGGGGACCGGCGTGGGGAGCGAGGCGGCTGCGGTGGTCGACGGCATCCGGGTTCCTTACGTCTGCGAAGTGGGGGAGGGCGGGCCTGCATCGTGCTTCCCCGCTGTTACGTCCCCGGGCCGGTCGTGTTGCGGGAGGGGGACGTGACGTCGGGTGCGCGGACCGGAGCGGAGGGCGGCGTCGCCGCGGGGGCCGTCGCCACGATGCGGGTCCCGCTCGCGCCGCGCAGCGCCGCGCCCAGCGCCTGCGGCGAGGTGATCAGCACGCTGCTGCCGCCCGCCGCCAGGAAGCCGAGAGCGGCCCGGATCTTGGGGCCCATGCTGCCTTCGGGGAACTGCCCCGCCGCCAG
>NZ_JAAGMG010000854.1 GCF_010548525.1 Streptomyces sp. SID14478
CGGCGACCGCGCCGATGCTGGAGCAGGTGCACAGCACCGCGTCGGCGCCGTCCCGCACCGCTGCCACCAGCAGGGCCCGCACGTCGTCGGCGACGGAGTCGGGCCCCGCCTGCCCCGCCCGCACCAGCAGGTCCTCGCGTACGACGTGGCGCAGCGCGAGCTCCGGGTGACCGGCCTCGCGCAGCGCATCGAAAACGGGGATGTGTGCAGGTGAGGTGTGCAGGAGCGAGAGGATCATGCCCGCACCCTACGCAGCCGGGTGCGGGGCGGTCACCACTTTTCCGGGTCGTCGGCGAGGGCCTGTTCGGCGGCGGTGCGCAGTGCGGCCGGGACGGCCGGCGCCTCGCCGGGGTGCCGCTCGGCCCAGCGGACGACGAACGGGCACAGCGGCGCGACGACGACGCCCTCGCGGGCGGCCGTCGCGTACAGCTCCCGGGCGAGCGAGCCCGCGATGCCCTTGCCCTCGTGCTCCGGCTCCACGATGGTGTGCACCGGCACGAGGGCGCGCTGCGGCTCGTCGAGCACGAAGTACTGGATGTAGCCGACGGTCTCGCCGTCGCTCCCGCCGGTCCGGGCCAGCAGGAGGCCCCGCTCGCGGTCGTCGTGGATCTCGATGTCGCTCACGGGGCTCTCCCTGGTGATCAGGCGGGCACGGCGCGGGGACTGCGTCGCGCGGCGCCGCCCGGGGCCGGTTCGGACGGATCGGCGCCCAGCGCCACGATCCTGTTGTCCCGGTCGACGTGCACGACCCGGGGCCGCAACGACCGCGCCTCGGCGTCGTCGACCTGAGCGTAACTGATGATGATCACCAGGTCGCCCGGGTGCACGAGATGGGCGGCGGCCCCGTTGATCCCGATCACTCCGGAGCCCCGCTCGCCCTCGATGACGTACGTCTCCAGGCGGGCGCCGTTGTCGATGTCGACGATGTGCACGAGCTCGCCGGGCAGCAGGTCGGCGGCGTCGAGCAGGTCCGCGTCGATGGTGACCGAGCCGACGTAGTGCAGGTCGGCTTCGGTCACGGTGGCGCGATGGATCTTGGATTTGAACATGGTGCGCAGCACTGGCACTCCCACAAGTAGGCTCCCTGCCTGCCTTTTTGCAGGTCAAGGGCTCGGGCCCCAGTTTACCGGGCCTCTCTGCGATGCGGGCCTGTCCTCCGGTGCCGGAGACCGGCCAGGAGCGCGCCCCGGTCGGCTACGTCGGCACCGCCGCACCTCGGTACTCTCGACTTTCTTACTGACTGGTAAGTAAGATCGGTCGGCACCCACGCGACCCTCCAGGAGGCCCTCTTGCGCCGCGCACGTTCTCACCAGATGCTCGCCGGTCTGCTCGCGGGAGCGGGCGTCACGCACCTCCTTCTTCCCAAGCCGTTCGACGCGATCGTGCCGCGCGCGCTGCCGGGCTCGCCCCGCGCCTGGACCTATGCCAGCGGCGCCGTCGAACTGGCCCTCGCGGCAGGTGTCGCACTGCCGCACACCCGCGCCCGGGCGGCGAGCGCCACGGCCGCCTTCTTCGTCGCCGTGGCTCCCGCCAACGTGAAGATGGCCGTCGACTGGCGCCACCGGCCGGCGCCGCTGGCCCG
>NZ_JAAGMG010000893.1 GCF_010548525.1 Streptomyces sp. SID14478
CGCCGCTCGAACCCTGGCCGCAGGCGGTGACACCGGCGGCGAGGGAGGCCACGAGGGCGGCGGTCGCGGCGAGGCGGGCGGACGTTCTCACTGGGGCTCCAAGGGGGTGCGTGCTCAGGCGTCGGCGCGGCCGCGGCGGACGGTGGAGTAGACGAGGCCCGCGGCGCCGGCGGCGGCCATCGCACCGCCTGCCACCAGGAAGTACGGATTGGCCGACGGATCGTCCGGGGACGGGGCCGCGGGCTGGTCCTGCGAGTCGGCGACCTCGACGGTCCGGGCCGCCGGAGCGTGCACCTGGGCGTCCGCGTACGCGGCCGTGGGGACCAGCACGGCGCCGCCCAGGACGGCCGTGACGACGGCGCTGCGGAGGAAGGCGGGGCGCATGATGACTCCGATCGGTCCGGGCCGGGTGTGCGGCGAGTGCTCTGATGTCGCTCCATCACCGTAAAAGTCGGCCATCACGGCAATTCGGCGACTGTGTAACAGCGGCCCCTCGCTCTGCGCCCGATGCCGTTAACGCCCTTGCGGCCTTCTTGCCCTGCGGCGGTGCTTGCTGCTCCCATGGTCAGGGGGTGATGGGGCATGGACGGACTGCACGTCGTACCTACGTGGCGGCACGGCCAGGAGCGGCTCTACGTGTACGGGGAGGACGGGCTGAACGTTGCCTGGTACGACAGGGAGGCGGCCCGGGTCAATCTGCTCGCCGAGTCGCAGCGGGAGGCCGTCCTCGCCGCATTGCGCCCGTTCCTCACCGGGAACGTCGCCGTCGGGCCGCCGCCGGTACCCACGCCCGCCGAGCTGGCCCGCCTCAGCCTCCACCCGGACGACGACCTCGCGCCGAACCGCCCCGGGGAGGCCCTCGTCATCGACCTCGACCGGGACCCGGCTCCGCAGCGCAGGCTGCGCACCGACCCGCGGCGCACGGCCCTGGCCGCGCAGCAGCGGACCGGCGAGGTCCTCGACGGCCTCGAACCGGCGGGCTGGCGGGCACTGCACTCGGTGCCGCTGCCCGGCGGGGCCCGCATCCACCACCTGCTGATCGGCCCCGGCGGGCTGTTCGCGCTGCACG
>NZ_JAAGMG010000929.1 GCF_010548525.1 Streptomyces sp. SID14478
CGCGGCGACGGTCGGGACGGTGGCCCGCGGGCGGCAGCGGGGTCGGGGCGGGGGCGGTCACGGCAGCAGCCAATCGATCGGGCGCTGCTCGGCGAGGTGCACGGCGCCGGAGGTGAGGGTCATGGACGTGAGGGAGTAGGGCGGACCGTCCCCCGCCGACCAGGCGTATCCGGACGCCCCGGACGCCGACTTCGTGAGCCGCACGAGCACCGGCACGCGCGTGTCGCCCTTCGTGAACTGCGCCGCGAGGTCGCCGTCGCCGAGGAAGTCCGCGACCTGCCGCTTCGTCTGCGCGGCGCGCCCCACCGCCTTCACCGTGCCGCGCAGCACGCCGTACTGCTGGGCGGCCGGCACCGTGAGGTCGACATCGGCGCCCGCGGGGACGTTCGCGGCACCGGTGGCGGGCACGTACAGCATCGCGAGCAGCGGGTCGTGCGCCGACGACGTCTTCTCCAGCGTCGCGACGTCCGCGCCCGTGGTCACCACCGCGCCGATCCGCGCGACGAGAGCCGTGACCCGGCCCGCGTCGATGGCCCGCACGACCCGGTTGCCCTGCTGCGTACGGACCTTGAGCAGCGGAGCGTCCGCGGCGACCCGCTGCCCCTCCCGCACGTACACCCCGGTCACCTGACCGGTCACCGGGGTCTGCAGGACGTAACTGCCCTGCCCGTAGGTGAGGATGCCGCTCACCTTGAGCGTCGAGGACACCGAACCGGTCACCGCCCACACGCACGAGGCAGCCATCACGACGACCGTCACGGCGAGGACGAGCAGCCCCTGCGGCCGCGCGAGGCGCACCGGAAGGTCGAGCTCCTCCGGCGACTGCAGTTTGGTGAGGGCCTGTTGGCGGAACTGCACGGGTCTTTCCCTTACGTTGCTCAGGGCCGGGCGCGGCGCCGGCGCGGAGGCCGAACGCGCCCGAAGGCCCCGGGACTGGATGTCCCGAGGCCGTGGGTCCGCCGCCGGTCAGGTGGCGGCGGAGTCGCTGCGTGTGATCCGGCTCAGAGGCCGGCGGTCAGGCCGGTGGCCAGACCCGTGACGGCGCCGGCGTTGACGCCGGTCAGGCCCTCGACCGTGTTGGTCAGGCCGGAGACGACGCCCGAGACCGGGGCGATGCCGTCGACGGTGCCGGTGACCTGGCCGACGAGGCCGCCGACGAGCCCGCCGGAGACGTTGTCCAGCTCGGCGTCGGAAATCTCGAGGGTCTCGACGTGGTTGCTCATGGGGGAGCCGCCCTTCTCAGTGGGGGTATTTGGGTATCGCGAAAAACACAGGAGACTTCGGGAATCTGGGGAATCGAATCCGTGACGTCGTCCCGCGATGGGCTGGATCAAAGCACGGCGACGCGTCGCACAGCCAATCGGAAGGCCCCCGGCGGGAGGGAATGTGCGAGGTCAATTCCCGCACGGTGCAAAGTCGTTCACGCGCCGGTGGCAGCACCTTCACAACCTTCACGAGGTGCCGGACGGGAGCGCCCGGACCACTTTCACCAAAATGGACACTCGCGCATCAATGGGTGTCCTTGTATGTATCGGGCAAATGCTTTTCGTGAACTGCCGTGACTGCTCTGCGCAATCGATGTGCAGGTTTGTGGCACACGACGGCCGCGGCCGTGAGCAGGGCCGGTGACACAAATCCACACGAGGGCGCTGCGGTGTGCACGGCGACGGCGCCCGCGGCCCCGGCGACGACCGCCAACAGCCGCGACGCGACCCACAGTTGTCCGGCCCGACGTCCCGCCCCGTCCACGGCGCCCGTGACGAGTGTGGTGAGCGTTCCGGTGAAGTAGGTGGTCGGCGCGGCTCCGGACCCCGCCGCCACCATCGCCGCCGACTGCCCGCCCA
>NZ_JAAGMG010000969.1 GCF_010548525.1 Streptomyces sp. SID14478
AAGGTCCGCCTCCTGCTCGGCGTGCGCAGCGCCCGCCCCACCACCCCGCACAACGGCCGGCCCCGGCCCGCGGCCGCCGATCTGCTGGCCGAACTCGCCGACCGGTTCCCGCACGCCGACACCGTGCGCTGCGACGAGGACCCGGACCAGGACATCCGCGCCTACGTCCACGTCCTGCTCGACGGGCAGGACCAGTGGGGTCCCGCGGCCATCGCACGGGCCGCGCTCGTCGTGGGCGCCCGCGCCGCCGGGTCGTTCCTGCACGCCCGGCTCGCCGTCGAGCAACTGCGCCTGAAGGGGCCGGGGCTGCTGACCGACCCGGGCTGGCTCGACCGGGTCGCGGGCGGGATCACCGGCCTGCTGCTCACCGACATCGAGCTCGCCGTCGCCGCCGGCGGCGGACTGACCCGGACCGAGGCCGTCGCACTGTTGCGCGCGAGCGCGTTCGCGCTGGGGCGCGGGGTCGCATGGGGGGACGTGTGGCCCGCGCTGACCCACGCCGTGCTCCAAGCGCCCCTGCGTGACCCCGACGAGAAGATCCGTCAGCTGCTGAAGAGCCGTCTGGCCGGGTATCTCACCACCGACCACGAGGACGACCGCGTGGTCTACCGACCCGCCCACGAACAGCTGGCCCAGATCCTGCGCCGCTGGCCGGAGGCCTCGAAGGGCACCACGTGAGGGACCAGAACGACAAGTACGGCCCGGACGGCAGGGACGTCCGCGCCGACGGCTGCGACTCCGGCGACCCCGCCGAATCCGCGCGCGAGCACCGGCTGAGCGACGACGGCACCGGCGAGGCGGCGATCCATGCCCGCATCGCCGCCCGCCTGGCCGCGATGAGCGGCGACCCCGCCCAGCCCCCGCCCCCGTACGCG
>NZ_JAAGMG010001008.1 GCF_010548525.1 Streptomyces sp. SID14478
CGGCGCCCAGCACCTGGCCCTCGTCAGCCGCCGCGGCGACACGGCACCGGACGTGGCCCCGCTGGTCGCCGAACTCACCGCCCTGGGCGCCCACGTCACCGTCCACGCCTGCGACATCGGCGTGCGCGAACAAGTGACCGACCTCGTCGGCGCACTGCGCGCGGACGGCGCGACGGTCACCGGAGTCGTGCACGCGGCCGGACTGAACCAGCAGACCCTCCTGCGGGACATGACCGTCGAGGAGTACCGGCAGGTCGTGGCGGCCAAGGTGCACGGTGCACGCCATCTCGCCGACGCCTGCCCGGACCTGAGCCTCTTTCTGCTCTTCTCCTCCGGCGCCGCCGTGTGGGGCAGCGCCGGACAGGGCGCGTACGCCGCGGGCAACGCCTTCCTCGACGCGTTCGCCGGGCACCGCCGCGCCCACGGCCTGGCCGCGACGTCCGTGGCCTGGGGCCTGTGGGCGGAAGGCGGCATGACGGACGACGCGCAGGCCGTCGCCCGGCTCCGGGACCAGGGCGTACGCCCGATGCCCGGCGAGCGCGCACTGCAGGTCCTGGAGGCGGTGCTGGCCGGCGACCAGGGCGCCGTGGTCGTCGCCGACGTCGACTGGGCACGCTTCGCCGAGACCTATGCGGCCCTGCGGCCAAGGCCGTTGCT
>NZ_JAAGMG010001048.1 GCF_010548525.1 Streptomyces sp. SID14478
GGAGCTGCTGAGGCGCCGCACGCCGCGGCCGACGCGCCGAGCGGCGGCCGTGCGGTGCGCGCCGGATTCGTGGTCGGCGTCACCAACCCGAAGAGCATCGTCTTCCTGACCGCGATGCTGCCGCAGTTCGTCGACCGCGACGCGGACAGCAGCAGGGACATCGCGCAGAAGGCGGCCAGATGGCGGGGATCAATCATGGACGGATCATCAGGTGCGCCCGCGGGCGCCGCCAGAGGGACCCTCGTCCTAGGTCTCGGGGCCGGACGCGCCGTCAGACCTCCTCGCCCGCCGCCGCGTGGCGACGCACCGCGCGCCGCGCCACGTACCGCTCCTGGCGACGGGCGGTCCTCACGAAGCCCTGCCACTCCTTGATGCAGCCCCACGCGCGGTGGCAGACCGTCCGGGGCGAGCGGACTTCCGACTATTCGTCCGCCGCCGACTCCGCCGACCCCAAGGACGCCACGTCCAGCACCCCGTGCAGCTCGGAGAGCACGGCGACCAGCGCGGGGACGTCGGCGCCTCCCTCCAGCTCCAGCCGGACGGCAAGCGTGCCGGGACGTTCGGGTCGCTGCTCCCACTCGGCGCGGTCGGCACGCACCTCGACGACGCGAAAGCCCCGGCTCGTGCACTCCTCCAGGACGCGGGTCAGGACACTGCTGCCGACGCGGTAGGCGAGGTGCAGACCCGAGCGTCGTTCTCCGGCGAGTGCCGGTACGCGCTGGGTCAGCCAGGGGTAGCCGCGCACGACGAGGAAGTGACAGGCGGTCGCGGCGAGCGCGAGCAGCGGCAGGCCCCCACCGCAGGCCATCCCTATGGCGCAGGTCAGCCAGATCGTCGCGGCGGTCGTTAGGCCACGGACCGCGTCGCGGCGCACGAAGATCAGCCCGCCGCCGATGAACCCGATCCCGGAGACGATCTGCGCGGCGACCCGCGAGGGGTCGAACGACACGCCCTCCAGGCCGAGCACGGAGTTGAACCCGTGCTGCGACACCTCCATGAACAAGGCGCTGCCCACGCCGACGAGGGTGTGCGTGCGCAGCCCCGCGCTCTTCTGCTGGACGGCGCGCTCGGCGCCGATCAGCGTGGACAGGACCAGCGCGATCCCCAATTCGGCCAGCTGACGCAGGCCTTGCCCCGCGTCGGGGTCGAACAGGGAAGCTGCGAACGGTGACAACGGCGGATCCTCCTTGCGTTCCTGCCCCGGCGCACGACCCAGGGCTCCCACGAGGCTAGCCCCGCCCCATTGGAGAGGGATTGTCAGACCCGTGCGCAAGAGTGGAGACATGAACGGGACCAGGAACCTCGACGTACATGGCCGACACACCAAGAGCCACGAACTGGCGGCGGCGCAAGCATGTCTGCGGCTGCTGCACACGACGCGCGCGGCGCTCTCCACCGCTGAGCCACCGGCGACCGCCTCCGTCCTCGCCGTGCCCCTCGCGGAGGCCGACGAGGCACTGCTGCGCGCGGGCCTCGCGGGCAACGAGGCGTGGTTGCTGAATCGGATCTACGACCTGGGCCTCGGGCCGCAGGCGCCGTAGGATCCGAGGACCGCCGCAGTTCGGGGGAGTTGACGGGCGGTCCGGGCCGGGCGCTCCCCCGATCTCATCACCCGATCGGTCAGGAGCCTCCGTTGACCCCGTTCGCCGACGCCCCCGATGCCGCCGATGCCGCGGACACTCCCGATGCCTCCGCGGCGCACCGCATCGATCCCGCGGGCGGCTGTCCGCACCTGCGCAACGCCCGGCTCCTCGAGCGTGGCGCCGTCGCCTCCGTCGTGCTGCCCGGTGACGTGCCGGGCATGGTCGTCCTCGGCCATGACGCGCTCAAGGAGTTCCTCGCCCACCCGGATGTCGCCAAGGACGCCCGGCACTTCACGGCCCTGGCCGAGGGGCGGATACCGGCAGGCTGGCCGCTGCGCACGTTCGCGACGGTGCGCGGGATGACCACGGCCGACGGCGACGACCACCGGCGGCTGCGGTCGCTGGTCAGCCGCGCGTTCACGGCGCGCCGGGTGGCGCAGCTGCGGCCCCGCGTCGAGCGCCTCGTCGACGAACTGCTCGACGGCCTCGCCGTACGGGCCGCCGCCGACGGGGTGGTCGAGCTGCGCGCCCATTTCGCGCTGCCGCTGCCCATGCGGGTGATCTGTGAACTGTTCGGCGTCGACGAGCAGTTCAGGGACCGTCTGCATCATCTGTCGAGCCGGGTCGTCGCCACGGACACGACACCGCAGGAGGCCATCGCCGCCAACCAGGAGATGGTGGCGGTGCTCGCCCAGGTCGTCGCCACGCGGGCGAAGGACCCGGGGGACGATCTGACCAGCGCCCTCATCGCGGCGCGCGAGGAGGACGGCGACCGACTCGACCAGGAGGAGCTGATCGGCACGCTCATCCTGTTCGTGATCGCCGGGCACGAGACGACACTGAACCTGATCACGAACGCGGTACGGGCGCTGTGCGGGCACCCCGGCCAACTCGCCCTGGTGCGCTCCGGGTCGGCCACGTGGTCGGACGTCGTGGAGGAGACACTGCGCTGGGACAGCCCGGTGAGCTACTTCCCGTTCCGCTACCCGACCCGGGACCTCACGGTCGACGGCACCGTGATCCCCCGCGGCACGCCGGTGCTCGCCGGGTACTCGGGCGCGGGCCGCGATCCGGCCGCGCACGGCCCGGACGCCGACCGCTTCGACGTCACCCGGCCGGGCCGCGGCCGGCATCTCTCGCTGGGGCAC
>NZ_JAAGMG010001087.1 GCF_010548525.1 Streptomyces sp. SID14478
CTAGTACGAGAGGACCGGGACGGACGAACCTCTGGTGTGCCAGTTGTCCTGCCAAGGGCATGGCTGGTTGGCTACGTTCGGAAAGGATAACCGCTGAAAGCATCTAAGCGGGAAGCCTGCTTCGAGATGAGGACTCCCACCCCCTTTGAGGGGTTAAGGCTCCCAGTAGACGACTGGGTTGATAGGCCAGATCTGGAAGCCCGGTAACGGGTGGAGGTGACTGGTACTAATAGGCCGAGGGCTTGTCCTCAGTTGCTCGCGTCCACTGTGTTGGTTCTGAAACCACGAACAACCCCGTACATGGTCACGTACGGTGCGGTTGACAGTTTCATAGTGTTTCGGTGGTCATAGCGTGAGGGAAACGCCCGGTTACATTCCGAACCCGGAAGCTAAGCCTCACAGCGCCGATGGTACTGCAGGGGGGACCCTGTGGGAGAGTAGGACGCCGCCGAACTAATTTTGAATGGAAAAGCCCCGGGCCGGGATACGGTCCGGGGCTTTTCTGCGTTTACCCGCATTCTTTGGGAGCCTCCGTTGGGGGCTCCTTTTTGATTTCTCGGGGGTGGTCAGAGGCGGCCGGCGGACTTTAGGGCGAGGTAGGCGTCGGCCAAAGCGGGAGCCAGTTCGGAAGGGGTGGCGTCCACGACCGTGACACCGTGACGGGTGAGTTGGTCGGCGGTGCGGAGGCGTTCTGCTTTCGCCTGCGCTGCTGAGGCCGCGTCATAGACGGCTTCTGTGGTCCCTCGGGACGCGGCCATCGTGTCGATGGCCGGGTCGGCGACCGAGGCGACGATCACCGTGTGGCCCTTCGTCAGACGGGAGAGGACCGGGAGAAGGCCCTCTTCGACCGGGGCTGCGTCCAGGGACGTGAGAAGGACGATGAGGGAACGACGCGGGGCCGTGTGCAGAGCTGTGGCGGTGAGGCCGCGGGCATCTGTCTCGACGAGTTCTGGCTCCAGGGGGGCCATGGCGTTGACCAGGGCAGGGAGGACGTCGCCTGCTGTGCGGCCCTGGACGAGGGAGCGGATGCGGCGGTCGTAGGCCAGGAGGTCGACGCGGTCGCCGGCGCGGGAGGCCAGGGCGCCCAGGAGGAGGGCCGCGTCCATGGAGGCGTCGAGGCGGGGAGCGTCGCCGACACGGCCCGCTGAGGTACGGCCCGTGTCGAGGACCAGGAGGATGTGGCGGTCGCGCTCGGGACGCCAGGTGCGGACGGCGACGGCGGACTGGCGGGCTGTCGCGCGCCAGTCGATGGAGCGGGTGTCGTCACCGGGAACGTACTCGCGCAGGCTGTCGAATTCGGTGCCCTCGCCCCTGGTCAAGACGCTGGTGCGGCCGTCGAGTTCACGTAGCCGGGCCAGTTTGGAGGGGAGGTGCTTGCGGCTGTGGAAGGGCGGCAGGACGCGGACCGTCCACGGGACCTTGTGTGTGCCCTGGCGGGTGAAGAGGCCCAGGGGGCCGTACGAGCGGATCGTCACGCGGTCTGCCTGACGGTCGCCTCTGCGGGTGGGCAGGAGGCGGGTCGTGAGACGGCGGCGTTCGCCCGCGGGGATCGTCACGCGATGGCGGGACGCGTCGTGTTCGGCGCCCGGGCGCCAGGCGCTGGGCGGCCAGGCGTCGCGGACGTGCCCACGCAGAACACGCCGCGAGGGATTGGTGACGGTGAGCGTGACGTCGGCCGGGTCGCCGAGGCGTACCGAGGTGTCGCCGGAGCGCGTCAGGCGTAGTCGGCGGACCGGGGCGGCCAGGGCGAAGTCGCAGGCGCAGGCCAGGGCCAGGGGGGTGTTGACGGCGAGGATGCCCGTCCAACTGGGCTCCCAGATCCCTATGGGGAGGGAGCCCAGGGCGGCGAGCAGGGCCGTGCGTCCGGTGAGGGCCATGTCGAAGTCGTCTCCGGCCTCGGTCGATTCAGCGGGGGACGGGGACGTGGGTCAGGAGGGCGTTGATGACCGAGTCCGGGGTGACTCCCTCCATCTCCGCCTCGGGACGCAGCTGGATGCGGTGGCGGAGGGTGGGGAGGGCCAGGGCCTTGACGTCGTCGGGGATGACGTAGTCGCGGCCGGTCAGCCAGGCCCAGGCGCGGGCCGTCGCCAGGAGGGCCGTGGCGCCTCGCGGGGAGACGCCGAGGGTGAGGGACGGAGATTCGCGTGTGGCGCGGCAGATGTCGACCACGTATGCCGTGATCTCGGGGGAGATCGTCGTCTTTGCCACGGCGGCCCGGGCTGCTTCCAGGTCGGCTGCCGTGGCCACCGGACGGATGCCTGCCGCGTGCAGATCGCGGGGGTTGAAGCCGGCCGCGTGGCGGGTCAGGACGTCGATCTCGTCCTGGCGGGTGGGCAGTGCGACGTTCAACTTGAGGAGGAAGCGGTCCAGTTGGGCCTCGGGGAGGGGGTAGGTGCCCTCGTACTCGACCGGGTTCTGGGTCGCCACCACCATGAACGGATCAGGGAGCGGGCGCGGCGTGCCGTCGACCGTGATCTGGCGTTCCTCCATGGCCTCCAGGAGGGAGGACTGGGTCTTGGGAGGGGTCCGGTTGATCTCGTCCGCGAGGAGGAGGTTGGTGAAGGCCGGGCCCGGCTGGAAGGAGAAGCGCGACGTGTGGGTGTCGTAGACGAGCGAGCCCGTGATGTCGCTGGGCATGAGGTCGGGGGTGAACTGGACTCGTTTCGTGTCGAGTTCGAGGGATGCGGCCAAGGCGCGTACCAGGAGTGTCTTCGCTACGCCGGGGACGCCTTCGAGGAGGACGTGGCCGCGGCAGAGCAGGGCCACGACCAGGCCCGTGACGGTGGAGTCCTGGCCGACCACGGCCTTGGCGATCTCCGTGCGCAGGGCTTCCAAAGAGGCCCGTGAGCTGCGGGGATCGGTCGTGGGCCCGGCGTTGTCAGTGGTCGGGTCCATCATGAATGGCGTACCTCTCTTTCGAGGGCGTCGAGGTGGTCGGCGAGTGCGATGAGCGCTGCGTCGGTGGCCGGAGGTGGGCCGAAGAGGAGGGTGTGCAAGTCCTGGTCGGGCGTCGGGAGTTGGCGCGCCAGGGCGGGCAGGAAGGTCTCGGGCGTGTGGGCCTGGGACGGGGGGACGCCGATTAGGGGGGCGAGTCGGGTGCGGGTGGAGATACGCAGGGCCGTGGCGGCGCGGTCGCGGGCGTTCGCCTTGCGGTAGAGGCGGGCGCGGCCTTCGACGGTTTCGGAGGCGCGGATCGCGACGGGCAGGCGCTCGGCGACCAGGGGGCCCATGCGGCGTGCGCGCCACAGGGCGGCGAGTGCTGCCGCGATGAAGAGCTGCAGGGTGCCCCAGAGCCAGCCGCGGGGGATCAGGTCGATGAAGCTGCGGTCGTTCTCGGAACGGGTGGCCGCGGCGTCGTCGGAGAGGGAGGGGAGGTACCAGACCACATGGGTGCGGGTGCCGAGGAGTTGGAGGGCGAGCGAGGCGTTGCCCTGCTCGTCGAGGTGATCGTTGAGAAGGATGTCGGGGGAGCCGAGGACGACCGTGTCGCCGTGGCCGGTGGCCGCGGGCAGGCGCAGGAGCGTGGGAGCGCCCGCGCTCGGGTAGCAGGAGTCGGTGTCGGTGAGCGTCGTCTCGTAGCGGTAGCCGCCGCCGGTGCCGGCCTTGCCCGCGGTGCGTGCCGCGGGCAGGTCGCAGGAGGGGGCGAGCGCGGAGTCCGAGGTGGGCTCGGTGTCCGCGGTGACCCCGGGGGCCAGCCGGTCGACGGATGCGGCGCCGGGGGCGACGAGGAGCGTGCGGCCGCCGGAGTCGGCGGTGGCGGCCTGGAGTTGGTCCTGCTGGTGCGCCGTGAGCAGGTCGGGGACGGCGACCAGGAGGGTCGTGTCGGGGCCGGTCGCCGCCCGGGCCTCGGCGGTCGTGGTGACCAGGCGGGTGTCGACGCCGCGGTCGGCGAGGAGCGCGGCGACGGCTCGGCTGCCGTACTGGTCGGCGGAGCGGGGGTCGAGGGTGCCGTGCTTCTCGCCGGAGCGGATGGCCGCGATGGTCACGCCGGCGATCAGGAGGAGGACCAGGGCGAGGGCGATGCCTCGCGTGCGGGTCCAGACCTGGCGGGCCGTGGGCGTGGCGGAGGTGTCGTCCGGGGCTGGTTCCGGCGTCGGCGGAGCGGTGAGCGTGGCAGAGGGCGTGCCGGTCGGCCGGTCGCCCGGGGCGCCGCTGTCGTGGCGCGGGTTCGGGGTGTGCTGTTCGGTCACCGGGGCGCTCCCGGGGCGGCGGTCAGGGACGGGGTCGTGCGGTCCACCTCGGAGTCCAGGGCCGTCAGGCGCTGGTACGTGTCAGGGGTGGCGGTGCGCCCGCCGTACGTGACGTCGTCGAATTCGCGGGCCGCGGCGTGCAGGCGCTCCGCGTGCTGGGGGAGCGGGCGCGCGGCTTCCGTGGCGGCCTCGTCCGCGGTGCGGCCGGGGCGCGGGTCCAGCAGGGCGCGTTCCTCCAGGGCGCGGACCAGGGCGCGCATGCGCTC
>NZ_JAAGMG010001125.1 GCF_010548525.1 Streptomyces sp. SID14478
CCGCGCGCCGCGGCGCTGGGCATCGGCCGGGTCACGGCGCTGCCGCTGCGCTCCAAGGACGGTACGGCCGGCGCGCTGGTGTTGTTCCAGCAGCCGGGCGGCCCGTTGGACGAGCGGGGCCTCGGGCTGGCCCGCAGCCTCGCCGACACCGCCGCGCACACGTTGTCGCTGCAGCGCGAGGTGAGCGAGAGCCGGGTCCTGGCGGGCCAGTTGGAGCACGCGCTGTCCAGCCGCGTCGTGGTGGAGCAGGCCAAGGGCATCCTCGCGGCCCGGCACGGCATCGCCCTGGACGTCGCGTTCGACCGCCTGCGCCGGCATGCGCGTTCCCACCAGCGCAAGGTCGCCGAGGTGGCTCGCGAGATCACCGAGGGACGCGACGACCTGGCGGGCCACTAGGGGACCTGTCTTCACACTCCCGCCTGCCCCACGACGCCCGGCACGCTCCCCCAGCCACCGCTGGGAGGTGCCCCCGCTCGCCGTACCGGGCGCAGACGACACTGCCCACAGGGCCTGTCGGGTGCGCGTACGCCAGGCATCACCCGGGGCGCCGCTGCTCCCGCATTCCTTCACCAACTGGGCGGAGGAGAAAGGCAGTACGCCCCTTCCGGTCGTCGCCGAACCTTTCCCTGCAACCACAACCGTCCCCCGCGCGCCCGCGTAGTCTCGCAAGACGGTCGCCCCGGACCCGGCCCTCTCCGTGCAGTTCGTTCCGCGCAACAGAGGCTCTGCGCACGTGATGTATCACCTTGCCGGAGGAGTGGGGGCTCATGAGCTCTGCCCAGCCGCTGTTTCCCGTCCCGTTCGAGGACTGCCGCGTGGTACGCGCCCGTGGCGAGCTGGATCTGACCACCGTGGCCCCTGTGGTGGGGGCCCTGCACCGGGCCCGTGCCGGCACCGGACGGCTCTGTCTCATCGTCGACCTGAGCGCGGTGACGTTCGCGGACAGCAGCATCCTGGAACCGCTGTGCGAGGTGTGGGCCGAGAGCCGGGCGCGGCACGGCTGGACCCGGCTCGTCTACACCAGGCCGTCCACCGCCCTGCTCCTGCGGGTCGGCGGCGTCGCCGACCGGTTCCCCGGCTACGCGAGCGTCCGGGACGCCTGGCGCGGGACGGTCGACGTCCGCGGACCGGGCGACGCGACGGCCCGGGGCGGGGCCGCGTGACGGTCGCCGGACACCGGTGACCGAGAAGGGCGCCCGCGCCCC
>NZ_JAAGMG010001162.1 GCF_010548525.1 Streptomyces sp. SID14478
GGGCGCGGGCGGTGGCCCGTCGTTCGGGGCCGTGCGGCCGGACGAGCGCGGGGGCCATGCCCACCAGCCAGGCGACGGCTCCGGCGCCGAGGGTGAGCGCGAGGTGCCCCGGCACCTGCCCGACGCGCTGGGGCGCGAACAGGGTGGCGGAGCTGATGAACGTGAAGATCAGGTGTCCGGGCGGGCCGATCCGGGTGGCGTCGCACAGTGCCTTCTGCGCGGCGGCGAGCAGCGCGCCCACCGTCACGAGGAGCACGGCGGACGAGGTGAACGACGCGGCGACGAGGGCGACGGCGATGCTCGCGACCATGCCGAGCACCACGGCGGCGAGCGCCCGGGCCCGGGCCGCGTAGGGCAGGTTGTGCCCGTAAAGGGCGCAGAAACTTCCGGCCATCGTGTACATGACCAGGTCGAGGCGGCCGAGGGCGAGCAGCGTCACGTTCGGTATCGCGGCGGAGACGACCACGCTCGTCGCGGGCTTGAACCAGATGTCCGACGGTTTGTTCGCACGCAGTACTCCGGCCAGCGGAAGCCGGCGGACGGAGACGGCGCGCGGCGCGACAGGGGGCGGGGGTGACATCGGGGGTGTGCTGCTCATATCCAAAACATTAGCAGGTGTTTTACCTGTAAAAGATCCCCCGGTGCTCCCCTGCGCCGCCATACGCCCCCGCGTGCCGGGGCATCTCACCGACAGCTACCGAGAAGGGGGACCCGGGGTGCACGGACCGCTGTCGGCCGCCTGGCTGCTCGTCGCGCTGTGCGCGGCGACCGGGGCGTACTGCCTGCTGCGCATGCGCAGCGACGTCGAGGAGCAGCGCCGCACGGCGGGCGGCGAGGCCCTGATGGGGTTCGGGATGGCGCTGATGGCGGTGCCCGCCGCGGTGCTCACGCCGCCGCGGGGGGCCTGGCTGCTGTACGCCGTCGTGTTCGGGGCCGCCGCGCTGCGGGCCCTGTGGGCGGCACGACGCGGGGCCCACCACCTGCATCACTTGATGGGCTCGTTCACCATGGCCTACATGGCGGTCGCGATGGCGGCCCGCCCGGCGGCGCACGCACATCACGGCGGGGCGGGCGCGCCCGCACTCACCGGGCTGCTGCTCGGGTACTTCGCCCTCTACGTCCTGTGGTCAGGGGCGCGCCTGGTGCCCGCCACCGCGAGCGGCCCCGCGATCACCGGCTGGGGCGACCGGCCGGAACTCGCGCGGGCCTGCCGCCTTTCGATGGGGATCGGCATGGTGGCGATGCTGCTGACGATGTAGGTGAGCGGCACGAACGAAACCGTGGCGTGCGTCACTTGACGCCCTGGGCCATACCCCCGGTGCGTGCCCGGCTCATAGGGTGACGACCATGACGGTCCCCGTAGCGCTGTTGCTGCTCGGCACCCTTCTCGCTGTTGTCGCCCCGCGATTGCTCGCGCGCGCCGACTGGACCGAGCGGGAGCCGATCGTCGCGCTGTGGGCGTGGCAGTGCCTGGTGGCCGGTGTGCTGCTGAGCTGCATCCTGTCGATGACCCTGAGCGCGGCCGCGGCCTGGCAGGCCGTGCGCGGCCATCTGTTCGCTCCCGCCCCGCACGCCGTCGTCGACGCGTACGCGCTGCGCACCGCCGGACCGTGGGCGGCGGCCGTCGCGGTGACCCTCGCGCTCGGCGGGGTCT
>NZ_JAAGMG010001206.1 GCF_010548525.1 Streptomyces sp. SID14478
GGCCGAGGCGGCCGAGGCGGCCGAGGCGGAGCCGGAGCAGATCCCCGAGCCCGCCCCCGACCTGGTCGTCGAGCCGGGCGCCGCGGCCGCCTCCGGTTACGAGGACGCCGAGCGCGAGGCCGTCCTGCGCGTGATGCGCGAGCGCCGCGACATCCGCAACGGCTTCCGCAGCGACCTCATCCCGCACGAGGTCCTGCTCCGTGTCCTGGAAGCGGCGCACACGGCCCCGTCCGTGGGCCACTCGCAGCCCTGGGACTTCGTCGTCATCCGGTCCGCCGAGACCCGGCGCACCATGCACGAACTGGCCATGCGGCAGAAGGACGCCTACGCCAAGTCCCTGCCCAAGGGCCGCGCGAAGCAGTTCAAGGAACTGAAGATCGAGGCCATCCTCGACACCCCGGTGAACATCGTGGTCACCGCCGACCCGACCCGCGGCGGCCGCCACACGCTGGGCCGGCACACCCAGCCGCAGATGGCCCCCTACTCCTCCGCGCTCGCGGTCGAGAACCTGTGGCTCGCGGCCCGCGCCGAGGGCCTCGGCGTCGGCTGGGTCTCCTTCTTCGACGAGCGCGAGATGGTCCGCACCCTCGGTCTGCCCGAGCACCTCGAAGTGGTCGCCTACCTCTGCGTCGGATACGTCGACGAGTTCCCGGAGGAGCCCGAGCTGATGCAGGCGGGCTGGTCCAAGCGACGCCCGCTGTCGTGGGTCGTGCACGAGGAGACGTACGGCCGTCGCGCGCTGCCCGGCGAGGACCCGCACGACCTGCTCGCCGAGACCGTCTCCAACATCCGCCCGCTGGACGCCAAGGCGCTCGGCGAGGCGTGGGAGCGGCAGAAGCGCATGACGAAGCCCGCCGGCGCGCTCGGCATGCTGGAGATCATCTCCGCGCAGCTGTCCGGCCTCTCCCGGATGTGCCCGCCGCCGATCCCGGAGCCCGCGGCCGTCGCGATCTTCGCCGGCGACCACGGCGTGCACGCCCAGGGCGTCACCCCCTGGCCGCAGGAAGTGACCGGCCAGATGGTCGCCAACTTCCTCGGCGGCGGCGCGGTCTGCAACGCGTTCGCGAACCAGGTCGGCGCCGAGGTCTGCGTCATCGACGTCGGCGTCGCGAGCGAACTCCCGGCCACCCCCGGCCTGTTGCCCCGCAAGGTCCGCGCGGGCACCGCCGACATGACGACCGGCCCCGCCCTGAGCCGCGAAGAGGTCAAGGCGGCCATCGAGGTCGGCATCGAGACGGCCCGCGATCTCGTCGCCGCCGGCAACAAGGCGCTGCTCACGGGCGAGATGGGCATCGCGAACACCACGGCGTCCGCCGCCCTGATCTCCGTCTACACGGACGTCGACCCCGCGGACGTCACGGGCCGCGGCACCGGCATCAACGACGAGACCCACGCCCGCAAGATCGAGGTCGTGCGCCGCGCCCTCGACGTGCACCGGCCCGACCCGGCCGACCCGATCGGCGTCCTCGCCTCGGTCGGCGGCCTGGAGCACGCGGCGCTGGTCGGCCTCCTGCTGGGCGGCGCCTCGCTGCGCACGCCCGTGATCCTGGACGGCGTCAGCGCCGGCGCTGCCGCCCTGGTCGCCCGCGCCATCGCCCCCGAGGTGCTGGCCGCCTGCGTCGCGGGCCACCGCAGCGCCGAGCCCGGCCACGTCGCCGCGCTCAACAAGCTGGGCCTGCGCCCGCTCGTCGACCTCGACCTGCGGCTCGGCGAGGGCACGGGCGCACTCCTGGCCCTCCCGATCGTGCAGAGCGCGGCACGCGCGATGCACGAGGTCGCGACGTTCGACTCGGCGGGCGTCACCGAGAAGTAAGCAGCACCGCAGGAGGAACGCCTGCCCCGCCATCACGGTGGGCAGGCGTTCCCGCACGGCGGCCCGGGTGCGCCCGGCACACCCCGCCGGCACGCCCCGTCAGCGGGCCACGACATAAGCTGACCGCACCAGAACCCGCACGTCACCGGGCTCCGAAGACGCAGCCCCGTCCAGCACGCTCGCCCCGGGAGCCACCAGACATGCCCGCCGCACAGCACCCCGCATACCCCGTAGGCCTGCGCCTGACCGACCGCAGGACGGTCGTCATCGGCGGCGGCCAGGTCGCCCAGCGCCGCCTCCCGGCGTTGATCGCGGCGGGCGCGGACATCACCCTGATCTCCCCCTCGGCCACCCCGTCCGTGGAGGCCATGGCCGACGCGGGCGAGATCACCTGGGTGAAGCGGCGCTACGCGGAGGGCGACCTCGCCGACGCGTGGTACGTGCTGATCGCCACGGCCGACCGCGCGGCCAACGACCTGGCCTCCGCCGAGGCGGAGCGCGGCCGTACCTGGTGCGTCCGCTCCGACGACGCCGAGGCGGCCACCGCCTGGACCCCGGCCACCGGCCGCACCGAGGGCGTGACCGTCGCCGTCCTGTCCACCGAGGCCGCAGACCGGGACCCGCGCCGC
>NZ_JAAGMG010001240.1 GCF_010548525.1 Streptomyces sp. SID14478
AGGCGCGGTGGCCGCGCGGCTCCGTCGCCCGCCGTGTGGCTCCCGTCCCCGGAGGCCGCCCTGCCGCCCATCAGCAACTCCTCGCCCTGATCACGGTCAGGAATGGTAGCCGGTGAACGCCGCCCGCCCGCTCGGTGAACCCCGCCTCACAGTCCACTGACCCGCAGCGTGACGTTCAACCGGCCGGTGAGCCCCAGTTCGGCGGGGCCGGTGCCCGGGCGGATGCGCGGGACACCGTGGAAGGCGAGGCGTGCGGGGCCGCCGAACACGAAGAGGTCACCGCTGTGCAGTTCGACGTCGGTGTACGGCTTGGTGCGCGTGTGCGGATTGCCGAACCGGAAGACGCAGGCGTCCCCGAGGCTGAGCGAGACCACCGGCGCGTCCGCCTCCTCGTCCCGGTCCTGGTGCATGCCCATCCGGGCGTCCGCGTCATAGAAGTTGACCAGCGCGATGTCGTACGCGGCAGCCACGGGTGCGCCCGTGGCCGCCTGCGCGGCCCGGGCCGCCAGCTCCGCCAGTTCCGTCGGCATGGGCTTGACCGGGGCGCCGTCGCCGTCGACGGCGGTCCGGGCGTAGCCGCGCGGTGACCAGTGCCAGCCGAGCCCAAACTGACGCGCCGTCATCTGCCCGCCGCCGGGCGTGCGTACGGTGCGCAGTCCCGCTGGCGGGCGCGCCCACGCGCGGCAGGCGGCCACCAACTCCCGCTGGGCATCCGGGTCGAGCCAGTCGGGCAGGTGCACGGCGCCCGGCGCGATCTCCCGGCGCTCCCGTCCGAACAGTGCGCCCACGTCGCTCACCGCCCTCCCGCCACCGTGTGACGCAGCAGGTCCGTCACCTCGCGCAGGCACTCCGGGAAGTCCTGCCGTCCACGCCCCTCGACCCAGCGGTCGAAGGCGCCGCGGAAGACGACCATCGCGAGCTGTGCGTCCAGGTCCGCGCGGCCCGCGTCCGCCCCGCGCTGCCGCAGCGCGTCCCGCACCGCGGTGGTGACGCCGGCGAGCTTGCTGCGCTCGCGTTCCTGCAGTTCCGGGCTGGCGTCGATCACGGCGCGGCGCTCGTCGGCGTCGTCCGCGTACGCCACGAGCCGGGTGCCGATCGCCGCCAGCGCCTCCAGGGCGGCTGCCAGCGGTGCGGCATCGGCGTCGACGGCGAGCACGGCCTCGGACACGGCCGGTGCCAGTTGCTCCGATCCGGCGAAGAGGACCTCCCGCTTGTCGGGGAAGTACCGGAAGAACGAGCGCCGGGTGAGTCCGGCGTGCTCGGCGATCTGCGTCACCGTCACGCGCTCGTACCCGTGCGTGCGGTACAGCTCCAGCGCCGCCTTCTTGAGCCGCTCTTCCGCTCCCGGATCCCATCTCGCCATGGGCCGACCCTATCAAGTGATGTCTCAGAGTGTCATTGCTGCTAGCGTAGTGATGACACAGGGTGCCATCACTAGGAGGAGACATGGACGCGACCGCGCACACACCGGAGAGCGCACCCGCAGGGACGGACCCGACCGGTGAGGTCTGGATCCTCGGGGCGACGGGCCGCATCGGCCGCCCCGTCGCCGCGCGCCTCCTCGCGCAGGGCCTGACGCCCGTACTGGTGGGCCGTGACTCCGAGCGGCTGCACCGGCTACGGGAGGACCTCGGCCGGGGCGCCGACGTGCCGCTCGTCGTGGCCGACGGCACAGAGGCGGTCGTCGCGGAGATCGGGCGGCGGCGACCGGCCGTGGTCGTCAACACCCTGGGCGGGTATGGCGATGCGGCGGTGCGGACCGCACGGGCCTGCATGCCGGGCGGGCACTACCTGGACCTGGCCAACGACCTCACCGCGCTGCCCCGCCTGTTCGCGCTGCAGCACGAGGCGGTCGACGCGGGCAGCTCGGTGCTGACCGGCGTCGGGTTCGGCGTCCTCGCGACCGAGGCGGTCGTCGTGTCGCTGTGCGAGGGCCGCCCGACACCCGATCACGTACGGGTCGACGCGCTGGCGTCGGTGGGCACCGAGGCGGGTGTGGTGGGCGAGGCACTCGCCGGTTCGCTCCTGGACGGACTGGCCATCGGTGGCCGTCGCTACCGCGGCGGGCGCCTGGTCGGGGACCGGATCGGCGCGGATCCGCAGCGCATCGCGCTGCCCGACGGGGAGAGCGTGACCGCGGCGGGCATCTCCTCCGGCGAACTGCTCGCCGCACAGCGTGCCAGCGGCGCCCTCTCGGTCACCGCCGCGTCGAACCACGCCCCGACCGGCCGTGCCGCGCGCCTCGCGCTCCCCCTGCTGTCGGCCCTGGTCTCACCCCGGCCCGTGCGGCGGCCGGCGCTGCGCGG
>NZ_JAAGMG010001284.1 GCF_010548525.1 Streptomyces sp. SID14478
CCCACCGGGTGGGTCGGCGCGGGCGGGGCGGCGGCGGTCGGCGGCGGCGTCGCGGCCGGCTCGGGCAGCTTCAGCCGCTCGGTGATCGAGCCGGCGAACGTCTGCGGGAGCCAGTCCTCGCCCTGGCGCAGCGGCGTCGGCGACACCTCGTGACACAGGGCGATGATCTCGGTCAGGCTCGGCCGGTCGGCCGGGTCACGGCTCAGGCAGCGGGACACCAACGGCCGCAGTTCTTCAGGGAGTTGGCTCAGGTCGGGGTCCTCGTGCACGATCCGGTAGAGCACCGCGTGCGAGGGCCCGTCGCCATAGGCCGGCGCGCCGATCGCCGCGTACGCGGCGATCTGGCCGAGCGCGAACACGTCGGTGGCGGGGGAGACGGTGCCGGCCGACGCCTGCTCCGGGGCCATGAACGACGGCGTCCCGACCGTGACGCCGCTGCCGGTCAGCGCCGTGGCGTCGGCCGCACGGGCGATCCCGAAGTCGATGACCCGCGGACCGTCGGCGGCGAGCAGGACGTTGGCGGGCTTCAGATCGCGGTGCACGATGCCGGCGCCGTGGATGACGGTCAGCGCCTCGGCCACCCCCACCGTGAGCAGCAGGGTGCTGCGCACCGGCAGGGCGCCGTGCCGGGACACGGCGTGCGCGAGGGAGGGACCGGGGACGTAGGCGGTGGCCAGCCACGGCTGACGGCCCGTGGTGTCGCCGTCGATCACCGGCGCGGTGTACAGGCCCTGCACCCGCTGCGCGGAGTGCACTTCCTGCTCGAAGCGCCTGCGGAACTCGGGGTCCTGGCTGAACTCGGGCCGGATCACCTTCAGGGCGATCGGCCGGCCGCCCGGCGTGTAGGTCAGATACACCTTGCCCATGCCGCCCGAACCCAGGACCGCCACCAGACGGTAGCCGCCCACCACCGGCGGGTCGTCGGCCTGGAGTGGCTGGAAGAGGTCGGCCGACGGTGTGTTCATGGCGAGTCATCCCCTGTTGCGGGCAGCAATCGGCTGCCAGTCCCCCGAAGTCCCCGCGAGAGTACCGAATGCACGGCAGAGCGTGTGCGCCCCACGTGCAACGGCCCTGCTACAACCGCCGGTCGGTTCCGGCCACGGCCAAAGGCTCGCGAAGCCCTCGGTGTCCGAGCGCCCCAACTGCTGTGCCGGTCAGGCGAATCCGGCGCTCCCGGCCCGCCCGGCCGCCTCGTGGAACGGATCGCCCACCGGCCCGCCCCGCCCGGCCGTCTCGTGGAACGGCGTCGTCCATCGGCCCGGCCCGCCGGTGACCACCGGAAGCGGCACCGGGTCTCGCCGGGAACCTACGGCCGCGCCGGGCCCGGAAGCGGGCCCAGGCGACGGCCGCCCTCGGCCACCACCGTGCACGACCCCGGCACGATCTCCGTGAAGCCGGCGTCCCGCACCACCGGCAACCCGGCCCGCGTCAGCGGCTCCCAGCGGTCCGGCTCCGCCACCCTGACCGACAGCGGGAAGCCCGCCTCCCGCCACTCCTTGCGCTGCACCTCGGACAGCTCCCACCACGCCAGCTGGGCGCCGTGGCCGGCCTGCGCCATGGACTTGCCCGCGGTCATGTCGAGGGCGGGGTTGAACCACAGGACCGGCGCGTCCAGGTCCGGGGCGGCCGGCTCCTCGGGGTCCGTCAGATCGGTGCCGGAGACCTGGAGGCGGGCCAGGTCCTTGGGCCAGCCGTCGAGCGGGACCGGCGGGAAAACCCGCACCTCGGCCGACTCACCCGTGACCGTGATGCCGTCGAGCGCCTCCGCGCGGCGCCACTCCGCACCCCGCGCCCGCCGCACCACCTTGCGGATCCGCGCGTCCTGCCAGTCCCGCATCGCCTGCGCCCACGCACCGTCGCCGAGGGACCGCTCGTCCGAGAGGATCGTCAGGACCGCGCGCGCCGCCGTCTGCAGGGCGTCCGTGCGGGCCGGGGGCGCGGCGCGCTCGATGCGCACCACGAGCGGCAGCACGAACTGCGGGGCCTCGTCGCGCGCGGTGCGCTCGTCGCGGAACGGGCTGTCGGACGGGACGCCGGAGGGGCTGTCGGCCGGCCCGGGCGTTGCGGAGTCTTCGCTGGTCACGCCCTCCAGTCTGCCAGCAGCCCCGCGCACCCCGCGTCCCGTGCCCCGCACGCGTACGGCACCATGACCGGATGCGCCCCGACCCGCCTCCCGGACACGTGGCCCTGCGCAACGCCGGGCGCCG
>NZ_JAAGMG010001329.1 GCF_010548525.1 Streptomyces sp. SID14478
CGCAGGCGACGCCCACGGCGCCGATCGCGCTGCCCGCCACCAGGTCGGCCGTCGCACTCCAGCACATGTGCGCAACGGTACGGTCCGGGCGGCGACGCGGCGCGTCGTTGCGGTCAAGTGGCCCGCACGGGGGCGCCGGGCGGGGTGGAGGGACCCCTGGTCGGATGTTTGTATTCGACATGTATATACTTTCCATATGCATCTACCCGTGGAGGCGTCCGGCGCCGTCCAGGCCCGGCGCATCGAAGGTGCGGCCCGCGGCCTCCTGCGGGGGATCGGACTGCTGACCCAAGCCCTGTTCAAGGCAGGGGAGTTCGGGCTCACCCGCAGCCAGGTCGCCCTGCTCGACGCGCTCGAAGCAGGGCCGCTGCGGGTCACCGGACTCGCCACCGCGACGGGCATGGCGCAGCCGCGGGTCACCGTGTGCCTGCAGAAGCTCGAAGAGGCCGGACTCGTGGAGCGGCAGCGCTGCGCCGCCGACCGGCGCGCGGTGGAGACGTCGCTGACGTCCGCCGGACGCGACCTGCTCGAACGCGGGCGCCGCCGGATGGCGGCCGCGCTCCTCGCCGCCCTCGCGAGCGGCGCCGAGAGCGACGGGCCCGTCGCGTCCGTCGAGGAATCGGAGCGCGCGGTCGCCACCGCGCGAGATGCCATCGCCGTACTGCTCGACGCCATGGAATCGGAGGCCAGTTGACCACCCCGGGCACACTGCCGGACACGTCCACCACACCCGCGACCGCCGCCGCGGACCTCGCGCCCCACCGGGTCGCCGGACCGCGCAGACGGTGGGACTGGGTCCTCGCGGCCGATCCAGGACTGGGCCAACTCCAGGCCGGATGGCGGTCGTTGGTCGCGATGGTCACCTCGCTGGCCGTCGGCTACGGGATGTCCCGGGCCCTCGCCATTCCGCCCATGATCGGCTTGATGGTCGCAGGGATGATGGGCCTGATGAGCGCGTTCGCGGTGGCCGAGAACACCTGGGACCGGCTCGCCCGCGCCATCTTGTGGATGCCGTTCCCGTACACGGCCGTGCTGTGGCTGTGCGCCACCCTGAACGGTCAGCGCGTGCCCCAGATGGTGCTGATGGTCACGGCGCTCGCCCTGACGTTCTTCCTCGCCCGGTTCGGGCCGATGGCCCTGATCACCGGCATGATGCTGTTCAACGGCCTGATGGTCGGCATGCTCGCCGGTATCCCGGCGTCCCTGGTCGGCAAGGCCTTCGCGGTGGCCCTCGTGTCCGCCGCCGCCGTCCTCGTGACCCGCCTGCTGTTCTGCTACCCGATGCCCCGCGAGGACCTGCTGCGCACCCAGCGCGCCTTCGTCGTCGAGGCCCGGCGGGTGGCCGACGCCGCCGTCGACGCACTCGACGCCGACGCCGACCGGGCACGGGCGGTACGCCGTATGAACCGCGCCCTGCGCCGCCTGAACATCACCACCGTCACCATCGACGGGCGCCTCGCCCAGCCCGAGGTCGCCGCCGACCCGGCCGCCGCCGAACTGCTGCACCGGCACCTGTTCGACGCCGAACTCGCCCTGCGCGGCATCGGCCAGGCAGCCACCGAACTGACCCGGCTGCCGGTCCCCGAACCGCTGCGCGAGGCCCTGGCGGTCGGCCTCGTGCTGGCCCGCGACACCCCCCTCGGCCAGGCCGAGGGCCTGCGCCCGGCGGCCGCACACATCCAGGAGCGCGCCGAGACGATCCTGCGCGATCCCGCGTCGCCCGCCGACCACGTCGAGGCTGCCGTCCTCGCCCGTCGCGTCGGGCACCTCCTCGACTCGCTCGCCGCCTCCCTGGGCAACTGGCTCACCCTCGGCCACACCGCGGCGACCGGACCGGCCGACGTCCCGTTCCAGCAGAGCGTCGCCCTGGAGAACAACCGGCTGCCCGGCTCGGCCGGACCCGCGCGACGCGTCCTCGCCGCGGGCTCCGAGACCGGCTGGCGCCGGGTGATCCCGTTCGTCCGGGTCCCCGTGCACGCCGCCGTGGCCGCCGCCATCGTCTGCCCGATCACCGACGCCATCGACCCGCACCGCTTCTACTGGGGCCTGGTCGGCGTCATGATCACGCTGTTCGGCACCAACACCACCCACGAGCGGCTGCGCAAGTTCGGCCACCGGATGGTGGGCACCGTCGTCGGCGCCGTCCTCGGCATCGCGCTGCTGCACCTCATCGGCCGCGACCACGTGTACGCGACGCTCGCCGTCATCGTCGCCGGCCTCACCCTCGGCGCCTGGGGCATGCAGCGCGCCTACGCCTGCTGGGTGGTCGGCCTGGTCGTCGCCCTCGTACAGCTCTACGCCCTGAGCACCCCCGACAGCGGCATGAACCACCTGCTGGGCGAGCGGCTCCTCGACAACGGCCTCGGCGTCCTCGTCGCCACCGCGTGCGCCGCCCTGATCTTCCCGCTGTCGCGTCGCACGGTCGTCAAGGAGGCGGAACGCGGTTACGTCGACGCGCTCGCCCAGGTCGTCATGCAGGTCGAGCAGCGCTGGTCCGAGCCGGACGCCCCGGTGCGGCTGCGCGGCGCGGCCCGTGCGGTGGACGCCGCACTGAGCCAGGTGCAGAGCGTCGTACGGCCGCTCGTGCGGATGCCCGTCGGGGTGCGTGGGCCCGCGGCGGAGCACCGGGTCGCGCTCCTGACCACCGCGACGGGCCACGCCCGCGCGCTGGCCGTGGCGGCGGACATCGACGTCGACCTCGCCCCGCGCCTGGCCGAACGCGCCCGTCTCGTCACCGCGGGCCTGACCGCGTCCCTGAAGGAACTCGACCAGTTCTTCGCGAGCGGCGAGGCGGAGCCCGCGGGCGCCTGGCGACGTGTGAGTCCCCTCATCCGGGAACTGGAGGCGGAGCTCGCCCCGGCCCCGTCCGGGCCCCGGGCCCGCCGCCTGGCCACCGCGCTGCGCGAACTCGACGCCCTCGACGAGACGCTCGCCGCCTACGCCGCGCAGGCCGGCCTGCCCGT
>NZ_JAAGMG010001365.1 GCF_010548525.1 Streptomyces sp. SID14478
GGCGCCGCCATGGTCAGCGCCGCCAGCGTGAAGCAGGCGCAGACGAAGCTCAGGGAACCGGCCCCCGTCCAGGACCGGTCGACCAGCACGGCCGTGAACCGGCAGGCCGCGCCGGACGCGCCCGCGCACGCGGCGAGCAGCCAGGTCCCGGGCGAGAACGCCGACCAGGCGTCGCCCCCGGCCGCCGCCCGCGCGATCCGCAGGACGACCCGCAGGAGGAACGCCGCGCACGCGACGGGCGCGACGACGGCCAGGCCCAGCACCAACACCACGGGCACGAGCCAGATGCCGGCGTCTTCGGACGAGAGGATCATGGCTGCATGACCGTCGGCGCGGTGCGATGGTTGTGCGCCGCCCCGGAGGGCCGCTCCCCGGCGCCCCTCGGTGAACTCCCGCCGCCGAGGCCCACGCCCATCGGAGCTGGTGCCACAAGGGCCTCGTCTCCGCGGCGGCTACGCCGGGGAGCAGTCCTCGCGGTCGCGCTCCGTCGAGTACAGGTGGCTGTCCCGGAACTGGGACGCCCCGAGCGTGCGGCCCACCAGGATGACCGCCGTGCGCAGCACACCGGCCCCCTTCACCTGGTCCGCGATGTCACCGAGCGTGCCGCGCAGCACCAGTTCGTCGGGGCGGCTCGCGTACGCCACGACCGCCGCGGGGCAGTCGGCGCCGTAGTGCGGGAGCAGCTCGGCCACGATCCGGTCGACGTAGCGGGCGCCCAGGTGGAGGACGAGCAGCGCGCCGCTCGCGCCGAGCGTGGCCAGGTCCTCGCCGGGCGGCATGGGCGTGGCCTGCTGGGCGATGCGGGTCAGGACGACGGTCTGGCCGACGGTGGGGACCGTCAGCTCCCGCTTGAGCGCGGCCGCGGCGGCGGCGAACGCGGGGACGCCGGGGACGACCTCGTAGGGGATGCCGCGCGCGTCGAGGCGGCGCATCTGCTCGGCCACCGCGCTGAACACCGACGGGTCGCCGGAGTGCAGCCGCGCCACGTCGTGCCCGGCCTCGTGCGCGGCGGCCAACTCCCGCTCGATGGCGTCGAGATCGAGGTTCGCCGTGTCGACGAGCCGGGCGTCCGGCGGGCATTCGGCGAGCAGTTCGCGCGGCACGAGCGAGCCCGCGTACAGACACACCCGGCAGGCGGCGAGCGTGCGCGCGCCGCGCAGGGTGATCAGGTCGGCGGCGCCCGGACCCGCGCCGATGAAGTAGACGGTCATGCCTGTGCCACCTCTGTTGTCTTCGTTACGGACCACTGCGTGACCGGCATCGCCTGCCGCCACCCCGTGAAGGCGCCGACCGGCACCGCGTGCGCGACCGCCAGCCTGACCAGTTCGCCGCCGTGGCGCCGGTACCAGTCGGCAAGCAGCGCCTCCGATTCGAGGGTGACCGTGTTCGCGACCAGCCGCCCGCCGGCGGGCAGGGCGGCCCAGCAGGTCTCCAGGAGGCCCGGTGCCGTCAGGCCGCCGCCGACGAACACCGCGTCGGGGGCGGGGAGTCCGGCGAGCGCGG
>NZ_JAAGMG010001403.1 GCF_010548525.1 Streptomyces sp. SID14478
GCCCGTCGGTTACGCGCCCTCGCACCCGACCCCCGCGCCCGGCTACCGCCCCCAGCCCCAGCCGCAGTGGAACCGCGGCTACGCGCCGCCGACCGGTCCGGGCGGCATGCACCCGCGGCCCTGGCCCACGCCACCGCCGAAGAAGAAGGGCGTGGGGTTCATCATCGCCGGGGCGATCGTGGGGGGCCTCGCGCTGCTCGCCTTCATCGGCTCCCGACTGCCCGACGAGGGCGGCGACCAGGCGTCGTCCTCGGGCACCTCCGGCTCCTCGTCCGCCGGCCCCGCGAAGGGCGGCGGCAGCCGCCCCGACCCCACGCCGGTGAGCTACAAGGGCATCGACCTGACGGACAACTACTACCTCCTGCTCGCCGACAGTCCGCCCAAGCCGCTCGACGGCGGCGGTACGGGCGCCATGTACACCGACGGCGACCTCTACTACTACACCGACTCCCTGGTGACCGGGGACAAGAAGGTCGGGACCGACAACGGGAAGCTCGTCCTGCTCAACAACGCGCAGAAGGGGTCGCTGGCGACCTGCCGCAAGGAGACCCGCTTCACGGAGCAGATCGATCTCGACCAGCTCTCCGCCGGCTCACAGATCTGCATCCGCAGCGACGCCGGTCACATCGGGGTCGCCACCTACCGCGGCAGGTCCGGGGCGAACGACCCCAGTACGTACGTCAGTTTCGACCTGACGATCTGGCGCAACGCCGAGCAGCCCACCGAGAGCGACTGACGGCCCGTCCCACACCCCTGTCACAGCGGCGGACACGCCGCTGAAGGAGACCGGTCCGCGCTCTGGCGGTCCGGTACCCGGGGGCATAGCATCGTCCTCATCCGAGACTTTTCGCACTCGGTCCGCCGACTCCGGACATCGAGGAGTCGGCCGCTCCACCCCCGAGACCCCGGGACCGCAGGGCACCACAAGCGGCCGGGTCGTTTCACGCCGACACTCGCCCCGGCCTCGCGTCCTCCCGACCTCAGCGGGGCGAACTCCCGCACGCCTCCTGGCCGGCGAGGACGGTGCGCATGTGAACCGCGCCGGGGGAGACGCGCGCTCACATGCTCAGGGTCGCCGCCGATGCCGGCTCAGCCACCGGCGGCGACCGCACCTGCGTACCGCATCATGGGGGGCATGAGCGAGACGGGAAGCGCGGTGGACGGCAGGGTCGCCCGGGGGAACGAGACCCGGCGGCGGATCCTGCGCCGCACCACGGACATCGCCTCCGTGGAAGGCCTCGACGCCCTCTCGATCGGGCGGATCGCCACCGAGCTGAAACTCAGCAAGAGCGGCGTCTTCACGCTGTTCGGCTCCAAGGAGGAGCTGCAGCTCGCCACGGTCCGGGCGGCGGCCCGCATCTACGAGGAGAAGGTCGTACGGCCCGCGCTGGAATCCGGACCGGCCGGGGTCGGCCGGCTGCGGCGGCTGTGCGAGTCCTGGCTGGAGTACTCGCGCGAGCGCGTCTTCCCGGGCGGCTGCTTCTTCTACGGCGTGCTAGCCGAGTACGACGCCCGCCAGGGTGCGGTGCACGACGCGCTGGCGCTCGCGCACCGCACCTGGACCGGGCTCGTCGAGCGGTGTGTACAGGAGGCGTGCGAGGCCGGTGACCTGCGCCGGGACACCGATGCGGCGCAGCTGGCCTTCGAGTTGATCGCCCTGATGGAGATGGCGAACGCGCACTCGGTGATGCACGACGAGCAGACCGCGTACCGGTGGGCCCGGGTCGGGATCGCGACGCGCCTCGACGCCCTGGCCGCACCCGGCCGGTGACCTTCGGAGCCCCGGCGAGGCGGTGGACTTCGGGAAAGTTTCAGCACGATCGTTCGTTTAGTTTTATGGTCGGGGCATGGCAACGAAAATCCTGCGCACCCCGTGGCGGCCGGGCCCGGCCGCTCGTCGCACCGCCGAGCCTGTTCACGTCAGCGTCACGGAGTTCACCGCCGACACGCATCCGCGGTCCCTGGGCGTCGCCGTCAGCGGCCTGCGCCTGCGCCGTACTTGGCCCGACACCCCGGGCGCCGTCGGGATGTGGCTGTGGGTCGATCCGCCGCGCCGCCGCTCGGGCTCCGTCTCCGTGTGGACCGAGGAGCAGGCCCTCACCGACTTCGTCGGGCGTGCGGACCACGTGCGCATCGTCCGCGCGTTCCGCGGCCACGGCACGGTGCGGGCCGCCGCCTGGACCGCGCCCCGCTTCGACGCGGCCGCCGTCTGGGACGCCGTCCGGCCGTTCCTCGCAGGAGCCGCGCCGGGGACCGCCTCCAGGCCTCGTACAGGAAAGGACATGCGATGACCGACCGCATCGCCCTCGACCGCCTCGCCGTCCAGGAGTCCGTACGCCTGCTCGACCTCGCCCGCGCCGACGACTGGGAGCGGGACACGCCCTGCACGGGGTGGACGCTGCGGCGGCTCGCCGCGCACATGACCGCCCAGCACCGGGGGTTCGCGGCCGCGGCCCGGGGCGAGGGAAACGAGCTCGCGCGATGGCG
>NZ_JAAGMG010001446.1 GCF_010548525.1 Streptomyces sp. SID14478
GGCCGCGGTCAGCCCGGCCACGCTGCACCGCAGGTTCCGCGCGGAGCTGGGCACGACGCCGCTGGCCTGGCTGCTCGGGGAGCGGGTGGCGCTCGCGTGCCGGCTCATCGAGCGCGGGGAGGAGCGGCTCGACGTGGTGGCCCGGGGCAGCGGGCTCGGCAGCGCGGCGAATCTGCGGGCGCACCTGAAGCGGGTGACGGGGCTGAGCCCGTCGGCGTACCGCAGGAGGTTCGGGCCGAGCCACTCCCACTCTTGATTGCACTAGGGCGAAAGTACATTGACCCTAGTACAAGGTGGGGCTAGGGTCGCCGCCATGATCATCCATGTCTCCGCCGCCGAGCCCCGCGACCAGCACGTCTGGCGCCGGCTCTTCGCCGCGTACGGGAAGTTCTACGAGGTCGAGCTGGGCGAGGCCGAGATCGACCGGGCCTGGGCCTGGATCCACGACCCGGCCCGCGCCGCCCGCTGCCTGATCGCGCGCACCGCGGACGGCACCCCGGTCGGGTTCGCCCACTACCGCGCCGAGGACTCCCCGCTCAGCGGCACCCGCGGCTTCCTGGACGACCTGTTCGTCGACCCCGCGCACCGGGGCGGCGGGGCCGTGGACGCGCTCTTCGCGGAGCTGCGCCGGGTCGCCGCCGCCGAGGGCTGGCCGAACGTGCGCTGGCGGACCGCCGAGAACAACTACCGGGCGCGGGGCGTGTACGACCGGCACGGTGCGAAGACGGTGTTCCTGACGTACTCGATGGACACGCCGCCGCAGTGATTACGGCGTAAAGCCCGGCGTTCGGCCGGGTGCAGGCGTGGGCGCCGGTCGCCGCGGCGCAGTCACGTCAGGGGGTGCCGGTCGCCGCGGCGCGGTCAGGTCAGCGGGTGCGTGCGGCCGGCGGTCCCGTCGGGTGCGGACGCCTCGGGTTCCGGCGGGTCCGGCAGCGCGGGGGCGTCCAGGAACTCGACGACGGCGAGCGCGCACACCGCGCACACCGCGATCCAGGCGACGACCGCGCCCGTCGGATAGTCCCAGGCGAGCAGCACCGCCGCGGCGACCGCGGCCACCGTCCCGTTCAGCCACGTACGCATCCGGTGCACCCAGGG
>NZ_JAAGMG010001479.1 GCF_010548525.1 Streptomyces sp. SID14478
GGCCCGGCACCCGGTCGAGGCCCTGCGGACCCGCGGCCTGGACGAGGCGGCCGCGCGCCACGTCCGCGCCGCCGAGATCAGCGATGCGCGCGGGCGCGGTGGAGACGCGGCCGAGCAGTTCGTCCCAGCTGCCGTAGAACTCGAAGTCGGCGTTGACGGCGACCGCACAGGCCGTCAGGACCGCCACCTGTGTCACGCCGATGGCGGCCAGCCTGCCGAGCACCGCCACCGGTCCGCGACGTGCGAGGCGCGGCCACGTCCACACCGTCAGCCCCACGCACACCAGCGCGGCCAGCGCCGTCGCGTACGCCAGCGCCCGACTCGTCAGGCCCATGTTCGCCCACCTCTCGCACTCGCCAGGAACGGCCGACCGCCGTACGGCCAGCCTCCACCGGTGAAGAGCCCCCGACGGGGAGGCGGGTTTGCCGGTCCGCGGGTTCTTACCGTCCTCCTCCCCGGCTCTTACTCCACCGGTGACCTGCGCCCCTACGCTCATCGCCCGTGACCCTTGGGCCTGCCTGCAGGCGGAGGCGTTCGTGGTGCTGCCGCATCCCGCCGAACGGGTGCGGCAGTGGGCGGCTGGACGCCGTGGCGGCACCCCCGTGGCCCGCCCGGCGCACGCCACCAGTCCCTGAAGTGCGGCAGTTGCTCACCATCCCGTGAGCAGCAGATGGTTGAGGAGGAGCGCGAGGACGGCCTGGGCGGCGAGCCAGCCGCGCCGCTGCCGCCCGGGCAGCAGGGCCCCCGCCGCGAGCAGCCAGGTCGCGAACGGCAGCCAGATCCGCTCCGTCTCCGCCTTGCTCATCCCCGACAGGTCGGCCATCAGCAGGGCGAGCAGCGCTCCGGCGACCAGCAGCGCGAGCCGCCGCTGTCCATGGCGCACGGCGCCGGGCACCCGCCGCAGCCCCGCCACGGCGGCCGGACCCACGACCAGCACCGTGCAGGCGAGATTCGCCCACACCCAGTACCCGTACGGCCGGATGCCGGCGGCGCCCTCGTAATAGCGCTCCACCAACAAGTGGTAGGCCTGCCACCAGTCGAACCCGAGGAGCGCGAAGGCCCCCGGCGCGACGAGGGCGCCGAGCGCCATCAGGGGGAGCGGGCGCCGGGTCCGCGCCTGCAGCAGCACCGTCGCGACGACCACCGCGACGAGGACGAGCCCGTACGACAGATAGCAGGTCGCGCCGAACAGAAGTCCCGCCGCCACCGCGGCAGTTCGGCGCCTGCGGGTCGCGGCGAGCGCCGTGCAGGCCACCGCCCACGCGGCGACCGCCGTGAAGTACCCGTCGGCCGACGTGCCCACCCACACCGCGGCGGGTGCCAGCACCATGAAGGGTGCCGCGCCGCGCGCCGTCCCCTCGTCCGTCAGCGCCTTCACGGTCACGAGCACGGCGACGGCCGCCGAACAGCCCACGGTGATGACCCAGGCCCCGGCCCAACCGCCGCCGCCGAGCCCGACCCGGTCGAGGCCGACGAAGGTGAGCGTGGCGCCGGGCGGATGCCCCGCCACGTGCGCGGGCCAATGGTCCGGCGCGTGGAGAAGGATGTGACGGTGGAAGTCGCGCAGCGCCGCGGGGACGTCCCGGAAGCGGTCGATGACCGTCAGGTACTCGTACGACGTGGTGAGCCGCGCGGCGACGCCCCGGTGCCAGCCGTCGACGAGGGCCAGGGACCACGTCCACGCCATCGAGGCGCCCCACGCGCACGCCAGCAGCCCGCGCCACGGGAGCCGGGCCGCGAGCGGGGGCCCGTACGCGACGACGAG
>NZ_JAAGMG010000907.1 GCF_010548525.1 Streptomyces sp. SID14478
CCGGCGAGGGCGCGGGCCGCGTCGAGCACCAGGGCGTCGCCCGCGAGGGCGCTCGCGGTGGCGGCGACGGCGAAGAGTGCGGCGCCCGCGCCGAAGACCCGTACCCGTCCCACGATGTCGGCGACGGAGCCCCAGACGAGGGTGCAGCAGGCGAAGGCGACGTTGAAGGCGTTCACGACCCACTGGAGCGCGGTGTCCGAGGCGCCCAGGTCGGTGCCGATGCCGGGGAGGGCGACGGCCGTGCCGGAGATCGACATGGGGACGACGAAGATGGCGAGGAGGACGGCGGCAAGCGTCAGGCCGCGTCGCCCCGGAGCCTCAACGGGCGTGGTCTGTTCGGCAGTTGATACGGACATGCGTGAGCGCCCCCGGCGGAGGTAGAGGTACGGATGAAGGTTCGGAATCGATCGAACCTGACCTTCGCACGACAGGAAGGTACGATGCAAGTAGAACCTGAGAGGAGTGAGCAGAGATGCCGGACGAGGACGGTCACCCCGCAGCGGCCGAGATGGACCTGCGCACGGTCCTGCACGCGCTCGCCGACCCCCTGCGGTTCGGCGTGATCGCCCGGTTCCTGAGAGAGCCGGCGGGCGCCGAGCGCACCTGTGCGTACTTCCAGCTGCCGGTGTCCAAGTCGACGACCTCGCACCACTTCAAGGTGATGCGCGAGGCGGGACTGATCCGCATGGTCGACCACGGCAACAGCCGCACGGCGGTGCTGCGGCGCGAGGAGTTGGACAAGAGGTTCCCGGGGCTGCTGGACCTGGTCGCCGCGGACTGAGGAGCGTCCCGGGTCTTGCCGCCAACTCCGGGCGGTGCAACGGTGATTACATGATTACAGCCGAACAGCACGAGGAGTTGCGCGGCTGGTTCGCCGGCCGTCTGCCCGAGGACCTCTTCGAGGGGACCGCCGACGTCACCGTGGACCGCGAGGAGATCACCGTCGTCGGGCGCATCGCCGAGCCGGAACTCGCGAAGGACGTCTCCGACGCGCAGCGGGCGGCCGCCGTCGAGGGCCGCGTCCAGGAGTTCCGGGAGCGCACCCGGGAGCAGCGCGTGGCGGTGGCGCGGGAGGCCGAGCACCGGTTCCGCCGGAAGGTGTCGTGGGGCGTGCGCTGCGGGGCCGAGGAGGCGCTGTTCACGCACGTGGCCGCGCCGGTGATGACGCGACTGCGGCAGCCCGAGCGCCAGGTGCTCGACACGCTCGTCGCCGGCGGCGTGGCCCGCAGCCGAAGTGACGCGCTGGCGTGGTGCGTTCGCCTCGTCGGGCGCAACGCGGACGACTGGCTCGGCGCACTGCGGCAGTCACTGGAGGAGGTGCGGCGCGTACGCGCGCAGGGTCCCGACGCATGACGAAGGGCCGCACCCCCGACGCTGCGGGGATGCGGCCCTCGACTGCCGCGCGCTGAAGCCTAGTTGCGGATCAGGTTGCGCAGCACGTACTGCATGATGCCGCCGTTGCGGTAGTAGTCCGCCTCACCGGGGGTGTCGATGCGGACGACCGCGTCGAACTCGACACCGGTGTCGGTGGTGACCTTGACCGTGCGCGGCGTGGTGCCGTTGTTGAGCTCCTCGACGCCGGTGAAGGAGAAGGTCTCCTCGCCGGTCAGGCCGAGGGTCTCGGCGGTCTGGCCCTCCGGGAACTGCAGCGGCAGGACGCCCATGCCGATGAGGTTCGAGCGGTGGATGCGCTCGTACGACTCGGCGATGACGGCCTTGACGCCGAGCAGCGCGGTGCCCTTGGCGGCCCAGTCGCGCGACGAACCCGAGCCGTACTCCTTGCCGGCCAGGATGGCCAGCGGGGTGCCCTGCTCGATGTAGTTGCGCGAGGCGTCGTAGATGAAGGAGACGGGGGCGTCGTCCTTCGTGAAGTCGCGGGTGTAGCCGCCCTCGGTGCCCGGCGCGATCTGGTTGCGCAGGCGGATGTTGGCGAACGTGCCGCGGATCATGACCTCGTGGTTGCCACGGCGCGAGCCGTAGGAGTTGAAGTCACGGCGCTCGACGCCGTGCTCCGTGAGGTACTTGCCGGCCGGGGTGTCGGCCTTGATGGCACCGGCGGGCGAGATGTGGTCCGTCGTCACCGAGTCGCCGAGCTTGGCGAGCACGCGGGCGCCCGTGATGTCGGAGACCGGGGTGGTCTCCATCGTCATGCCCTCGAAGTACGGGGGCTTGCGGACGTAGGTCGACTCGCTGTCCCACTCGAAGGTGTTGCCGGTCGGGATCGGCAGCGACTGCCACTGGGCGTCACCGGCGAACACGTCGGAGTAGGACTTGTTGAACATGTCCTCGCCGATGGAGTTGGCGACGACGTCGTTGACCTCGGCCTCGGTCGGCCAGATGTCGGCGAGGTGGACGGGCTTGCCGTCCTGGTCCACGCCGAGCGCGTCCTTCGTGATGTCGACCTTCATCGAACCGGCGAGGGCGTACGCGACGACCAGCGGCGGGGACGCCAGGTAGTTCATCTTGACGTCGGGGTTGATGCGGCCCTCGAAGTTCCGGTTGCCGGAGAGGACCGACGTCACGGCGAGGTCGTGGTCGTTGACGGCCTTCGAGACCTCCTCGGGCAGCGGGCCCGAGTTGCCGATGCAGGTGGTGCAGCCGTAGCCGACGAGGTTGAAGCCGACCTTGTCGAGGTAGGGGGTGAGCCCCGCCTTGTCGAAGTAGTCGGTGACGACCTTGGAGCCCGGGGCGAGGGTGGTCTTGACCCACGGCTTGCGGGTCAGGCCCTTCTCGACGGCCTTCTTCGCGACGAGCGCGGCGGCGACCATCACGTACGGGTTCGACGTGTTGGTGCAGGAGGTGATCGCGGCGACGGTGACGGCGCCGTGGTCGAGCTCGTACGTCGAGCCGTCGGGGGCGGTCACGGTGACCGGGTTCGACGGGACTCCGTTGGTGTGCGCCGGGGCGTCGGACGCCGGGAAGGACTCCTTGCCGGCCTCCTCGTCGTCGGCGACGTAGTTGCGCACGTCGACGGCGAACTGCTGCGCGGCGTTGGCGAGGACGATGCGATCCTGCGGGCGCTTGGGACCGGCGATCGACGGGACGACCGTGGAGAGGTCCAGCTCCAGCTTCTCGGAGAAGTCGGGCTCGGCGGCCGGGTCGAGCCAGAGGCCCTGCTCCTTGGCGTACGCCTCGACGAGCGCGACCTGCTGCTCGGAGCGGCCGGTCAGCTTCAGGTAGTTGATCGTCTCGCCGTCGATCGGGAAGATCGCGGCGGTCGAGCCGAACTCCGGCGACATGTTGCCGATGGTGGCGCGGTTCGCGAGGGAGGTGGCGGCGACGCCCTCGCCGTAGAACTCGACGAACTTGCCGACGACGCCGTGCTTGCGCAGCATCTCGGTGATCGTCAGCACCAGGTCGGTGGCGGTGGTGCCCGGCTTGAGCTCACCGGTCAGCTTGAAGCCGACGACGCGCGGGATGAGCATGGAGACCGGCTGGCCGAGCATCGCGGCCTCGGCCTCGATGCCGCCGACGCCCCAGCCCAGGACGCCCAGGCCGTTGACCATCGTGGTGTGCGAGTCGGTGCCGACCAGGGTGTCGGGGTAGGCCTGGCCGTTACGGACCATGACCGTACGGGCCAGGTGCTCGATGTTGACCTGGTGGACGATGCCGGTGCCCGGCGGGACGACCTTGAAGTCGTCGAACGCGGTCTGGCCCCAGCGCAGGAACTGGTAGCGCTCCTTGTTGCGGCCGTACTCCAGCTCGACGTTCTGGCCGAAGGCGTCCTTCGTGCCGAACTTGTCCGCGATGACGGAGTGGTCGATGACCAGCTCGGCCGGGGAGAGCGGGTTGACCTTGTCCGCGTCGCCGCCGAGCTCCTTGACGGCCTCACGCATGGTGGCGAGGTCGACGACACAGGGCACGCCGGTGAAGTCCTGCATGATCACGCGGGCCGGCGTGAACTGGATCTCCTGCGAGGGCTGGGCCTGGGAGTCCCAGCCGCCGATCGCACGGATGTGGTCGGCGGTGATGTTCGCGCCGTCCTCGGTGCGGAGCAGGTTCTCCAGAAGGACCTTGAGGCTGTAGGGAAGGCGAGCAGAGCCCTCGACCTTGTCCAGCCTGAAGATCTCGTACGACTCGTCGCCCACGCGCAGCGTGCTGCGGGCGTCGAAGCTGTTCGCCGACACGACAGTCTCCTTCATATATGTGCGCGTTCCACCACATCCTGCCGCCACGACGCGTTGCCGATCCGCTAAGGTAAGGCTAAGTTAGGTAACCCTTACCGGCCGACCGACGATGCCCTGCGGCTGCGGTACGCCTCGGCAGATATCTCGATGTCGAGATAACTCTAGTACATGACCCCTGCGCGCAACCAAGCGCGTACCCCTGCCATGTCCTATGTCACGTCTCTCCATCGTCGTACGCGACGCGGACGGACACCAGCGCTGGCACCGGCGGCTACGCGGGGGCCGGCGAGGGGCGCCCCTTCAGGCCCCCGTCGCCCGCACGGCCCAGCCCCTTCGCCACGGCCAGGGAGAAGGAGTGGCCGACGGTCGCACAGGCACGCCGCGGAGCGAGGTGCCGGCCGTCTCGCCCTTCGGTAGCCGGGTGCGCCTGCTGGAGGCCGTGTCGTCCGGAGGCGGCCCCACCGGACAGCTCGCGGGCGGCGGCCTCAAGGGTGGACTCCGCGTTCGGCCCGTTCCCGGGTCGTTGCCCTGCCGGTTCTCGCCGCCGTTGCCCGTGCCGCAGTCGATCAACAGGGCGCCGGAACGGGCCGGTTGGGCCGGCGGGAAAAGGCCCCGATCGCGCCCGCCCCCTCCCCGGGCCGGTGGCGCACGCCGGGCCGGAGCCGTGATTGCTCTCGACTGATCGGGACGCGGCGGGGTATCCGGAGGGCACGCCACGGAAGGAATCCCCTCATGCCGCTCACATTCCGCAAGAGCTTCCGAATCCTGCCGGGAGTGCGTCTCAACATCAACCGCAAGTCGTGGTCGGTCACGACCAAGGGTCCGGGCGGCACGCGCCACACGCGCAGCAGCACCGGCCGCAGCACGACGTCCAAGGACCTGCCGGGCCCCTTCGGCTGGCGCCGGACCAAGACGAGCAAGCGTCACTGAGGCCCCGTCAAGGGGGTTCGCCCACTTGGACCCCCCGACATGCGTCATCTCATATCTGAGATAGCCTGCCGCTATGGCAGACGACTACCTCGTACGCATCGGCAAGCTCATCCGCGACGCCCGTCAGCACCGGGGCTGGACGCAGACGCAGCTTGCCGAGGCGCTCGGCACCAGCCAGAGCGCCGTGAACCGCATCGAGCGCGGAAACCAAAACATCAGTCTTGAGATGATCGCCCGAATTGGCGAAGCCCTGGACAGTGAGATCGTCTCTCTGGGCTACGCCGGTCCGATGCACCTGCGGGTGGTCGGCGGTCGCCGCCTGTCCGGCTCGATCGACGTCAAGACGAGCAAGAACGCGTGCGTGGCACTGCTGTGCGCATCGCTGCTCAACAAGGGCCGCACGGTCCTGCGCCGGGTCGCCCGCATCGAGGAGGTCTACCGCCTCCTGGAGGTCCTCAACTCCATCGGCGTGCGCACCCGTTGGATCAACGAGGGCGTGGACCTGGAGATCGTGCCGCCCGCCGACATCGACATGGGCGCCATCGACGCGGAGGCGGCCCGCCGCACCCGCTCGATCATCATGTTCCTCGGCCCGCTGCTGCACCGCATGGACCGCTTCAAGCTGCCGTACGCGGGCGGCTGCGACCTCGGCACCCGCACGATCGAGCCGCACATGATCGCGCTGCGCCGGTTCGGCCTGGACATCACGGCCACCGAGGGGCTCTACCACGCCGAGGTGCAGCCGGACGTCGCGCCGGACCGCCCGATCGTGCTGACCGAGCGCGGCGACACCGTGACCGAGAACGCGCTGCTGGCCGCGGCCCGCTCCGCCGGCACGACGGTGATCCGCAACGCCTCCTCGAACTACATGGTCCAGGACCTGTGCTTCTTCCTGGAGGCGCTCGGTGTCCGCGTCGAGGGCGTCGGCACGACGACCCTGACCGTGCACGGCGTGCCGCACATCGACGTCGACGTCGACTACTCGCCGTCCGAGGACCCGGTCGAGGCGATGAGCCTGCTGGCCGCCGCGGTCGTCACGGAGTCCGAGCTGACCGTCAGGCGCGTGCCGATCGAGTTCCTGGAGATCGAGCTGGCCGTCCTGGAGGAGATGGGGCTCGACCACGACCGGACCGCGGAGTACTTCGCCGACAACGGCCGCACGCGTCTCATCGACCTCACCGTGCGCCCCTCCAAGCTGGAGGCGCCGATCGACAAGATCCACCCGATGCCGTTCCCGGGCCTGAACATCGACAACGTCCCGTTCTTCGCGGCGATCGCCGCGGCCGCCCAGGGCAAGACCCTGATCCACGACTGGGTCTACGACAACCGGGCCATCTACCTCACCGACCTGAACCGGCTCGGCGGGCGGCTCCAACTCCTCGACCCGCACCGGGTGTTGGTGGAGGGTCCGACCCGCTGGCGGGCCGCCGAGATGATGTGCCCGCCGGCGCTGCGCCCGGCGGTCGTCGTCCTGCTCGCGATGATGGCGGCCGAGGGCACCTCGGTGCTGCGCAACGTGTACGTCATCAACCGCGGTTACGAGGATCTGGCGGAGCGGCTCAACTCCGTCGGGGCGCAGATCGAGACGTTCCGCGACATCTGATGCCCGGGTGATGCCCGAGGCACCGGGCGGCTCTCCTCCGTGCGAGAGCCGCCCGGCGGCTGACCGGGGTCGGCGGGCGTCGCGCACTCGGGTCCGCGCAAGGGCCGTCCTGCTGGCACTCTAGGGAGCCGCTCTAGCCTCCCGGGCATGACGGTTCTGCCTGACGACGAGTTCTCTTTGGCGGCCGAGTTTCCTGACGCGACGCATGAGCAGTGGCAGCACCTGGTCGCAGGTGTCCTGCGCAAGGCGGGCAAGGAAGTCTCGGCCGGCGAAGCGGAAGACGCCCTGTCCACCGCGGTGGAGGGCGAGTTGCGTACTCGGCCTCTGTATACCGCGCGCGACGACGTGCCGGATCCGGGGCTGCCGGGGTTCGCGCCGTTCGTGCGGAGCGGACGGGCGGCCGGGAATGCGGTGGGCGGCTGGGACGTACGCCAGCGGCACACCGTTCCGCCCGGCGAGGGGGAGGTCCTTGCCGATCTGGAGAACGGGGCGTCGTCCCTGTGGCTGACCGTCGGCGGGGCCGGCATCCCGCTCACCTCGCTGGGTGCGGCTCTGGAGGGGGTGTTCCTCGATCTGGCGCCGGTGGTGCTGGACGCGGGCCCCGACACCGAAGCCGCGGCGGCCGAACTGCTGGCCCTGTACGGCGAATTGGGCGTGGCGCCGGAGGCGGCGCGGGGGAATCTGGGCGGGGATCCGCTGGGTTTCGAGGCGCGTACCGGGCAGGCCTACGACCTTGCCCCGGTGGTGGAGCTGGCCGGGGCGTGCACGGCACGGTATCCGGGGCTGCGGGCGCTGACGGTCGATGCGCTGGCGTACCACGAGGCGGGCGGATCGGCGGCGCAGGAGCTGGGGGCGTCGCTGGCGACGGCTGTCGGCTATCTGCGGGCACTGGTGGCGGGCGGGCTGAGTGTGCAACAGGCCTGCGGGCAGCTGGAGTTCCGGTACGCGGCGAGTGCCGATCAGTTCCTGACGATCGCGAAGCTACGGGCCGCACGGCGGCTGTGGGCGCGGGTGGCGCAGGTGTGCGGGGCGCCGGGGGCGGGGGCGCAGGTGCAGCATGCGGTGACGTCGCCGGTGATGATGAGCCGGCGTGATCCGTGGGTGAACATGCTGCGGACCACGATCGCGACGCTGAGTGCGGGGGTGGGCGGCGCGGACGCGGTGACGGTGCTGCCTTTCGATGAGGCGCTGGGGCTGCCGGATGCGTTCGCCCGGCGGATCGCGCGGAACACGTCGACGATTCTGGTGGAGGAGTCGCATCTGGCGCGGGTGATCGACCCGGCCGGCGGCTCCTGGTACGTGGAACGGCTGACTGACGAACTCGCCCACGCCGCCTGGGAGTTCTTCCAGGAGATCGAGGCGGCGGGCGGGCAGGCGGCGGCGCTGCGGTCCGGGCTGGTGGGCGACCGTCTGGCGGCGACGTGGGCGGTGCGCAGCGCGCGGCTGGCGACACGGCGTGAACCCGTCACCGGGGTCAGCGAGTTCCCCGATCTCGCCGAGAGGCCGGTGGTACGTGAGCCGGCGCCTGCCCCGTTGCCGGGTGGGCTGCCGCGGGTGCGCCGGGACGAGGCGTTCGAGGTGCTGCGGGCCCGCTCGGACGCACATCTGGCCGCCACGGGCGCCAGGCCGCGGGTGTTCCTGGCGACGCTGGGCCCCGCCGCGGCGCATACCGCGCGGCTGACTTTCGCCGCCAACCTGTTCCAGGCCGGCGGGATCGAGCCCGTCACCGACGGCACCTTCGAGGACAGCGGAGCGAGCGAGGTCTGCCTGTGCTCCAGCGACGCCCTGTATGCCGAACTGGCGGAATCAGAAGCCGAGTCGGTGCGGTCGGCCGGTGCTTCGCATGTGTTCCTCGCCGGGCGTCCCGGCTCGTACGCCGGGGTCGACACCTACGTCTTCGCGGGCTGCGATGCCGTGGCCGTGCTGTCCACCACCCTTGACCGCATGGGAGTGTCCCGATGACCAGCCCTTCCGGACCCGCCGTCCCCGACTTCTCCGGGGTCGATCTGGGAACCCCCGCTCACGGCCCGGGTCTTGATGAGTGGCGTGACGCCGTCAAGCAGGCCGCTGACGGTGACGACTTGCTGTGGGAGACCCCCGAAGGCATCACGGTCAAGCCTCTCTACACCGGCCACGACCTGGAAGGGCTGGACTTCCTCGACACCCGTCCCGGTCTCGCCCCGTTCCTGCGGGGCCCGTATCCGACGATGTACGTGAACCAGCCGTGGACGATCCGCCAGTACGCGGGGTTCTCCACCGCCCAGGAGTCCAACGCCTTCTACCGCCGTAACCTCGCCGCCGGGCAGAAGGGCCTGTCGATCGCGTTCGACCTGCCCACCCACCGCGGCTACGACAGCGACCATCCCCGCGTCACCGGCGACGTCGGCATGGCGGGCGTCGCCATCGACTCCATCCTCGACATGCGCCAGCTCTTCGACGGCATCCCCCTCGACAAGATGACCGTCTCCATGACCATGAACGGCGCCGTCCTGCCGGTCCTCGCCCTCTACATCGTCGCCGCCGAGGAACAGGGCGTGCCGCCGCAGAAACTGGCCGGGACCATCCAGAACGACATCCTCAAGGAGTTCATGGTCCGCAACACCTACATCTACCCGCCGAAGCCGTCGATGCGGATCATCTCCGACATCTTCGCCTACACCTCCCAGCACATGCCCCGCTACAACTCGATCTCCATCTCCGGCTACCACATCCAGGAAGCCGGCGCGACCGCCGACCTCGAACTCGCCTACACCCTCGCCGACGGCGTCGAATACCTGCGCGCCGGACGCCAGGCGGGCCTCGACATCGACGCGTTCGCCCCCCGCCTGTCCTTCTTCTGGGGCATCGGCATGAACTTCTTCATGGAGATCGCCAAGCTCCGCGCCGCCCGCCTGCTCTGGGCGAAACTCGTCAACCAGTTCCACCCGCAGAACCCCAAATCGCTGTCCCTGCGCACCCATTCCCAGACCTCCGGCTGGTCCCTGACCGCCCAGGACGTCTACAACAACGTCACCCGCACCTGCGTGGAGGCCATGGCCGCCACCCAGGGCCACACCCAGTCCCTGCACACCAACGCCCTGGACGAAGCCCTCGCCCTGCCCACCGACTTCTCCGCCCGCATCGCCCGCAACACCCAGCTCCTGCTCCAGCAGGAATCCGGCACCACCCGTGTCATCGACCCCTGGGGCGGCAGCGCCTACATCGAAAAGCTCACCCACGACCTCGCCCGCCGCGCCTGGCAGCACATCCAGGAAGTCGAGACCGCGGGCGGCATGGCCCAGGCCATCAACGCCGGCATCCCCAAACTCCGCGTCGAGGAAGCCGCCGCCCGCACCCAGGCACGCATCGACTCCGGACGCCAGCCCGTCATCGGCGTCAACAAATACCGCGTCACCACCGACGCCCACGTCGACGTCCTCGCCGTCGACAACACCTCCGTACGCACGCAGCAACTCGCCAAGCTCCAGCGGCTGCGCGCGGACCGCGACGACGCGGCCTGCCGGCACGCCCTCGACGCACTGACCCGCGCGGCCGGAGGCGACGGCAACCTCCTTGAGCTGGCCGTGCGGGCGGCCCGCGCGCACGCCACCGTCGGCGAGATCTCCTCCGCCCTGGAAAAGGTCTACCAACGCCACTCCGGGCAGATCCGTACGCTCTCCGGCGTCTACCGCAACGAGACCGGCCCCACCCCCCGCCTGGACCGCACCCGCACCCGCATCGACGCCTTCGCCGAGGCCGAAGGCCGCCGCCCCCGCATCCTCGTCGCCAAAATGGGTCAGGACGGCCACGACCGCGGCCAGAAGGTCATCGCCACCGCCTTCGCCGACCTCGGCTTCGACGTCGACGTCGGTCCCCTCTTCCAGACCCCCGACGAAGTCGCCCGCCAAGCCGTCGAGGCCGACGTCCACATCGTCGGCGTCTCCTCCCTCGCCGCCGGACACCTCACGCTCGTGCCCGCACTGCGCCACGCCCTCACCCACGAAGGACGCGGCGATATCATGATCGTCGTCGGCGGCGTCATCCCCCCGCACGACATCCCCACGCTCCTCGACATGGGCGCCGCCGCCGTCTTCCCACCCGGCACCGTCATCCCCGACGCCGCCCACGACCTCATCGAACGTCTCGCGGCCGACCTCGGCCACGACACCCTCTGAACGCCATGGCCCTCGATCTCGACACCTACGTCAGCCGGTGAGCACATGCCCCTGGACCTCGACACCTACGTCAAGGGCGTCCTCGACAACAACCGGGCCCTGGTCGCCCGCGCGATCACCCTCGTCGAGTCCACCCGCCCCCACCACCGCGCCCTCGCACAACGCCTCCTCACCGCGCTGCTCCCCCACAGCGGACACGCCCGGCGCATCGGCATCACCGGCGTCCCCGGCGTCGGCAAATCCACCTTCATCGACGCGTTCGGCACCCACCTCATCGACCGCGGACATCACGTCGCCGTCCTCGCCGTCGACCCCTCCTCCACCCGCACTCACGGCTCCATCCTCGGCGACAAGACCCGCATGGAACGCCTCGCCGCCCACCCCCACGCCTTCATCCGCCCCTCCCCCAGCGCAGGCACCCTGGGCGGTGTCGCCAAAGCCACCCGCGAATCCATCATCATCATGGAAGCCGCGGGCCACGACGTGGTCCTCGTCGAAACCGTCGGCGTCGGACAGTCCGAGACCACCGTCGCCGACATGGTCGACACCTTCCTCCTGCTCACCCTCGCCCGCACCGGCGACCAGCTCCAAGGCATCAAGAAAGGCGTCCTCGAACTCGCCGACCTCATCGCCGTCAACAAGGCGGACGGCCCCCACGAACCCGACGCCCGCGCCGCAGCCCGCGAACTCACCCACGCCCTGCGCCTGCTCCACCACGCCCACACCGACCCCGGCACGGGGGCCGACGCCGCCTGGACGCCGCCCGTCCTCACCTGCAGCGCCCAGAACGGCACCGGCCTCGACACCCTCCGAGAACGCCTCGAAGCCCACCACACCCACCTGGACACCACCGGCCGACTCACCACCCGCCGCCGCGACCAGCAAGTCGACTGGACCTGGACCATGGTCCACGACACCCTCCTCGACCACCTCCACGCGCACCCCGCCGTCCGCGCCCTCGCCCCCGCCCTCGAACAGCACGTCAAGGACGGCACCCTCACCCCGGCCCTCGCCGCCGAACAGATCCTCACCGCCTTCCGCGACGACACCCGGGCGTAGGCCGCCGGTCGTCTCAGGGCAGGACCGCTGTGCCGTCCAGTTCGACCAGTGCCTGTTCGTCCCAGAGGCGGCTGACACCGATCACCGCCATCGCCGGATAGTCGCGTCCCGCCAACTCCCGCCAGATGCGGCCGAGTTCACCGGCGTGGGTCCGGTAGTCCGAGACGTCCGTCGCGTAGACCGTGACGCGCGCGAGGTCGGCCGGGGTGCCGCCCGCGTGCCGCAGGGCGGTGAGCAGGTTCGTCAGGGCGCGGGTGAACTGCGCGGGCAGGGTCGCGCCGACGACTTTTCCGTCGGCGTCCAGGGAGGTCTGGCCGGCCAGCAGGACCAGGCGGCTCCCGGTGGCGACGACGGCGTGCGAGAAACCGGTGGGCGGGGAGAGCTCGGGCGGGTTCACCCGGTGGAGGTCAGGGTTCATCCTGCGGTCTCCTTGTACAACTCGCGGGCGATGATGGCGCGTTGGACCTCGGTGGCACCCTCGTAGATGCGGGGTGCGCGTACTTCGCGGTAGAGGTGCTCCAGGAGGTGGCCGCGGCGCAGCGCCCGCGCCCCGTGCAACTGGACCGCTGCGTCGACGACTTGCTGTGCCGTCTCGGTCGCGAGGAGCTTCGCCATCGCGGCCCGGCGGGGCACCCCGTCCGCGCCCTCGTCGTACGCGGATGCTGCCGCGTACACCATCAGGCGGGCCGACTCGACGCGTACCGCCATGTCCGCGACCTGGTGGGCGACGGTCTGGAGGTCCTTCAACGTACCGCCGAACGCCTCCCGTTCGGCGGTGTGCGCGAGCGTCGCGTCGAGGGCCGCCTGCGCCATGCCGACGGCGAACGCGCCGACGCTGGGCCGGAACAGGTTCAGGGTGTGCATGGCGACCCGGAACCCGCCGCCGGTCTCGCCGAGCACGTCGTCCGCGGTCACCGGTACGCCGTCGAAGGCGAGGGAGCCGATGGGGTGCGGGGAGAGCATGTCGAGAGGCGCTCCGGTCAGGCCCGGCCGGTCGGCGGGGACCAGGAAGGCGGTGACGCCGCGGGCTGCGGAACCGGCCCCGCCCGTGCGGGCGAAGACGGTGTAGAAGTCGGCCTCCGGCGCGTTCGAGATCCAGCACTTCTCGCCGGTCAGCCGCCAGCCCGCCGTGTCCTCGTCGGCGCGCAGGGCAAGGGCGGCGGCGTCCGACCCGGCGCCCGGCTCGCTCAGCGCGAACGCGGCGACCGCCCGGCCCGCCCCCACCTCGGGCAGCCACCGCTCGCGCTGCTCCTTCGTGCCGTGGGCGTGCACGGGGTGCGCCCCGAGCCCTTGTAGTGCGAGGGCGGTCTCCGCCTCGGTGCAGACGCGGGCCAGCGACTCCCGCATCAGGCAGAGGTCGAGCGCGCCGGACGTGAACAGGCGCTCCAGCAGGCCGAGTTCACCGAGGGCCGCGACGAGCGGGCGGTTGACGCGGCCCGGTTCGCCCTTGTCGGCCAGCGGGGCGAGCCGCTGCCCGGCGAGCGTGCGCAGCTCGGCACACCAGGCGAGCCGGTCGGGTGCGAGCGAGAAAGTCCCCATGTACCGGTGCTCCTCTCCGGGCGGACGGCCGGGCCGGCCACCTCTCCCACGGAACCGTATCGCGCCCCGTTGACTGTCGTCACCATCACGATACGCTCGATGCGCGACCACGCCATGGCATGCGAGCCGGGCACGGCACCGGCAAGGGGGCGCCCCAGATGACCCTGCACCCGTCCGCCCACACCGACACCTTCGCGCGCGACCATCTGCCGCCCGCCGACCTGTGGCCGCGCCTCGCCTTCGACCTGCCCGAGGTGCACTATCCGCAGCGGCTCAACTGCGGCGCCGAGCTGCTCGACGCGACGGTGCGCCGCCACGGCGCGGACCGGCCCGCCTTCCACGCCCCCGGTCAACCCTCGTGGTCGTACGGCGAGTTGCAGGCGACGGTGGACCGCATCGCGCACGTCCTGACCGAGGACCTCGGGGTGGTGCCCGGCAACCGGATACTGCTGCGCGGCCCCACCACCCCGCAGCTGGCGGCCTGTTGGCTCGCCGTGATGAAGGCGGGCGGCATCGCCGTGACCGTGCTCGCGCAGTCGCGGCCGGCCGAGCTGGCGACGATGTGCGAGATCGCGCAGGTGCGGCACGCGCTGTGCGACGCACGGTCGGTGGACGATCTGGTGAAGGCGGAGGCGCCGGGGCTGCGGATCACCCCGTTCGGCGGCGAGGGGCCCGACGACCTGCTGCACCGGGCCGCCCGGAAGCCGTCGTCCTACGAGGCCGTGGCGACCGCCGACGACGACGTGGCCCTGATCGCCTTCACCTCGGGGACGACCGGACGCCCCAAGGGCTGCATGCACTTCCACCGGGACGTCCTCGCCATCGCCGACACGTTCGCACGACACGTCCTGCGGCCGACGCCGGACGACGTGTTCACGGGCAGTCCGCCGCTGGGCTTCACGTTCGGGCTCGGTGGTCTCGTGGTGTTCCCGCTGCGCGCCGGCGCCTCCGCGCTGCTCCTCGAACAGGCGGGCCCGCGCCAGCTGTTGCCCGCGATCTCCGCGTACGGGGTCTCGGTGCTGTTCACCGCGCCGACGGCGTACCGGGCGATGCTCGCGGAGCCCGGCCGCCACGACCTGTCCTCCCTGCGGCGCTGCGTCTCCGCCGGGGAGAACCTGCCCGCCGCCACCTGGCACGCCTGGCAGGAGGCGACCGGACTGCGGATCATCAACGGCATCGGCGCCACCGAACTGCTGCACATCTTCATCTCCGCCGCCGACGACGCGATCCGGCCGGGCGCGACGGGCCGCGCGGTGCCCGGCTGGCAGGCCCGGATCATCGACGCCGACGGCGCCGAACTCCCGGACGGGGAACCGGGGTTGCTCGCCGTGCGCGGCCCGGTCGGCTGCCGCTATCTCGCCGACGAGCGGCAGACGACGTACGTGCGCCACGGCTGGAACGTCACCGGCGACACCTACGTCCGCGACCCCGACGGCTACTTCCGCTACGTCGCCCGCGCCGACGACATGATCATTTCCGCCGGGTACAATATCCCCGGCCCCGAGGTGGAGGACGCGCTCCTTCACCACCCGGACGTCACGGAGGCGGCGGTCGTCGGGCGGCCCGACGAGGCGCGCGGCTCCGTCGTGGTCGCGTACGTGGTGCTGCGGCAAGGGGCGCGCCGGGACCCGGAGGGGCTGCGGGAGTTCGTGAAGGCGGAGCTGGTGCCGTACAAGTGCCCGCGGGAGATCGTCTTCCTGGACGCGCTGCCGCGCACGGCCACCGGCAAGCTCCAGCGGTTCCGGCTGCGGGAGCCTGCGCCACCGGCTGCGGATGCGCCCCGAACCGTACAGTGATCACGTGTCCGAGCAGATCCCGCACCCCCGCCACCCCCACACCCCGCGCTCCCTCATCGTCACGCTGTACGGGGCCTACGGGCGCGGCTTCCCGGGCCCCGTCCCGGTCGCCGAACTGATCCGGCTGCTCGGCGCCGCCGGGGTCGACGCGCCGTCGGTGCGCTCGGCGGTGTCGCGGCTGAAGCGGCGCGGGCTGCTG
>NZ_JAAGMG010000024.1 GCF_010548525.1 Streptomyces sp. SID14478
CTGCCCCACCCCGACCGCGAACTGGCCGCGGACGCCGCCGCGTCGGCCGACGCGGCGATGGACCGCGCGCTCGCCCTCCTCGAACCCGACGCCGTACGCATCGACGACGCGTCGTACGCGGGCCGGCTGCGCGGCGCCCGGAACGCGGCCCGCGGGGTGGTCGTCGTGGTCCCGGGCCTGGACTCGTCCAAGGAGGAGTTCCACGACGTCACCGAGGCCCTGCTCGCGCGCGGCAGCGCCGTGTTCACGATGGACGGCCCCGGCCAGGGCGTCCGAGCGGCCACGACGACGGTCACCGCCGACTACGACAAGGTGCTGGCCCGCGTCGTCGACGCGCTGCACGAGCGCCTCGGCCCGGTCCCTGTCGGCGTCGTCGGGCTCAGCCTCGGCGGCTATTACGCGGCATGGAGCACGGCCCACGAACCGCGGATCCGCGCGGCCGTCACGGTCAGCGGGCCGTCCCGGATCACCGGCTGGGACGACACGGTGCCCTTCGTCCGGGAGACGCTCACCCAGCGGGCCGGATCGGCGGACGCCGCACGGGAGTTCCTCGCCCGTGTCGACCTGCGGGGCGCGGCGGCGCGCATCGCGGTGCCGCTGCTCGTGGTCGACGGCGCGGACGACGTGATCCCCGGCGTGGAGAACGGCGCGCGCCTCGCGGCCGGGGCCCCGGGCGCCGTCTACATGTCGGTGCCCGGCGGGGACCACCTGCTCGGCAACGTACGGGACGCGTGGCTGCCGGACGCTGCGGACTGGCTGGTGGAGCGGCTCGGCGGCTGACCGCCCCTGACGTCAGGGGCGCTCGGCCGCCTCCGCATCCTTCGCCAGGCGGACCGCCGCGTACAGGCTCAGGGCGGGCTCCGCGGTCCGCAGGACCTTGATCGCCTGGACGGAGTCGGCGGGGCCCTCGTATCCGGCCGCCGCGAGGTGCGCGCGCACCCAGTCGCCCCGCAGCTCGGCCTCACT
>NZ_JAAGMG010000056.1 GCF_010548525.1 Streptomyces sp. SID14478
CCAGGCCACACGGGTAGACAAGCACACGAAGCCTCTGGTCGGGCGAGGGAATCTTGGTCGTGAACCCGTCTACCAGGGGCTTCACCCACGTGTCAGCTCAACAGCCCGCCTCGCAGCGCAAGTTGGCAAAGCCTCAGTGTCCTCGCGTTTGTGGCGGACCGGCGAGATCGCCAGCAGCGGCGCGAGGTGGTCCAGGGTCCGGTCCGCGGCCGACTTCGAGATCCCGAACAGCAGCGCCAGCTGCCGCAATGTCAGGTTCGTGCGCCAGTACGTTGCTACCAGCGACACCCAATCAGCCAGCGGTAATCGCCACGGTCGACCACTCTGGACATCATCACCACCACGACGCCGCACCAATGCGACCAGCCGGTTGAACTGTGGCGGACTCAGCCCTACGCACGGCTCGATCCACTGCGGATCATCTGCTGAAATCACCCCACCCATGACCAGACAACGCCCCAACGGCGCCCCACTAGTTACGAATCAGTGCTCTTACCCAACCATCTGAAGTCTTAGAACGGCTAACACAATGAGGTGCATCGCACCAGATAGCCGTGCCTGGCACGGCAGTTGGGCGTTGTCCGGGGCGTGGGGACTTCACCATGGATCGTGCCGGACGACCTCTGGGAGCGGACCGAGCCGCTGTTGCCGAAGAAGGAGCGGCGGTTCCGGTACCCCGGCCGTCGGCCGATCCCGGACCGCCAGGTGCTGTGCGGGATCCTGTACGTCCTGCACACCGACATCCAGTGGGAACACCTCCCACAGGAGCTCGGCTTCGGCTCGGGCATGACGTGCTGGCGCCGGCTGCGGGACTGGAATGAGGCCGGCGTCTGGCAGCGGCTGCACGAGGTGCTGTTGGCCGAACTGAATGCGGCCGCCCGGCTCGACTGGTCCCGCTGCGTGGTCGACGCCTCCCACGTCAGGGCTCTAAAAGGGGGATCCACACGGGCCCCTCGCCGGTCAACCGGGGCCGGGCCAGCTCCAAGCACCACGTGATCACCGACGGACACGGAACCCCGCTCGCCGTCATCCTCACCGGCGGCAACCGCAACGATGTCACCCAGCTGCTGCCCCTGCTTGACGCGATCCCACCTATCCGCGACTGGGTCGGTCACCCCCGACGCAAGCCCGACTCGCTCTTCGCCGACCGCGGCTACGACCACGACATCTACCGTGACCAGATCCAAGCCCGCGGCATCGTGGCCGCCATCGCTCGCCGAAACACCCGTCACGGCACCGGACTTGGCGTCTACCGATGGGTCGTGGAGCGAACCTTCGCCTGGCTGCACGGCTTCCGCCGACTCCGCGGCCGCTGGGAACGCCGAGCCGACATCCACGAAGCCTTCCTCAAACTGGCCTGCTGCCTCATCACCCACCGGCAACTGCAGTCATGCTCCGAACAATCTCCTCTTCAACCGGCCCCGCACCCAGCGCCTGTGCGACTTCACGCACACGCTCGACACCTACAAACGCGCCCGGCAACACCCCTACGGCTACTTCGTGCCGGGGGCTGACCGGGCCCATGTCGTGCGCGCTGCAGCCCGGTGACATCCCTCAGCGGTACGCCTTCGTGGCTGTCACCTCGTGCTGGCCTGTGCGCGAGCCGCCTTTGCCCGCTTCTCCATCCTCACTGCACTTCCATAGCGGCCCATGTCGCTGTAGAACTCGACAAGGGAGTCGAGCACGCGAAGGGTGTCGGGGTCTTCGGGACCCAGGACGCGCGTGCGAGCCTCGGCCACCCACTCGCCCAGATTCACTGCCTCCTGATCGCGTCCTGCCGAGTGGTATGCGAGAGCGAGGCAGTAAAGCGTGTTGAGGGTTTCGGGGTCTTCGGGGCCCAGGACGCGGGTACGGGCCTCAGCTACCCGCTCGCCCAGACTCACTGCCTCCTGATCGCGTCCTGCCACGCCATACGAAAGAGCGAGGTGGTGGAGGGTTTCGAGGGTGTCGGGATCTTCGGGGCCCAGAACGCGCGTGCGAGCCTCGGCCACCCGTTCATCAAGATCCAGTGCTTCTTGGTCGGCTCCGATCCGTGAGCAGAACAGGGCGAGCATATGAAGCGCTTCGAGCGTGTCGGGATCTTCAGGTCCCAGAACGCGGGCGCGGGCCTCGGCCACCCGCCTTTGCAGGTCCGCGGCTTCCTGGTGCCGGTCCATGTCACTGTAAAGGACGGCGAGGCACTCAAAGGTGTCGAGGGTGCCGGGATCATCGGCGCCCAGGACGCGGGATTGTGCTTGCGCCACCCGTTGAAATAGGTCGACCGCCTCCTGAACCCGTCCCGCTTGGCCGTAGGTGTCAGCGAGATTGTGCAACGCGCCGAGGGTGTCGGGGTCGTCTGGTCCCAGGACTTGAGTGCGGACTTCGGCCACTCTCTTTTGCAGGTCCGCGGCTTCCTGGTATCGGCCCATGTCACTGTAAAGGGCGGCGAGGCACTCGAAGGTGTCGAGGGTGCCGGGATCATCGGCGCCCTGGACACGGGATTGTGCTTGCGCCACCCGTTGAAATAGGTCAACCGCCTCCTGAACCCGTCCTACTTGGCCGTAAGAGGCGGCGAGGTAGCGCAGGGCCCAGAGGGTGTCGGGGTCGTCTGCTCCCAGGACGCGAGTCCGGACTTCGGCCACCCGTTCCCTGAGGTCTAGCGCATCCTGCTCACGGCCCAGCTGCGTGAAGGAAACAGCGAGGTCATGGAGGCTGTTGAGGGTGAGGGGGTCTTCAGGTCCCAGCGCCCGACCGCACGCTTGAGCTAGTCGTTCGCCCAGGTCAACTGCCTCTTGATCGCGCCCAACATTGCCGTAGGCGGCAGCCAGCTGATAGAGGGATTCGAGAGTGTCCGGGTGCTCGCCGCCCAAGAGGTGGGTACGTGACTCGGCGACCTTTTCGAGTATGACAATAGCTTCGTCACTGCGGTCGTCGTCGATGAGGTCGACGGCCCTGTCGTGTTGTTGAGTCAGGGAATCAGGGTGGAAACCGTGTGTCGGCGACAGCGGGGGAAGGTAGGGGCCGGCTTGAGGATCACCCGTGCCTGCCAGGCGGTTTTGGACGAGCCCGAGCTGGTCGGCATTCTCGGTGCCCCTCTGCTGCGGTAGCGGCAGCCGTTCTGCCGTGAACCGGCCCCATAGGGTGCGGTAGATGTCCTGCATGGTGATCAGCGGTCCGGGGTGCGGGGCCCCTTCGCGCAGGAGAGCGAGGAGTCGCCCGGTGAAGGCCGTGTGTTCCTCGTCGGGCAGCACCAGAGCTGTGCTGTTGGGCGGGGCCGAGGTGAGGGTGTAGGTCCCCTGGATGTCGAGCTGTCCGAGAACTTCCTGCTGACCAGCGCTCAGCGTGGTGCCAATGGCGCGACCGCTGAAGCAGCTGTCGAGGATGATCACACGGTTTCTTGCCCTGCTGCCGAGGAACGTTCCTCGCACTGTGTCGAACCGCAGCGCGCTGTACTCCACGGCGTCCACGGCGGTGTCGTGGAGAGCGAGGTACAGCTCGTGGGAGCGACCAACCGGAATCCCGTGGCCCGCGAAGTAGAAGAGCAGCAGGTCCTCGGCCTCGTCGGCCGCCTGATGCAACATCTGGCCGATCGCCCGGCCGGTCGCCTGCGGCGGGATGGTGACGCAGCACTCTGCGGGGAACCCGCCGAGTTCGGGGGCGGTGAGGACGGCCGCCAAGTCGCGGAGGTTAGCCGAGATCTGAGGCACGTCTACGAGTTGCTCGTCCTCGTACGAGGGGGAGCCGAGAAGAACGATGCGTGACCGCGCTGGATCGATCCCACGACCCGTCACTGCAGGCCCTCCGCATTCCCCAATGCAATCTGCAGGAGGCGCTCCGCATCACCCGCGCTCTGCGCGTCCACCTCGACCTCCTGGCCCTCCGGCCCTTTCATCCTGATACGGACGGAACGCCGCCGCGGCTGCGACAGATACGCGCCCAAGGATGTTGCCAGCGCGCTGGCTAGGCCACCGCCCCCCAGCACTGCGATGAGGACCTCGGGCAACCCGCCGAGCTCTCCCTGCGCCGGGATCACCGGAGCCGGCTTGACCCGCCCCCGCAGCTCCGATTCTTGCCCCAGCCAGTTCGCCAGATCCTCCAGCTCCTCGACCGGATCGTCCCCTTCGACCCACAGCTGCAGCTCCACAGGTTTCTTCCTCCATCCGATTGATCTGCCACCATCCCGGCCGGACCAGTCGTCACCAGGGGAAACACGGAATAGCGATCTGCTCGCATCCGCCGTCGGCCGCAAACGCCACCGTGCGGTGATGAAAGACGCGTCCGGACGCAGCGCTGCTCCCGACAGCGCCCGTTCCGTGCCGGCAAGCGCGGTGCCCCTCCGGACCCGCGATCACCCCCGTGGCCTCCCCCGCGATGATCCAACTCGCCCGCAGCATAATCCTTTTGGAGAGGAAGCGGCCTCGCTTCGGGATGGACGATCGATGCCTTCCCTCGTTGTTGTGAGACCGAGCGACCGTCAGATCATGGAACGCATGCGCCCCACACCGTCCCCGGACACGACGACGGCCGTCGGGCCACACCAACGGGTCTCCCGACGGCCAGCACACCCACCCGAGCCTCAGCACGGCTCGGTCACGACGGTCCGCCCTGCTTCCTGCCACACTCCGCGGACCAGGCGCCGATCGGACACCTGCAAGAACCGCATCCTCGACGGCTTCCGCATCAAGGCGAAGTAGCCCCGCGCTCCCCAGCACTCCCCCCTGCGGTTCCGCCCGTCTATGCCGCCGCGGGACTCACGCCGGCCAGAACTGCATCAGGAATCGCTCCACATGATGCGGCACCCCCTGTCCGGCCATCCGGGCCACCTCCGGCTGCCCGGTCACGTACGCTCGCACCTGCCAGCGCACGTTCTCACGCCCGAGCTCGATCAGGGGCGGGGCCGGTTCGCCGTATGTCCCGGCCTGCACCGTGCCCGGCGCCCTCGCTGTAGTGGATGAGGAACTAGGCGAACTGCATGCGCTCTGTCGGCTCCCATGGGTCTGCCTGTCAGTGTCGCGTGCTGTTGCTCGTGTCCGCACGGTAGCGGAGGCCGTTGATGATCAGGTCGATCATGCGCTGCGTGTAGCCTTGGTCCGAGGGGTCTGCCAGGTCGCTCAGAGCGTGCAGCAGATCGGAGGGGTCGAAACCGGGCTGGATGTCGCCGGAGGCTACTGCGGCGTTCATGAGCTGGGTGAGTACGGGCACGAACTGCTGCTTGAAGTAGCCGGGCAGGTTTTCGTACGCCGGATCGCCGGAGTGCAGGACCGCCTTCAGGCCGCGCTTGGCCGCGACGAACCCGGTGAAGCGCAGCAGCCAGAGGGTGAGCGCCTCCAGGGGGACGTGCTGCTCGGCGAGGGCGGGGGCGACTTGGGCGCAGGCGTCGACCTCGTGCCGGAAGACGGCGGTGATCAGGTCGGAGCGCTGCGGGAAGTGTCGGTAGTAGGTGCCCGCGCCTACGCCTGCGCGCGCGGTGATCTGCCGGACCGGGGCGTCCACGCCTTGCTCGGCGAAGACCTCGGTGGCCGCGGCGAGCAGGGCGTCCAGGTTGCGTTGCACGTCGGGGCGTATGCGTCGGGACACGGCCTCACCGCGCGTGGGGTGATTGGTCATGAAAAGTTCCTTTTGCATAGCTGAACACCGTTCCGTATTCGGACTGCTGAACGGTGTTCCGCTTTTTGCTCGGCGGATCACCCGATCGGAGCCCACGCAAAGTAACTTCCCCCCCATTACCTTTTTCGTAGCCCCGCAACGGGGTTACCGGCCTTCGGAGTTGGCATGACTACCTCCCCTTGTCGAACGGATGGCCCGGGGGGGGGTGGTGTCACCGGCTCCGGAGGCACTGACAGACCGCTGATTAGGGACACGAGCGCTGGCCTTTTCGCAGGCCGGAAGGCTCTTCGTAATGTGGATGTGGCGATCAGTGCCGTGGCAGGGCCGGGTGAACAGCACCGAAGGAAGCCTGACGTGATCGATACCAGCAGCATCGACGTCTACCTCGGCCTGGACGTCGGCAAGGGCGAACACCACGCCACCGCACTCACCCCGACCGGCAAGAAAACCTTCGACAAGCGACTGCCCAACAGCGAGCCCAAACTCCGTGAGGTCTTCGCCAAACTGCAGGCCAAGCACGGAACCGTCCTGGTCATCGTCGACCAGGTCGCCTCCATCGGAGCCCTGCCGCTGACCGTCGCCCGCAACCTGGGCTGCCACGTCGCCTATCTGCCGGGCCTGACAATGCGGCGGATCGCCGATCTCTATCCCGGCGAGGCCAAGACCGACGCGAAAGACGCGTTCATCATCGCGGACGCGGCCCGGGCCATGCCGCACACGCTGCGCTCGGTCGACCTCGACGACGACACGATCGCCGAGCTCCACATGATCGTCGGGTTCGACGACGACCTCGCCGCCGAGGCAACGCGCCTGTCCAACCGGCTGCGGGGCTGTTCACCCAGATCCACCCGCACCTAGAACGAGTCCTGGGACCGCGCATGCAGCACCCGGCCGTGCTCAAAATGCTGGACCAGTTCGGCTCGCCGGCCCAGATCCGCAAGGCCGGACGCCGCAGGCTGATCACCCTGATCCGCCCGAAAGCGCCGCGGATGGCCGAGCGACTGATCGAGGACGTCTTCACCGCGCTGGATGAACAGACCGTCGTCGTTCCCGGCACCGATGCCGCCGCCCTCATCGTCCCAAGCCTCGCCAAC
>NZ_JAAGMG010000090.1 GCF_010548525.1 Streptomyces sp. SID14478
AGGTTCGGACGACGAGGCCCGCACCGCACTCGCGGCGCTGGCGCGGGGCGAGCGCCCGGCCGGCGTCGTGACCGGCAGGGCGGCGGGATCGGGCGGCCCCGGCAAGGTCGTCTGGGTCTTTCCCGGCCAGGGCTCGCAGCGCGTGGGCATGGGCAGCGAACTGTACGACCGGCACCCGGTGTTCGCCCGCGCCCTCGACGAGGCCTGCACGCACCTGGACGCCGCGCTCTCCGGCCGCGTCGACCACCCGGTGCGCGACGTCGTCCTGGGCAGGCTGAGCGGCAGCACGGAACTCCTGAACCAGACGCTGTTCACGCAGGCGGGCCTGTTCGCCGTCGAGACCGCCCTGTTCCGGCTCGTGGAGTCCTGGGGCGTACGCCCCGACGCGGTCGTCGGCCACTCGGTCGGCGAGATCACCGCCGCACACACCGCGGGAGTCCTGTCGCTGGCCGACGCGGCCCGCCTGGTCGCGGCCCGGGGCCGGATGATGCAGGCCCTGCCGCCGGGCGGCGCGATGGTCGCCGTCGCCGCGAGCGAGGAGGAGACCGCCGGGCTGCTCGGCGACGGCGTCGAGCTCGCGGCCGTCAACGGCCCGTCCTCGGTGGTGCTCTCCGGCGACGAGGACGCGGTCCTCGCGGCGGCCGGCAAGCTGCGCGAGCGGGGCCGCAAGACGAAACGCCTGGTGGTCTCGCACGCGTTCCACTCCCGGCGGATGGAACCGATGCTGGACGCCTTCGCGGCGGAACTGGCCGAGGTCGAGTGGCACGCCCCGCGGATCCCGGTGATCTCGAACGTGACCGGACGCCTCGCCGCCCCCGAGGAACTGGCGAGCGCGCAGTACTGGGCGTCCCATGTGCGCCGCCCGGTGCGGTTCGCGGACGGCATCGCGGCGGCCGTCGAACTCGGCGGCGCCCTGTTCGTGGAGCTCGGCCCGGGCGCGGCCCTGACCGCGCTCGTCGAGGAGACGGCCGCCGCCGCGGGCGCCTCGGCGACCTG
>NZ_JAAGMG010000124.1 GCF_010548525.1 Streptomyces sp. SID14478
GGGCCTTGGGGAGGTCGTCGGCGCGGTCCGCGTACTGCGCCGCGCAGCCGAACGATGCGGCGAGGCCGGCGAAGTCGATGCCCCCGATGACGGTTCCGGGCACGGGAGTGATGCCGATGCGCCGGCCCAGCGCGCTCACCGCTCCGTACCCGCCGTTGTCGAGGATCACGAACGTGACCGGCGCCCGGTGTCTGGCCGCCGTCCACAGTGCCTGTACCGAGTACAGCGCCGAACCGTCGCCCAGTACGCACACCACGCGGCGCCGGTCGGCGAGGGCGCGGCCGACGGCCAGCGGCAGGCCCCAGCCGAGCGCGCCGCTGCCCGCGGTGAGGAAGCCGCCCGACAGGTCGACGGGCACGCGCGCGTGCAGCGCGTTGCGATGACTGGGGGCCTCCTCGACGAGTACCCGGTCGCGGGGGAGCCTGCGGTGCAGCTCGTCCAGGACCAGTTCGGGCGTGAGCGCGCCCTCCCTGCTCGCCGGTGCCGGCTGTTCGCGCTGCGGTGGCGGTTCGCGGTCCGACGGGCCCACCAGCGCGGTGAGTTGGGCGAGTGCGGGGCGCAGCGTCGTGACCAGGCTGGTGCCCGTGGGCAGCCAGGCCGCCTGAGCCGGGTCGCAGTCCAGGTGGAACAGTTCGGTGCCCGGTGCCAGCGGCGGGCTGTCGTCCGGCACGTGGTACGTGAACACGGGCGTCCCGAGCGCGACCACCACGTCGTACGGCTGAAGGCGGGCGGCCAACTGCCGTGCCACCGGCGGCAGGAAGCCCTGGAAGAGCGGGTGGGACTCGGGGAAGCCGGAGCGGCCGGACAGCGGACTGATCCAGACCCCCGCGCGGATCCGCTCGGCCAGCGCCACCGCCTCGGGCAGCGCGGCCTCGTCGTCCACTCCCTGCCCGATGACCAGGGCGGGCCGCTCGCAGCCGTCGAGGCGGGCGGCCAGTGCCGCGAGCGCATCGGGGGAGGCGGTGAACTCGCTGTGCACGGAGCGTGGTGGGACCGGTTCGGCCTCCTGGTCCCAGTCGTCCTCCGGGACGGACACGAACACCGGGCCGCGTGGATGTGTCATCGCGACGCGGTGCGCCTCGGCGAGCACGGCCGGTACGTCGGCGGCCCGCTCCGGCTGGCGGGCGAACTTCACGTACGGACGGGGGAAGCTGTCGGGCTCCTCGGCGCCGAGGAAGGGGCGCAACTGGAGCAGGGAACGGGCCTGTTGACCGGCGACGATCACCAACGGCACCCGGTCGCGGTAGGCGTTGAAGACCGCGCCGAGCGCGTGGCCGACGCCGCCCGCCGAGTGCAGGCTGACGAACGCGGCCCCTCCCGTGCCCAGCGCGTGCCCCGCGGCCATGGCCACTGCCGAGGACTCCTGCAGGCCGAGGACGTACGTGAAGTCGTCCGGCCAGTCGCGGAACATGCGCAGCTCCGTGGAGCCCGGATTGCCGAACACCGTGGTCATGCCGGTGTCGCGCAGCAGCCGTACGGTCGCGTCCAGGACGGTGGTCGTCATGGCTTCCTCCCTGTGCCGAGCAGCCGTCTCTCGACCGCGAGCAGGGCCGAGTTGAGCAGGTAGCCGAGTGCGCCGAGCAGGACCAGCACCGCCCAGACGGTCAAGAGGTCCGAGCGCGACTGGGCGTCGGTGAGCGTGAAGCCGATGCCGTTCTCGGTACCCGGCAGGAGTTCCGAGAACACCATGAGGATCAGCGCGAGGGACAGGCTGAGCCGCAGTCCGGCGAAGACGCGGGGGAGCGCGGACGGCAGGATCACGTACCAGAGGCGTTCGGGCGGGGTGAGCCGCAGTACCGCGGCGACCTCCTCGCGCAGTGGATCGGTGTTGCGGGCGCCCTCCGCCGTGTTGACCAGGACCGGCCACACGGCGCTGAAGAGGATCGACGCGATCTGCATCTGCGTGCCGAAGTCGAGGACCACGACGAAGACCGGGACGAGTGCGGGCGGCGGGACGGCGCGCGCGAACTGCAGCACCGGATCGCACAGCGCGTACGCGCGCCGGGAGCGGCCGATCGCCACCCCCAGGGCGATCCCGGCGACGGCGGCGAGCACGAAACCGGCCGCCATCCGGCCGAGGCTCGGCCCGATCGTGTCGACCGCGGCACCGGTGAGGAACAGATGGCTCACCGGGCCCGAGAACCACAGGTCGTAGGCGCGGTGCACGATGCGCGAGGGCGGCGGGAAGAAGATGCTGCCGTGCGCGCGGGCCGCCAGCTCCCAGGCGCCGACCGCGACGGTCAGCACCGGCCAGCGCAGC
>NZ_JAAGMG010000165.1 GCF_010548525.1 Streptomyces sp. SID14478
GCACCGCCATGGACCGGCGCAAGGACCACGGCCCGACCCGGGGCGCGGGCGCCGTCGCCCTCCTCGCCGACCACGTGCCGCCCCTCGGGCACCGGCTCGGCGGCTCCCTCGTCGGGCAGAACGCGCGGCTGCTGTTCGATCTGCTGGTCACCAGCGTGCCGCTGCCCAGCCTCGGCCTCCGGCTCGGCGGCTGCCCGCTCACCGAGGTCTTCCCGCTGGC
>NZ_JAAGMG010000193.1 GCF_010548525.1 Streptomyces sp. SID14478
GCTGCGGGCCGCCGGGCTGGGCGACGTGCGCGGTGTCGAGCTCGCGTGGGAGCACCGGGCGGACGCCGACGAGTGGTGGGGCGGCTTCGCGGACGAGGGCGTGGGCACCGTCGGGACGATGCTGAGCGCCCTGTCGCCCGGCGGGCGCGCCGCCGCCAGGGCCCACTACGACCGGCTCGCCGTCGAACTGGCCGCCCCCGACGGGCGGTTGGCCCTCCCGCACATCGCCGTACTGGCCGACGGCACCCGGCCCTGAAGCGGTACGCGTACGGGCCCGCCTCCCGGGGATCAGGGAGGCGGGCCCGTACGGGTGAGGAATCGTAAGAGGCCGGGAGGTGGGCTCACTCCTCCACCGTCAGCCCCTTGCGCAGGCGCACCAGCGTTCGCGACAGGAGACGCGAGACGTGCATCTGCGAGATTCCCAGCTCGTCGCCGATCTCCGACTGCGTCATGTTGGCGACGAAGCGGAGGGCGAGGATCTTGCGGTCGCGCGCCGGGAGTTCCGCGATCAGCGGCTTGAGGGACTCGACGTACTCGATGCCCTCCAGGCCGTGGTCCTCGTAGCCGATGCGGTCCGCGAGCGCGCCCTCGGAGTCGTCGTCCTCGGGCTGGGCGTCGAGCGAGCTGGCGGTGTAGGCGTTGGACGCCGCCATGCCCTCGACGACCTCTTCGTTCGAGATGCCCAGGCGCTCGGCGAGCTCGCCCACCGTGGGGGCGCGGTCGAGCTGCTGGGCGAGCTCGTCGCCCGCCTTGGCGAGGTCGAGACGGAGCTCCTGGAGGCGGCGGGGTACGCGCACGGACCAGGAGGTGTCACGGAAGAAGCGCTTGATCTCCCCGACGATGGTTGGCATCGCGAAGGTGGGGAACTCGACCCCACGGCTGAGCTCGAAGCGGTCGATGGCCTTGATCAGGCCGATGGTGCCGACCTGGATGATGTCCTCCATCGGTTCGCTGCGGGAGCGGAACCGGGAAGCCGCGAACTTCACCAGGGCGAGGTTGAGCTCGACCAGCGTGTTGCGTACGTAGGAGTACTCGTGAGTGCCCTCTTCGAGAGTCTCCAGGCGCTCGAAGAGCGTCTTGGACAGGGCACGGGCGTCGAGCGGTCCCACTTCGTCGAAAGGCGGGATCTCCGGAAGCCCGTCGAGGCCCTCCAGAGCGTCGGACGCGTCGTGCTCGGCGTCGACTGGGGGTTCCGGGGGGAGTGTCGACGTCGCCTGGTCAGTACGCGATTCGTCGAGCCGGGGTGACATGATGTCCTCCATCGTTCTCGGCATATGGCTGCCGATGCCAATACGTGCACTACGGAGTGCGGCGCCTCCAAAGCCGGCCGTGTCGATTTCTGTCCTTACTAGGCCTACCCGCTTTCCTTACCGGGTCGCAAGTGCGATCTGAGCTGAATTGTCCGATTTCTAGAGGTTGTTCGGGTGTCAAGGTCCGTAGAGAAGGCGTAGTGTTCGAGGGCGTCAATCGGCACGTCGAAGGCAGCGAGAGAGAGACGTCATGGACCGCGGGACAGTCGGCAGCGCGCATCGGGGCCGGCTTCTGGTCGAGGTGCGGCAAGAGGGCTCCAGTGCCGTCGTGACCCCGGCGGGTGAGTTGGATCACCACACCGCCGATCTACTGCGCGAGCCTCTTGAGGAGTGCCTCGACGGCGGCTTGTCACGCCTCGTGGTCGACTGCTCGCGCCTCGAATTCTGCGACTCGACCGGACTGAACGTCCTGCTGGGTGCGCGACTCAAGGCCGAAGCCGCCGGAGGCGGTGTCCATCTGGCCGGGATGCAGCCGGTGGTCGCCAGGGTCTTCGAGATCACCGGGGCGGACGCCGTGTTCACGGTGCACGACTCGCTGGAGACGGCGCTGGCCGCGGAGTGACCTGATGACCGCGCGCCTGCGGGCTGCAGAAGTTACGCTCCAGTTGTCTCTGCGTGATCGACGCGTTACCAGCGTCACATCAGCCGCGACGAACGGATGGGTGTTCTCGTCGTTCCGCCGGGCAGGAGACGCAGAAGACATCCGACCGCCCCTCCAACCCTGAATCCTGAAGCTGAACTGAATTGGTGAATCGGTGAGGTGAAGTGCTGATGAGCACCACCCGGCCTTACTCGCCGGGCGATCAGAGCCCCGAGTCCGGCGACGTCCCGGCTGCCGGGGGCCGGCAGGTCCGCAGGCTGAGCCTCGCGGGGGCGAGCGGCATCGTGCCGCTGGCTCGCGACTTCGCCCGGGACGCGCTGTACGCCTGGGGCTGGATGCCGGCCCCGAGCGCGGATCGCCGCGCGGCCGCGGAGGATGTGCTGCTCGTCGTCTCCGAGCTGGTCACCAACGCCTGCCTGCACGCCGAGGGCCCGGACGAGATGGTCGTCTCCCTCGACAGCAAGGTGCTGCGCATCGAGGTCACCGACCACGGTGCCGGCCAGCCCGCACCCCGCACCCCGCACCGCGCGGGGCGCCCCGGAGGCCACGGCATGTTCATCGTCCAACGCCTCTGCCTCGACTGGGGAGTTGTGCGCACACCGGGCCTCACGGGCAAGACCGTCTGGGCGGAACTGGGCGCCCCCGCCTAGGGCGTTCCCCCAAAGTCACGCCTGCCCCGCGGCGCGATCTCCTCTTAGGCCCCCCTCCGGGGTCGCCGGTCGCCCGGGTAGCGTCCCGGCCCCGGGCAGGGCCCGGCTCCACGGGCCGGTCACGGCTTCTTTTCGCGCGTGTTTCCGAGCGCGTCGGATCGTCTTCGATCCGGCGTGCTCTTTGTCTTCCCTCGGCAGGGTCCCCGGCGTACCTTGAGCCACCCGCATCTGATGAACCGTCAGTAACCGTCGGTCTGAAGGGATCTCGAGGTGTCGTACCGGACGTACCAGAAACGAACCGCCGCGTTCGCGCTCAGCGCGGCTCTGGCGAGCTCGGCGGTGCTGATGGCCGCCCCCACAGCGCAGGCGACGGTCCAGAACGTCAACTACCAGTGCAAGACGCCGATCGGGAACAAGGGCGCCGTCTCCCCGATCGACATGAAGAGCGTCAAGAGCGGCAGCGGCTACAAGATCACGATGTCCTTCCAGAAGGGCGTCTCCTCCAGCCCGGTCGAGCTCGGCAAGGGCGCGATGAATCCCAGCGCGGTCATCAAGCTGGGCGGCGCGGACAGCGGCTCGCTGCCGGTGACGGGACCGCCGAACTCCGCGGCGATCCCCGCCAACTCCCCCATCAAGATCAGCGACTTGTCGGGGACGTACACGCCGAAGAAGAGCGGCAAGGTCTCGTTCACGGCCGGTGTCCTGACCATCAAGGCGCTCGGTACGACGACGACGTGCACACCCTCCAACAACCCGAAGCCGTCCCTGGAACTGGACGTCAAGGCAGCGGGCGGTGGCGGCGGGTCGACAGGCGGTTCGACCGGTGGCTCCTCGGGCTCCTCGCAGTCCGCCCCCTCCGGCGGCGGCGAGCTCCCGCAGACCGGTCCCGAGGACTCGGCGATCGCGCTGGGCACGCTGGGCGGCACGGTGCTCCTCGCCGGGGCGGCGGGCGCCCTGTGGCTGACCCGCAGGAACCAGTCGGCGCGGTAGATGGCGCCGCGTACGGGGCGCGGGTCCGGGCCGGTGCGCGGCCGCCCCAC
>NZ_JAAGMG010000232.1 GCF_010548525.1 Streptomyces sp. SID14478
CGGTGCGGAGCCGGACGAGCGCGGCGAGGGGAGCGACGGCGGTCGTGAGTGAGCAGCGGGCGCCGCGAAGGCGGCGCGGGGTGCGGGCAGGCGCGCTGGCCGGGTGCGGAGCGATCGTGCTCGCCGGGTGCGCGTCGATGCCCGACAGTGGCGGGCTCGACTCGGTCGACGCCTCGCAGCGTCCTGACTCGCAGGTGCGGGTCTTCGCACAGCCGCCGGCCGACGGCGCCAGCCCGACCAATGTGGTCGAGGGCTTCCTTGAGGCACTGACCAGCGATGACCCTACGTACGCGATCGCGCGCAAGTATCTGACGCCGAAAGCAGCGAAGGGCTGGGAGCCCGGTCACGAGACGGTCGTGCTCGCCGACGGCCCCAATACGCGCCCGCTCAGCCCGCAGAACGCGGGCGACGAGGGCAAGTACTTCAGCCTGACGGGCAGTGAGGTCGCCACGGTCGACCGGCAGCAGGCCTATCAGCCGCACAAACAGAAGTACGACAAGAACCTGCACCTGTCCCTGGTCAAGTCCTCTAAGGGCAACCAGTGGCGGATCGACAGCCTGCCGCCGGGTGTCGTCCTCGGCGAGACCGACTTCCAGCGGATCTACCAGCCCGTCAACAAGTACTACTACGCGGTGGATTCGCCGTCCGGGGGTGACTCCTCGCCGAAGCAGCTCGTTGCCGACCCGGTCTTCGTGCGGCAGTGGACCGACCCGCTGACCGAGACGGTCAAGCAGGTACTCGCCGGGCCGACGCGCTGGCTGGACCACGTCGTGAACACGTCGTTCCCGTCGGGCGTACGGCTCAAGAGCGGGGTGGACTCGCTCTCCCCGGACGACGCGAACAAGCTGACGGTGCCGCTGAGCAAGGCCGCGGACCGGGTCAGCCAGACCAAGTGCAAGCAGATGGCGGCCCAACTGCTGTTCTCGTTGCGGGACTTGTCGTCGTCGAGTGTGAGCGAGGTCGACCTCAAGAGCACCGACGGCCGCCTCTTGTGCACGCTGAACGAGGACAAGGCCGACGCGCTGGTGGCCCCACGGCAGGCCGCCCAACTGGACGCCCAGTACTTCCTGGACGAGAAGGGCCGGCTCGTGCAGGTGCCCGGCCGCGGCAGCTCCGACCCGGCCCCGGTGGAGGGGCCGCTGGGCGAGGACTCCCCGCGGCTGCGCTCCGTGGCGGTCTCGCGCGACCAGGAGCGGGCGGCGGGGGTGACGCACGACGGACGGCTGCTGTACGTCGCCTCGTTCCTCAGCAGCGCCTCGCTGGGCGACCCGCTGGTGCGCAGCCACGCCGCGGCGGCGAAGGACGGCCTGTCGACGCCCAGTTGGGACGGGCGGGGGGACCTGTGGGTGGCCGACCGTGACCCCGCGCACAAACGGCTGCTCGTGTTCGGGCAGGGCCTCGGCGACAAGATGCAGGAGGTCTCCGTCGAAGGGCTCGAAGACGATGCCCGCATCGAGTCGGTGAAGACGTCCGCCGACGGCGCGCGCATCGCGCTGCTGGTGAAGATCAAGGACACGACGTCGCTGCGGATCGGGCGGGTCGAGCGGCAGTCCGACGGAGAGGGCGGCGTCGACGTCTCGGTCGCCGGTCTGCGTTCCGCGGCGCCGGAGATGGAGGACGTCACGGCCGTGTCGTGGGCGGGCGGCAGCCGGCTCGTCGTGGTCGGCCGGGAGTCCGACGAGCTGCAGCAGATCCGGTACGTGCAGTGCGACGGGTCCGCGCCGACCGGGCAGGCCCTGCCGGGGCTGACCCGGGTGAGCGACATCGCCGCGTCCGACGACGACCGGCTGCCGCTGCTGGCGCGCTCGGACGACGGGATCGTGCGGTTGCCCTCCGGTTCCGCGTGGCAGTCGGTCCTCAAGGACGGGACCGCGCCGGTCTATCCGGGGTAGCAGGCGCTCGCGTGGGCGCCGCCTGCGTCCGGGTACGAGGTCAAGGCCCTGTCATCCCCGTGGAGTTGTCCACAGGGCGTTGTCCACAGGGGTGGTCACCCGGCGTCCGTGTTGGCACAGTGGTGGGTATGCGGGGGTGGTGGCAGGACCTCTCCGACCTGGTGCTGCCGGCCCAGTGCGCAGGCTGCGGCAGGTCGCGGACGACGCTGTGCGCGCGGTGCGCGGCGGCGTTGCACGGCGCTGTGCCCGGCCGGGTCCGTCCGCG
>NZ_JAAGMG010000275.1 GCF_010548525.1 Streptomyces sp. SID14478
GGCGACGTATGGGCGTGGGCGTGAGGGTGAACGTCCTTTGTGGTTGGGGTCGTTGAAGTCGAACATCGGGCATGCTCAGGCGGCTGCGGGTGTGGCTGGTGTGATCAAGATGGTGTTGGCGTTGGGGCACGGGGTGCTTCCGGCGTCGTTGCATGCGCAGGAGCCGTCGTCGCATGTGGACTGGTCGTCGGGTGGTGTGGAGGTGTTGCGGGCGGCACGGCGGTGGCCGCGGGTCGAGGGTCGTGTGCGGCGTGCGGGGGTGTCCGCGTTCGGAGTGAGCGGCACGAACGCCCACCTGATCGTCGAAGAACCTGCCGCAGTGAATGCCGCCCAAGAGGGCCGGTCGGTAGGCGTACTGGAAGCCGCGGGGGTGGTGCCGCTGGTGCTGTCCGCGCGCACGGAGACCGCCCTGGCCGCCCAAGCTGCCCGGCTGGCACCCGTGCCGGCGCACACGGACACGCTGGAAGGCATCGGCCGCTCCCTCGCCACCGGACGCACCCACCACGAGCGGCGCGCCGTCGTCCTCGCCGAGAACCCGCAGACGGCGCAGGACCTCCTGCGACGGCTTCAGGAAGGCCTCCCGGCTCCCGACCTCCTCACCGGTGTGGGGGGTGGGGGGCGTCGGGTGGTGTGGGTGTTCCCGGGTCAGGGTTCGCAGTGGGTGGGGATGGGGCGGGGGCTGCTCGATGTCCCGGTGTTCGCCCAGGCGTTGGCGGAGTGTGATGCGGCGTTGGCGGAGGTGGCGGGTTTCTCGGTGGTGGAGGTGATCCGTGGTGTGGAGGGTGCTCCGTCCCTTGAGCGGGTTGATGTGGTGCAGCCGGTGTTGTTCGCGGTGATGGTGTCGTTGGCGCGGTTGTGGCGGGCGTGTGGTGTGGAGCCGGATGCCGTGGTGGGGCATTCGCAGGGGGAGATCGCGGCGGCGTGTGTCGCGGGTGCCCTGTCGTTGGACGACGCGGCGCGGGTGGTGGCCCTGCGCGCCCGCGCACTGGCCGAACTCGCCGGCGAGGGCGGCATGACCTCCGTGGCGCTGTCCGAGGAACGGGCCCGCGAACTCCTCGCCGACCTGCCCGGGGGCATCGGCATCGCCGCGGTCAACTCCCCCGCCTCGGTGGTGGTGGCCGGAGACCTTGACGCGCTCACCGCGTTCGAGGAGCGCTGCGCCGCCGACGGCATCCGGGCCCGCCGCATCCCCGTCGACTACGCCTCGCACTCGCCCCACATGGAGGGGCTCCGCGCACGCGTCCTCACCGACCTCGCGGGCGTGCGCGCACGGCCGTCCGCGACACCGCTCTACTCCACCCTGTGCGGCGCACGCTGCGACACCGGCGACATGGACGCCACGTACTGGTACGACAACCTCCGTTCCCAGGTCCGCTTCGCCGAGGCGATCGGCGCCGCCCTCGACGACGGCTACGACACCTTCGTCGAAGTGAGCCCCCACCCCGTCCTCACCACCGGCGTCCAGGAGACCGCCGAGCACTGCGGGCACGAGGCACTCGTCCTCGGCAGCCTCCACCGCGACACCGGCGAGCGGCACTTCGTCCGCGAACTCGGCCGCGCCCACACCGGCGGCGTATCCGTCGACTGGGCCGCCGTCTTCCCCGACCGGGCGCCCGTCGCGCTGCCCAACTACCCCTTCGAACACCGGCGTTACTGGCTGGCGCCCGAGATCCCCGACCGGGTGGCAAACTGGCGGCACCGCATCGAATGGCGCCCCTTCTCGCCGCTCACCGGCCCGCTCACCGGCCGGTACCTCGTCGTCGGCTCAGGCACCGACCCGCGGCAGGACGCCGTGGCCCACGCCGTCGAGGAGGCCGGCGGCTCGGTACTGCGGCTCACCACCGACGCGACGCCGGGGCAACGGGCCCGGCTCGCACAGGAGTTGCGCGAGTCCGCGCAGGACGTGACAGCAGTCGTGTCCGTACTGGCCCTGCAGGCGCGGGACGCCGGGGAGCACGACGAGCTGTGGGCCGCCACCGCCACCCTCGGCCTGCACCAGGCGCTCGGCGACGCGGGCATCGACGCCCCCCTGTGGCTGGTGACGAGCGAGGCCGTGGCCGTCGAGGACGCCGATCCGGCCGACCCCGCACAGGCCATGGTCTGGGGCATCGGACGCGTCATGGGCCTGGAGGCCCCCGCACGCTGGGGCGGCCTGCTCGACCTGCCCGGGCAACTCGCCGAGCCCGTACTGCGCCACCTCACCGCCTGCCTGGCGGGCGGCGCCGGCGACGAGGACCAGATCGCCCTGCGGGCCTTCGGCAGCCACGTCCGACGCCTCGTCAAGGCCCCGCCCGCACCCGGCGCGACCCCCTGGGAGTCCGCCGGGACGGCGCTGGTCACCGGCGGCACCGGCGCCCTCGGCGCCCACGTCGCCCGGCACCTCGCCCGCACCGGGACCGACCACCTCGTGCTGGTCGGCAGGTCGGGCGGACAGGCACCGCACCGCGCGGAACTGGAGGCGGAGCTGACCGCCCTGGGCGCCCGGGTGACCTTCGCGTCCTGTGACGTCACCGACCGCGGCCAACTGGGCGGCCTGACCGCCGCATTGGAACGGCAAGGCGAGCGGATCCGTACGGTGATGCACCTGGCCGGTGTCCCCGACGGACGGGCCGTGGCCGACCTCGACCCGGACGAACTGGCCCGCGTGACCCGGGCGAAGACCGTCGGCGCCCGGTTGCTGGACGAACTGTGCCCCGACGCCGAGACGTTCGTGCTCTTCTCCTCCAACGCGGGGGTGTGGGGCAGCGGCCTGCTCGGCGCCTACGCCGCCGGCAACGCCCACCTCGACGCCCTCGCGCACCGGCGCCGGGCCCGGGGGCAGGCCGCCACCAGCGTCGCCTGGGGAGCCTGGGCCGACGGCGGCATGGCCGACGCCGACCTGCCCGGCCTGATCCGGCGCGGACTGCGCCCCATGGCCCCCGACAAGGCGCTGCGCGCCCTCCAACAGGCCCTGGACCAGCGCGACGTCTGCGTCTCGATCGCCGACGTCGACTGGAACCGGTTCGCCGTCGGCTTCACCGCCGCCCGGCCCCGCCCGCTCATCGAGGACCTGCCCGACACCGTCCACCGCCTGCCCGCCGAC
>NZ_JAAGMG010000322.1 GCF_010548525.1 Streptomyces sp. SID14478
CGCCAACGCCGTGGGCATGGCGATGGCCGCCCGCTACGAGCGCGGCCTGTTCGACCCCGAGGCCGCCGAGGGCACCAGCCCCTTCGACCACACCATCTGGGCGATCGTCTCCGACGGCGACCTGGAGGAGGGCGTCTCCGCCGAGGCCTCCTCCCTCGCGGGCCACCAGAAGCTCGGCAACCTCGTCTTCGTCTACGACGACAACCACATCTCCATCGAGGGCGACACCGAGACCGCGTTCTCCGAGGACGTCCTCAAGCGCTACGAGGCGTACGGCTGGCACGTCCAGCGGATCGCCCCGCAGGCCGACGGGAACGTCGACGTCAAGGCCCTGTACGAGGCCCTCGCCGCCGCCAAGGCCGAGACCGGCCGCCCCTCGATCATCGCGATGCGCACGATCATCGCGTGGCCCGCCCCCACCAAGCAGAACACCGGAGGCTCGCACGGCTCCGCGCTCGGCGACGACGAGGTCGCCGCCACCAAGCGCGTCCTGGGCTTCGACCCCGAGCAGTCGTTCGCCGTCGAGGACGAGGTCCTCGCGCACACCCGCGCCGCCCTCGACCGCGGCGCCGAGGCCCACGCCGCCTGGGACAAGCAGCTCGGCGCGTGGCGCACCGACAACGCGGAGCGCGCCAAGCTCCTCGACCGGATCGTCGCCGGCCGCCTGCCCGAGGGCTGGGAGCAGGCGCTGCCCTCCTTCGAGGCCGGCCCGAGCGTCGCCACCCGCGCCGCGTCCGGCAAGGTCCTGCAGGCCCTCGGCCCGGTCATCCCCGAGCTGTGGGGCGGCTCCGCCGACCTGGCCGGCTCCAACCTCACCACCATCGACAAGGACTCCTCCTTCCTGCCGGAGGGCAACGCCCTGCCGAGCGCCGACCCCTACGGCCGCACCGTCCACTTCGGCATCCGCGAGTTCTCGATGGCCGCCGAGATGAACGGCATCGCGCTGCACGGCAACACCCGCATCTACGGCGGCACCTTCCTGGTGTTCTCCGACTACATGCGCAACGCGGTGCGCATGTCCGCCCTGATGCAGCTGCCCGTCACCTACGTGTGGACGCACGACTCCATCGGCGTCGGCGAGGACGGCCCGACCCACCAGCCCGTCGAGCACCTCGCCGCGCTGCGCGCCATCCCGGGCCTGAACGTCATCCGCCCGGCGGACGCCAACGAGACCGTCATCGCCTGGCGCGAGGTGCTGCGCCGCGGCACGGACAAGCCCGCCCCGCACGGCTTCGCGCTGAGCCGCCAGGGCCTGCCGACGTACGAGGCCAACGAGCTCGCCGCCAAGGGCGGTTACGTCCTCGCCGAGGCCTCGAAGGCGACCCCGGACGTCCTGCTCATCGCCACCGGCTCCGAGGTGCAGCTGGCGGTCGAGGCCCGCGAGGTCCTGGAGGCCGAGGGCGTCGCCACCCGCGTCGTGTCGATGCCGTCCGTCGAGTGGTTCGAGGAGCAGCCGAAGGAGTACCGCGACAGCGTCCTGCCGCCCGCCGTCAGGGCCCGCGTCGCCGTCGAGGCCGGCATCGGCCTCACCTGGTACCGCTTCGTCGGCGACGCCGGCCGCATCGTCTCCCTGGAGCACTACGGCGCCTCCGCCGCCGCGGGCGTCCTCTTCCGCGAGTTCGGCTTCACCGCCGAGAACGTCGCCGCCCAGGCGCGCACGTCCTTGACGGAAGCCCGAGCCCTCGCCGCCGCCCGCGCCTGAACCGTACGCAGTCAGTTTCCCGAAAGAAGATGAAGCAGAACATGAGTAACGCCGTCCCCTCCTCGCCGGTCCTCAAGTCCCTGTCCGACGAAGGCGTTTCCATCTGGCTGGACGACCTGTCCCGCACCCGCATCACGTCCGGCAACCTCGCCGAGCTGGTCAGGAACAGCCACGTCGTGGGCGTCACCACGAACCCCTCGATCTTCCAGGCCGCCATCGGCTCCGGCGAGGGCTACGAGGAGCAGCTCGCCGACCTCGCCGTCCGCAAGGTCACCGTCGAGGAGGCCGTGCGCATGATGACCACGGCCGACGTCCGCGCCGCAGCCGACATCCTGCGTCCCGTGTACGACGCGACGCAGGGCCGCGACGGCCGCGTGTCCATCGAGGTCGACCCGCGCCTGGCCCACGAGACCGCGGCCACCGTCGCCGAGGCCAAGCAGCTGGCCTGGCTCGTCGAGCGCCCGAACGTCATGATCAAGATCCCCGCGACGGAGGCGGGCCTGCCCGCCATCACCGAGGTCATCGGCCTCGGCATCTCCGTCAACGTCACGCTGATCTTCTCCCTCGACCGCTACAAGGCCGTCATGGACGCCTACCTGGCCGGTCTGGAGAAGGCGCACGAGCGCGGCATCGACCTCGCCACGATCCACTCGGTCGCCTCCTTCTTCGTCTCGCGCGTCGACGCCGAGATCGACAAGCGGCTCGACAAGGTCGGCACGCAGGAGGCCACCGCCCTCAAGGGCAAGGCCGCGCTCGCCAACGCCCGTCTCGCCTACGAGGCGTACGAGCAGGTCTTCGCCACGGAGCGGGCGGCCACGCTGGCCGCCGCGGGCGCCAACAAGCAGCGCCCGCTGTGGGCCTCGACCGGCGTCAAGGACCCCGCGTACAAGGACACCCTGTACGTCGACGAGCTGGTCGCGCCGGGCACCGTCAACACCATGCCCGAGGGCACCCTGAAGGCCACCGCCGACCACGGCGACCTCCACGGCGACGCCGTCACCGGCACCTACGACGCCTCGCGCGCCGAGATCGCCGCCGTCGAGAAGCTCGGCATCTCCTACGACGAGGTCGTGCAGCAGCTCGAGGACGAGGCCGTCGCCAAGTTCGAGATCGCCTGGAACGACCTGCTGGCCACCGTCACCACCCGGCTGAACGGCAAGGAGGCGCAGGCCAAGTGAGCACCACCGCTTGGCAGAACCCGCTGAGGGACCCGCGCGACCGGCGACTGCCGCGCATCGCGGGCCCCTCCGGGCTCGTCATCTTCGGCGTCACCGGCGACCTGTCCCGCAAGAAGCTGATGCCGGCCGTCTACGACCTGGCCAACCGCGGCCTGCTGCCGCCCGGCTTCTCGCTCCTCGGGTTCGCCCGCCGCGAGTGGGAGGACCAGGACTTCGCCCAGGTCGTCCACGACTCCGTGCGCGAGCACGCCCGCACCCCCTTCCGCGAGGAGGTCTGGCAGCAGCTCGCCGAGGGCATGCGCTTCATCCCCGGCGACTTCGACGACGACACCGCGTTCAAGCAGCTGCGGGAAGCCGTCGACGACCTGGACGAGAAGCAGGGCACGAGCGGCAACTACGCCTTCTACCTCTCCGTGCCGCCCAAGTTCTTCCCGAAGGTCGTGCAGCAGCTCAAGAAGCACGGCCTCGCGGACGCGCCGGACGGCTCGTGGCGACGGGCGGTCATCGAGAAGCCCTTCGGCCACGACATGGACTCGGCGCGCGAGCTCAACGCCATCGTGCACGACGTGTTCGACCCGGAGCAGGTCTTCCGCATCGACCACTACCTCGGCAAGGAGACCGTCCAGAACATCCTGGCGCTCCGCTTCGCCAACCAGATGTACGAGCCCGTCTGGAACCGGTCGTACGTCGACCACGTGCAGATCACGATGGCCGAGGACATCGGCATCGGCGGCCGCGCCGGTTACTACGACGGCATCGGCGCCGCCCGCGACGTCATCCAGAACCACCTGCTGCAGCTGATGGCCCTCACGGCCATGGAGGAGCCGGCCTCGTTCGACGCCGAGTCGCTGGTGACCGAGAAGCTCAAGGTCCTCAGGTCCGTCCGGCTCCCCGCCGACCTGGCGCGGTCCACCGTGCGTGCCCAGTACGCCGCGGGCTGGCAGGGCGGCGAGAAGGTCCCGGGCTACCTCCAGGAAGACGGCATCGACCCCAAGTCGAACACCGACACCTACGCCGCCGTGAAGCTGGAGGTCGACAACCGCCGCTGGGCGGGCGTCCCCTTCTACCTGCGCACCGGCAAGCGCCTGGGCCGCCGCGTCACCGAGATTGCGGTCGTCTTCCAGCGCGCCCCGCACTCCCCGTTCGATTCCACCGCCACGGAGGAACTCGGCCAGAACGCGATCGTCATCCGGGTCCAGCCCGACGAGGGCATGACCGTACGCTTCGGATCGAAGGTCCCGGGTACCTCGATGGAGATCCGCGACGTGTCCATGGACTTCGCGTACGGCGAGTCGTTCACGGAGTCCAGCCCGGAGGCCTACGAGCGGCTGATCCTGGACGTACTGCTCGGCGACGCCAACCTCTTCCCGCGCACGGAGGAGGTCGAGGAGTCCTGGCGCATCCTCGACCCCATCGAGGAGCACTGGGACGAGCACGGCAAGCCCGCACAGTACGCCTCGGGAAGCTGGGGCCCGGAGGAAGCGGACGAGATGCTCGCACGAGACGGACGGAGCTGGCGCAGGCCATGAAGATCGACCTGACCGACACCACGGCAAGCAAGGTCAACAAGGCGCTCGTCGAAGGGCGCCGCGCCATCGGGACCCCGGCCGTGGGCATGGTCCTCACGATGGTGCTGGTCACCGACGAGGAGAACGCGTACGACGCGATCAGGGCCGCCGAGGAGGCGTCCCGCGAGCACCCCTCGCGCACCCTCGTCGTCATCCGGCGCACCGCCCGCTCGCCGCGCGACCGCCAGGGCAACCGCCTCGACGCGGAGGTCCGGGTCGGCTCCGACGCGGGCACCGGCGAGACCGTGATCCTGCGCCTGTACGGCGAGGTCGGCAAGCACGCCGACTCCGTCGTCCTGCCGCTGCTGCTGCCCGACGCGCCGGTCGTCGTGTGGTGGCCGGCCGACGCCCCGGACGAGCCCTCCAAGGACCCGCTCGGCGCGCTCGCCGCCCGCCGCATCACGGACCTGTACGCCGACGAGGACGCGCTCGACGTCCTCGACCGCCGCGCCGCGCTCTACGCGCCGGGCGACACCGA
>NZ_JAAGMG010000363.1 GCF_010548525.1 Streptomyces sp. SID14478
CGCGCTGCGGGAGGCGGGCGGCTGGGCCGGGATCGGCGACCGCCGGGCGTGCGAGCGCTCGATGGCACGGGCGCAGGCCCTGTTCGCGCGGGGCGGCTCGGACGCGGACCCGGAGTGGATGTCGTTCTACGGCGAGGCCGAGCTGGAGGGCCTGGAGGCACAGTGCTGGTCGGCGCTGGGCGAATGGCCCCGCGCGGTCCGGCACGCGCGCCGCGCCGCGGCCCTGCAGGACCCGCACTTCACGCGCAACACCGCTTTGTACACGGCCCAGTTGGCGGACGACCTGGCCCGTGCCGGGCACCCGGACGAATCCGCGTCAGCGGGGTCGCAGGCGCTCGACCTGCTCCGGGAAGTGCGGTCCTCGCGCATCGAGGGGATGTTGGCGACCACGGCCCGTGTCCTGCTGCCGCACCGGCGGGCGGCAGGGGTTGCGGCCTTCTTGGAACGTCACGCGGCATCGCGGCGCTAGAGGTTCATCGCGGGGCGCGGGCCCGGTGGGGCTTCTCGCGCGGTTCCCCGCGCCCCTGGAAGGCTTGCGGCTTCGCCGCTTGTCTTCATGGGGGAGATGGCGCACGCAGTGCGCATCTCAGGGGCGCGGGGAACTGCGCGAGAAGCCCCGACGAAACGCGCACCCGGCAACGAGACAAGAACATGGCAGACGGGCACCCGATACGGCTCAGCCCGCCGCGAGGTGCCCCGTCTCGTTCCACGACTCGATCGCCGGCTCCCCGTAAGCCCACCCCAGTACGGAGAGCGACGTCGGGTTCAACCGGATGCGGGACGCGAAGTCGAGCGGCAGCCCGAGCCAGCGCGCCCCGATCGACCGCAGGATGTGCCCGTGCGCGAACACCAGTACGTCGCGGGACGCGCCGCGCGCCCACGCCACCACCTCGTCGGCCCGCGCCGTCACCTCCGCGAGCGTCTCGCCCTCGGGGACGCCGTCGCGCCAGATGAACCAGCCGGGCCGCAGCTCCTGGATCTGGGCGGGGGTGAGGCCCTCGTAGGCGCCGTAGTCCCACTCCATCAGCGCGTCCCACACGGTGGCCCGCTCGCCGAACCCGGCGAGCTCACACGTCTCGCTCGCCCGCACCAGCGGAGAGGTGCGCACCTCGACGCCGTCCAGACCGTCGTACGGGGCCCGGCCGAGCCGCTCGCCGAGCAGCTTCGCGCCGCGCCGGCCCTCATCCAGGAGCGGGATGTCCGTCCTGCCGGTGTGCCGTCCGGACAGGGACCATTCCGTCTGTCCGTGCCGGGCCAACAGGATGCGCGGTGCCATGGCGGACCTTTCACGATTACGGGACGTATGCGACGTACCGGAATTACTCAGTGAACGGGGGGCGAACGCGGAGCGTCCTCCCCTCCATCATCGCGCAACCCGATTACTGGACGCCTGCCGGGCAACCCGCTACCTGATCTCGGCGTCTACGAGGGTCAGGGGCAGCCCACGAAAGCCCCCACATACGCCGTAGGGTGGGCAAGTGGCCGGAGGCCGCCGAACGAGGAAGAGGGGGAGCGGCCCGAATGTCGCAGATCGACGACGCACCGCGCACGGAGGCGATACCCGGTGCGCGGCTCCGTTGGTGGACGGAGCTGCCGCTGCTCGTCCTCGTGTACGGCGCGTACTCGGCGGGGCGACTGCTGGCCCGCGGCGAGGTGAGCACGGCCGTCGACCACGGTCTGGCGATACTCCGGGCCGAGAAGGCCGTCCACCTGAACCTCGAACATCCGCTGAACCGTCTGTTCACCCGTGAGGCCTGGATCGGCGTACCCGCCGACTTCTGGTACGCCTCGCTGCACTACGCGGTCACCCCGGTCGTCCTGATCTGGCTCTTCCGCCGTCGCGCCCACCTCTACCGCGCGGCCCGCACCTGGCTGCTGACCTCCACGATGATCGGCCTCATCGGCTTCACGATGCTGCCGACCTGTCCGCCCCGGCTGCTCTCGGCCGGCCACGGCTTCGTCGACACCATGGCGCAGTACAGCTCGTACGGCTGGTGGGGCGGCGCGGCCAGCGCGCCCAAGGGCATGGGCGGGATGACCAACCAGTACGCGGCCATGCCCAGCCTGCACGTCGGGTGGGCCCTGTGGTGCGGGATCATGCTGTGGCGCAACGGCCGCAACCCGTACGTGAAGGCCGCCGGCGTCGCGTACCCGCTGATCACCACGATCGTCGTGATGGGCACCGCCAACCACTACTTCTTCGACGCGCTGGCCGGGGTCGCCGTGATGGGCGTGGGCTTCCTCCTGACGAAGCCGGTGATGCGGATCGCGGCCCGGATCCGGGACCGGGTCGGCGGCATGATCTCGCTCGGCTCCGCGACCGCCCCTTCCGCCACACCGTCCTCGATTGTCAGTGGAGAGTGCCAGACTTCCCCGGGTGAGCGAATTCCCGGACAGCGCAAGGCAGCCCCGTCCCGCGACGCGGGCGACGGGGCTGCGGCACCAGCTCGCTGAGCTGCGCGGCCCCGACCATCCGCCGCGCCCGCTGGACGCCCGGGCCCTGGCCGCCCTCGCGGCGAACCCG
>NZ_JAAGMG010000407.1 GCF_010548525.1 Streptomyces sp. SID14478
CCGTCGACACCGTGCGGGACCTGGCGCTCGGGCGGCACGGCGACGGGCCGGCGCACCGGGCGTTCCGGGCCCGGTTCGCGCAGACCGCTTCGGCGCTGCGGGCCAAGTCGGTCGAGGACACGGCGTTCTACCGGCACACGCCGCTGCTGTCGGCGCTGGAGGTCGGCGGCTGCCCGCACGACCCGGCGGTGTCCGCCGGGGACTTCCACGCGTACTGCGCGCGCGTGCAGCGGGACTGGCCGTACACCTCGACGGTGCTGTCCACGCACGACACGAAGCGCAGCGCGGACGTGCGGGCGGGCATCGCGGTGCTCACCCAGTGCCCCGACCACTGGGAGACACTGCTGGCCCAGGTGACGGAGCGGACCGCGCACGGCGGCGGGACGAGCTCCCCCGACCCCCAACTGGCGTGGGCGGCCTGGCAGACGGTGGCCGGGCTCGGGCCGGCCGAACCGGAGCGGATGCAGCAGGCACTGCTCAAGCACGCGCGCGAGGCGGGCCTGTTCACGACCTGGACGGAGCAGAACACCGCCTATGAGGGCGCGCTACGGGACTTCGTGGCGTCCGGCCCGTGCGGCCCGCCCGGGGATGCGGTGCTGCGCTTCATGGAGGAACTCGCACCGCATGTAGGGGCGAACGTTCTGGGCGCGGCCCTGGTCCACCTCACGATGCCGGGCGTGCCGGACCTCTACCAGGGCACCGAGCACGAGTACCGCGCCCTGGTGGACCCGGACAACCGGGAGCCCGCCCGCTTCGACGTGAAGGGACGCGGTGCGCTCTCCGAGGAGAAGGCCGCCCTCACGAAGGCGGCCCTGCGGCTGCGCAGGGAGCACCCCGAGTGGTTCGGCGGCTCGGCGACCTATGCGCCGCTGTCCGTGGAGGGGTCGGGCGCGGGGCACTGTGTGGCCTATGCACGGTCGGGACGGGTGGTCGTGGCGGTGACCCGGTTGTCGCTCCGGCTGGCCGAGGCGGGTGGCTGGCGGGAGACAGAGCTGGTGCTCCCTGAAGGCGAGTGGACCGAACTGCTCGATCCAGAGCGGCAGTTCAGCGGTCACGCGCGCGTGGCGGACCTTTTCCGGCGGTTGCCGGTGGCACTCCTGGTACGCGCCGAGGACGGCGCCGCCGGTCTCAGTGCAGGCGTACGTGAAGGGCGGCGGGAGCGCGGGTGAGCAGCCCTTCGGGGGCGGGCCTGAAGCCAGGTGCCCAGGCGAGCCGGGGCAGCGCCTCCAGCAGGGCCTGCAGGCCCGACCCGGCGGTGAGGCGGGCGAGCTGGACGCCGAGGCAGCGGTGCCGGCCCGCGCCGAAGGCCAGCTGCCCGGGGGCGGCGCGGAAGAGGTC
>NZ_JAAGMG010000450.1 GCF_010548525.1 Streptomyces sp. SID14478
CCTCCGCTGCCGGGGCGGTCGCCGAAGCCGCCGCCCTGGGAGCGGCCCGGCTGACGGTCGCTCCACTGGCTGCCCCAGGGGGAGTTGCCGCCCCCGCCGGAGGAGTCGTCGTCGGAGCCCTCGGGGCGGCGCGGCTGCCAGGGACGGTCGGGGGCGTCCTCCGGCGGCGGGGCGAACGGATTGTCGTCCCTGGGGCCCTCGGACGCGGGTCCGTCCGACTTCTTGGACTCCTTGGACGGCGACGGCGGCGTGGGTCGGCCTTCGCGCGGCAGTACGGCGCCGGCGGGCATCGTGAGGCGAAGGCTTCGGTCCGGCATCAGGTGTGCGTCTTCCCTTGGGTCGGCGTGGTCCGTGCTCCGAGGCGACGTCCGGTCGCTTCTTCAGAGCAACGTCCGGTCGCTGCTCAGCGTTCCGTCCCGCTGACGCTACCTGGAGCGCCCGCCCCCGTCCCATGGGGCCCGTCCGGTGTGCCGGTATCGTTGCTGACGGTCGGCCGCTTCGTAGGGTTCCCCGTATCGGGGAGCACGAAGCCTTCGTACGTCCGTACAAGGCGTCCGTGTGCAGGCGACCGTGCAAAGACGCATCACGCTCTCCCAGAAAGGGCCCCGCCGTGGCCAAGGCCAAGCGCCTCGTCGTGCTGGTCTCCGGATCAGGTACGAATCTGCAGGCACTGCTGGATGCCATCGCGGCACAGGGGACGGACGCGTACGGGGCGCAGATCGTCGCCGTCGGCGCGGACCGCGACGGCATCGCCGGTCTGGAGCGCGCCGAGCGGGCCGGGATCCCGACCTTCGTGTGCCGGGTGAAGGACCATGCGACGCGCGAGGACTGGGACCGCGCGCTCGCCGAGGCGACCGCCGCGCACACGCCGGACCTGGTGGTGTCCGCCGGCTTCATGAAGATCGTGGGCAAGGAGTTCCTCGCCCGCTTCGGCGGCCGGTTCGTGAACACGCACCCGGCCCTGCTGCCCAGTTTTCCCGGTGCGCACGGTGTGCGGGACGCGCTCGCGTACGGCGCCAAGGTCACCGGATGCACCGTCCACTTCGTCGACGACGGCGTCGACACCGGCCCGATCATCGCCCAGGGCGTGGTCGAGATCCGCAATGAGGACGACGAGAGCGCTCTGCACGAGCGCATCAAGGAAGTCGAGCGCACGCTGCTCGTCGATGTCGTGGGGCGTCTGGCCCGCGACGGCTTCAGCATCGAGGGACGAAAGGTAGTTATCCCGTGACCGCCGAGAGCAACAAGCGGCCCATCCGCCGGGCGCTGGTCAGCGTCTACGACAAGACCGGTCTGGAGGAGCTGGCGCGCGGGCTCCACGAGGCGGGCGTCGAGCTGGTGTCCACCGGTTCCACCGCCGCGAAGATCGCCGCCGCCGGGGTGCCGGTCACCAAGGTCGAGGACGTCACCGGGTTCCCCGAGTGCCTCGACGGGCGCGTGAAGACCCTGCACCCGAAGGTGCACGCGGGCATCCTCGCCGACCTCCGTCTGGAGGATCACCAGAAGCAGCTCGCCGACCTCGGCGTGAAGCCCTTCGAGCTCGTCGTCGTGAACCTGTACCCGTTCAAGGAGACCGTCGCCTCCGGCGCGTCCCCGGACGAGTGCGTGGAGCAGATCGACATCGGCGGCCCCTCCATGGTCCGCGCCGCCGCCAAGAACCACCCGTCGGTCGCGGTCGTCGTGAACCCGGCCGCGTACGGCGACGTGCTCAAGGCCGCCGCGGACGGCGGGTTCGACCTGAGTGCCCGCAAGCGGCTCGCCGCGGAGGCCTTCCAGCACACCGCCGCGTACGACGTGGCCGTGGCCTCCTGGTTCGCCGCCGACTACGCGGCCGCCGACGACAGCGGCCACCCCGACTTCCTCGGTGCCACCTACGCGCGCAAGAACGTGCTGCGCTACGGCGAGAACCCGCACCAGGGCGCGGCCCTCTACGTCGACGGCACGGGCGGCCTCGCCGAGGCGGAGCAGCTGCACGGCAAGGAGATGTCGTACAACAACTTCACGGACACGGACGCCGCGCGCCGTGCCGCGTACGACCACGACGACCCGTGCGTCGCGATCATCAAGCACGCGAACCCGTGCGGCATCGCCGTCGCCTCGGACGTCGCCACGGCCCACCGCAAGGCGCACGCCTGCGACCCGGTCTCGGCGTACGGCGGCGTCATCGCCGTGAACCGGCCGGTCACCAAGGAGATGGCGGAGCAGGTCGCCGACATCTTCACCGAGGTCATCGTCGCGCCCGACTACGAGGACGGCGCCCTCGAAGCCCTCACCAAGAAGAAGAACATCCGCGTGCTGCGCGCCCCGAACGGCCCGGCCGCCACGGTCGAGACGAAGCAGATCGACGGCGGCGCGCTGCTCCAGGTCACCGACCGCCTCCAGGCCGACGGCGACGACCCGTCCACCTGGACGCTCGCGACCGGGGACGCCCTGTCCCAGGGCGAGTTGGACGAGCTGGCGTTCGCGTGGAAGGCGTGCCGGGCCGTGAAGTCCAACGCCATCCTGCTCGCCAAGGACGGTGCCTCCGTCGGCGTCGGCATGGGCCAGGTCAACCGCGTCGACTCCTGCAAGCTCGCCGTCGAGCGGGCCGGCGAGGAGCGGGCGCGCGGCGCGTACGCCGCCTCGGACGCGTTCTTCCCGTTCCCGGACGGGCCGCAGATCCTCATCGACGCCGGCGTGCGGGCGATCGTGCAGCCCGGCGGGTCGATCCGGGACGAGCAGGTCGTCGAGGCCGCCAAGAAGGCGGGCGTGACGATGTACTTCACCGGGACGCGCCACTTCTTCCACTGAGCGGGCGCGGGACGACCGCGCACATGCGGCGGGGCGCCGGAGGATCTCCTCCGGCGCCCCGCCGCATGGGTACGCGTAGCCGTTCGCCGGCGTCAGTAGGTCGGGCGCTTGAACCACGCGCCGCCGTCCTGCTTGGCGCAGAAGACGACGATGAGGATGCCGAGGACCAGGCTGATCAGGGCGAAGAGGTTCGCCCCGAGCAGGTTGAGCAGGCTGATCGCGATGACCGCGGACGCGTAGACGATCGCCGAGACGCGGATGCCGCCGCGGCCCGAGGAGAACTTCACCGCGGTGAGGATGCCCCAGGCGGCGAAGGCGAGCGTCACCACGCCGAGGCCGATCAGCAGCCCCGTGCTGAAGTCGCTCACGTTGTTCACGTCCTGCGCGGAGGCGCCGCTGTCGGTCAGGTTGTCCTCGATGTAGTCGGCGACCTTCGCGCTCGCCACGATCATGATCAGGCCGAACACGGCCTGGAAGCCGCCCAGGACGTAGAGCATGATCCGCGCGGCCTTCACCCCGCCCGGCATCGACGTCGGACCGCCGTCGTACGGCTGCTGCCCCGCGCCCTGCGGGTAGGCCGGGTAGCCGCCGGGACCGGGCTGCTGGGGATAGCCGTAGCCCTGCGGGGGGACGCCCTGCGGGGCCTGCTGGCCGTACGGATTGCCCTGCGGCTGCCCCTGCTGCTGGCCATAGGGGTTGTTCGGCTCGCCGAAGCTCATGGGATTCGCTTCCTCCGGGTGTACGTCGGGGACGACGCGGTCCGCACGGAGGAACATGCGCGGTGTGCCCATGGTGCGGTCCGCTCCCCCGACGCTGCCCGCGGTACTGCGCGACTCATCGTTCTCAATGAGTTGACGTCTGTCCAGCCGTGGCGAGGGGCGTTGTGCAAGTGCAACTTGGGTGAACCAGGCCCGCCCTGAAACAATGGGCGCCATGACCGCCCAGATTCTCGATGGCAAGGCCACCGCAGCCGCGATCAAGTCCGATCTGACCGCCCGCGTGGCGGCCCTGAAGGAGAAGGGGGTCACGCCCGGCCTCGGCACGATCCTCGTCGGGGAGGACCCCGGCAGCCAGAAGTACGTCGCAGGCAAGCACCGCGACTGCGCCCAGGTGGGCATCGCCTCCATCCAGCGTGAACTGCCCGCGACGGCCACGCAGGAGGAGATCGAGGCGGTCGTCCGCGAGCTCAACGAGGACCCGGCCTGCACCGGCTACATCGTCCAGCTCCCGCTGCCCAAGGGCATCGACGAGAACCGCGTCCTGGAGCTGATGGACCCGGACAAGGACGCCGACGGCCTGCACCCGATGAACCTGGGGCGCCTCGTCCTCAACGAGCCGGCGCCGCTGCCCTGCACCCCGTTCGGCATCATCACGCTGCTGCGCAAGCACGGCGTGGAGATCAAGGGCGCCGAGGTCGTCGTGGTCGGCCGCGGGGTGACCATCGGCCGCCCGATGCCGCTGCTGCTCACCCGCAAGTCCGAGAACGCGACCGTCACCCAGTGCCACACCGGCACCCGTGACCTGTCCGCGCACCTCAAGCGCGCCGACATCGTCGTCGCCGCCGCGGGCGTACCGCACCTGATCAAGCCCGAGGACATCAAGCCGGGCGCGGCCGTCCTCGACGTCGGCGTCTCGCGCGACGAGAACGGCAAGATCGTCGGCGATGTGCACCCCGGTGTCACCGAGGTCGCCGGCTGGATCTCGCCGAACCCGGGCGGGGTCGGCCCGATGACCCGCGCCCAGCTCCTCGTGAACGTGGTCGAGGCGGCCGAACGGAACGCGAACGGTGTTCGCTGAGGCCTCCGGGGGCGGAAAGAAGCAGGGGCGGCGATTTCCCCTGTGGACGCGGGACACCGCCCGCCCCGAGGGCGGCGGCCGTGCGGCCCCCCGTGACGCCCCCGCGCCCGCCCGGCAGTGGCCGCTCATCAGCGTGCTCTCGCTGACCGGCGTCGGTCTGCTGCTCACCGCGTTCGACCAGTTCCGGATCGGCTGCATCCTGGTGGGCGTGGCCCTGCTCGGCGGGGCCGTGCTGCGCTGGGTGCTGCCGTCGGTCGGCATGCTCGCCGTGCGGTCGCGCTTCACGGACATGGTCACGTACGGGATCCTCGGCCTCGCCATCGTGCTGCTCACGATGATGGCGCAGCCGAAGCCCTGGCTGACGATCCCGTTCCTGCAGGACACGCTGCACTTCACCGTGCGGTGAGTGATCCGCGCGGTGGAGTGAGTGACGTGCGGGGCGCTCGGGTCGGAGGCCCGGCGTCCCCCTGTGACGGTCTTCGGGTGAGTTCGAGGATTTCGTCGTAGCAGGGTGGACCTCACGCATAGCCTGGAAAATCGGGATGGTCCCGGAGGTTCGGGTCGTCCCGGGGCGGATCGTGCGAGGGGGCACGCTCCGCGGGGGCGTGCTGCCGGAAGCCGTCGAATGCCCCCGTGCGCCCCCGCCGGGGGAACTGACATCCTGGCTGTTCGCATCCCATTGGGTAACCAGTGGGGGGCCGGGGCCACGGCGCGGCGCGGGGGAATTCACGTACATATGGGGGGAATAGGGGGAAAGCAATGCCTCGTTGGAGGGCGCTACCGGATGAACTCGACCCGCAGGTCAAGGAGTTCGCCAGCCAGTTGCGCCGGCTGGTGGACCGCAGCGGGCTCGGGATCGCCGCACTGGCGGACCGCACCGGGTACAGCAAGACCTCGTGGGACCGCTATCTGAACGGGCGGCTGCTCGCACCGAAGGGCGCCATCGTGGCGCTCGCCGAGGTGACCGGCACCAACCCCGTTCACCTGACCACGATGTGGGAGCTCGCGGAGCGCGCCTGGAGCCGTTCCGAGATGCGCCACGACATGACCATGGAAGCGATACGGATCTCCCAGGCGCGGGCGGCGCTGGGGGAGTTCGGGGGACCCGCCGTCCCGGCCAAGGGCGGCAGGCACAGCAGCACGGCGGCTCCGCCGGCGCCCCGGGCCGGGGTC
>NZ_JAAGMG010000496.1 GCF_010548525.1 Streptomyces sp. SID14478
ATCCTGCTGGTGGGCGTGCTCCTCGTGCACCACGGCGTGTCCCAGGCGGACGGCCCGCCGCAGCCCGAGCCCGGCGCCGCGAAGCTCGGAACCACGACCCCGCCCGCCGATCCACTGCCCGCCGCCGCTCCCCTGCGGGTGCGGATCCCCGAGATCGGCGTGAGCGCGCCGCTGACCCGGGTGGGCCGTGACCGGGAGGGCTGGCTGGAGGCGCCGCCGCCCCGGAACGCCAATCTGGCGGGCTGGTTCACGGGAGCGGTCAGTCCCGGCGAGCGCGGCACCGCCGTCATCGACGGCCACGTCGACAACGCCGACGGTCCCGCCGTCTTCTACGGCCTCGGCTCGCTGAAGAAGGGCCAGCACATCGAGGTCGACCGCACCGACCACAAGACGGCCGTGTTCGAGATCCACGGCATCGACGTCGTCGACAAGACCCACTTCCCCGACCGCCGCGTATACGGCAGCACCGGCCTGCCCGAACTGCGCGTGATCACCTGCGGCGGCTCGTACAACAAGCGCACGGGTTACGCGGGCAACGTGGTCCTGTACGGGCTGCTCACCGAGGTACGCGACCGGAAGTGACCCGGCGTCCGCCGTGGTCCGGCGCAGCGGCAGGATGCCGGTCATGGGACTTCACGAGCAGTACGGGCTGACGCACGTCATCAACGCCAGGGGGCCGTTCACACCGCTCGGCGTCTCGCGCAGCGAGCGCGGCGTCGCCGTCGCCACCGCACAGGCGCTGGGCGAGTTCTTCGTCATGGAGGAGGTCCTGGACCTCGCGGACCGCGTCCTGGCCGGGGCCACCGGGGCGGAGGCCGGGACCGTCGTGCACTGCACCTCCTCCGCGATCACCCTGGCGGTCGCGGCGGCGATGGCCGGAACCTCGCCGGAGCGGATCGCGGCGCTGCCCGACACCAGCGGCATGGCGTCGCGGGTGGTGCTGCCCGCGGGACACGCGGTCCATTACGGGCATCCGCTCGTGCAGGACATCCGGCTGGCGGGCGCCGTGCCCGTGGTCACCGGGACCGTGGACGAGTGCACCGTCGACGCGTTGGAACGGGAGCTCTCCCGGCCGGGGACGGCGTGTCTGGTGCTCGTGTCCTCGCGGCTCGTGCGCGGCGCCGAGGTGCCGCTCGCCGACGCCGTGGCGGCGGCGCACCGGCACGGCGTGCCCGTCGTCGTCGACGGGGCCGCACAGGACTTCCGGATCGCCGAACTCCTCGCGACGGGAGCCGACTTGGTACTGGTGAGCGGCCAGAAGTACCTGGGCTCCCCCACCGCCGGGATCGTGGTCGGACGCGCCGACCGCGTGCAGGCGGTACGGGCGCAGGAGAAGGGGATCGGCCGCGCGATGAAAGCGAGCAAGGAAGCCGTCCTCGGCGTACTCGCCGCCCTGCACGTGCGCCAGGAGACGGATCTCGGCGCGTGGCGGCGGGCGCAGGAGGACAAGGTCGAGCGGTTCGTCGAGCGGGCGGGCGCGCTGCGCGGTGTCCGCGCGGCGCCCGCGCCCGATCCGACGGGACTGCCGTTCCCCCGTGTGAGCCTGCACGTGACCGCGACCGGGACCGGCCCGGACGCGACGGCACTGGCACACGCCCTGCGGGCGGGTTCCCCGGCGATCTGGGTCATGGACCATCGTCAGGGCGACGGGGAACTCCTGCTCGAACTCGTCCCGCTCACGGACCCGGAGATCGACACCGTGCTGGACCGGCTCGCCGAACTGCTGGCCTGATCCAGCCGGGTCGGGCGGGTCAGACGCGGCCGCCGGTCAGCCGGGTCAGCGGACCGTGGTGGCCTCGTTCCGAGCGGCGGCCGGCCGCGTAGGACGCCGCCGTCAGGGCGGTCACCCCGACCGTGGCGCCGGCCGCGATCATCTTGCGGTTCTTCAGGACGACCCACGCGGTGTTGGCCGCGGAGGCCACCTGTCCCGCCGCGGCCGTCACGCCGTCGCGGGCACCGGCCAGCGCGGCCCCCGTCGTCTCCGCGGCCC
>NZ_JAAGMG010000538.1 GCF_010548525.1 Streptomyces sp. SID14478
CGAGGAGCCGGTCGGCCCGTTCCGGATCGCCCTGGGCGAGTGCGAGCAGGCACACCCAGCGGCGGCGGTCGAACAGGCCGGGTCCGCGCAGGGCGTCCGCGGGCCCGGCCGCCGCGACTGCGGCGGCCGCCAGATCGCCCCGGAGCAACGCCAATTGGCCGCCCAGCGCGTGCAGATCCTGGCGGGCGGACGGGGGCGGACCCTCGGCGAGGGTCTCGCTGACGAGCGCGACGGCCTCGTCCCACCGCCCGGTCAGGATCAGACCGCGTACCGCGTAGCAGGAGAGGTCCGCCCCTCTGCTCAGGCCGAGTCCGAACCGGCGGGCGAGCCGCATGCCCTCCCGGGCCGCCTCGACGCCGCGCCGGTGCGCGCCGTTCCTGGTGTGCGCCGTCGACTCGTACATGGGGACGGTCAACAACAGGTCCTGGCTGTCGAGTTGCTCGGCGAGACGGCGGGCCTCGGCCATCGCGTCCAGGTCGCGGTTGCGGGCCCCGGTGCCGAAAAGCCCGCGGATGGTGACCGTCGGGTCGCCGGTCCGCCGGCCGATGCGCAGTGCTTCGTCGAAGGACGCCCGCGCGGCGGCCGCGTCCGGCAGCAGCCCCATCGCCAGCACCCCGAGCACCCGCCCCCGCTGCACCTGCGCGGGGCCTTTCGGCAGCAGCCGCAGTGCGTGCTCCCAGTCGTCCGCGCCGCTGCCGTCG
>NZ_JAAGMG010000569.1 GCF_010548525.1 Streptomyces sp. SID14478
GGCGCCCGGCCGCTGAGCACGGGGACCGCGCCCGCGGCGGCGGCCCGCACGCTCGTCTTCAGCGACGAGTTCGACGGGACGAGCGTCAGCACGGCCCGCTGGGCCGCCCGCGACCAGGAACGCTCCGGCGCCGCGGGCACCGACCGCTGGTGGTACAAGCCCGCCGTCGTCCGTACGAACGGCGACGGCGCCCTCGCCCTCGACGTCAAGCAACTCGCTGCCGGCCAGTACGCCGGCGGCCGCATCGACAGCCAGGGCAAGTTCGACTACGCGTACGGCACCCTCGAGGCGAGCGTGCACACCCCGGCCGTCACCAACGGCCACCTCGCCGCGGTGTGGCTACAGGCCGACGCGGGCCTCACCCCCGGCGGCGCCGTCGACGGCACCGCGCGCGACGGCGCCGAGATGGACATCACCGAGACCGCCTACCAGGCCGACAAGTACGCGGTGACCCTGCACTACGACGGCTACGGCGCCGACCACAAGTCGTCCTCCCAGATCGTGAACGCGCCCGGCCTGCACAGCACCTGGTACCACACGTTCGGCCTCAGCTGGACCCCCACCCAGCTGCAGTTCCTGTACGACGGCACCGTGGTCCGCACCGTCACCGACCCTCAACTCATCAGCCAGGTCAAGGAGTTCCCGATCCTGTCCCACGAGGTCCTCGACGACTGGGCGGACGGCTCGGTCCACGACGAGACGTTCGACTGGCACTCCACCATGTACGTCGACTACATCCGGGTCTGGCAGTAGGCGCGAGGGGCGTCAGGGGCGCAGGTAGGCTTCCCGCGCGGGAGGTGGGGCCCGCCGAGCGACCGCACGCACCCCAGGAGAGGCCCGCCCGTCCATGCGCGACGAACCCGTCGACCCCGACATCGCACCGCCCGTCCCCGTACGGCGCTGGGAACCCGGACGAGGGCAGGCGCCCGTGCTGGCGGTCATCGCCGTCGGCGGCGCACTCGGCGCCTCGGCCCGCTACGGTGCGTCGCAGCTCTGGCCGACCGCGACGGGCGCGTTCCCCTGGACGACCCTGCTGGTGAACGCGGTCGGCTGCGCCGTCATCGGCGTCTTCATGGTCCTCATCACCGACGTCTGGCAGGTGCACCGCCTGGTCCGCCCGTTCTTCGGCACCGGAGTCCTCGGCGGTTTCACCACGTTCTCGACGTACGCCGTGGACGTCCGCCGGCTCACGGACGCCGGCCAGGCGCGGACCGCGCTCGGCTATCTGGCACTGACCGTGTGCGTCGCCCTCGCCGCGGTGTGGGCCGCAGCGCACCTGACGCGCCGCGCCGTCGAACGGGGGACCCGATGAACTGGCTGCTCGTCATCGCCGGCGCCATGGTCGGCGCCCCGCTGCGCTACCTCACCGACCGCGCCGTCCAGGCCCGGCACGACACGGTGTTCCCCTGGGGCACGTTCACGGTGAACGTCGCGGGCTCGCTCGTGCTGGGCCTCGTCACGGGCGCGGTCGCGGCCGGCGCTGCCTCCTCGCAGCTCCAACTCCTGCTGGGCACCGGCCTGTGCGGGGCCCTGACGACGTACTCCACGTTCTCCTACGAGACCCTGCGCCTGGCCGAGACAGGGGCCCGCTTCTACGCGGCCGCCAACGTACTGGGCAGCGTGGCCGCGGGCCTCGGGGCGGCGTTCGCCGGCGCGGCGCTGGCCCAGGCGTTCTGGGGTCAGGGCGTGGGATGACAGTCCCGTCGTCAGCCTGCGGGGCAGGCGGGACCTTCACTCCACGCCCCAGCAGCACCGCCCCTACGAACGTGTCGCGGTCCCGCATCCCTCGCCGTCGGCCCCGCGCGTCCGGTCCCGCATCGACGTACTGCGGTCGTAGGGGTCGACGAGCGGGCCGTCGCCGCCCTGCCTCGCGCCGAACGCGGGCGTGAGGTAGCCGTTGTAGGTGTCGCACCCGGCGTTGGTGGTGTCCAGGGACGTACTGACGACGGAGAACGTGTCCGGCGCGGTGATCGTCCTGTTGGGGTCGTGCCAGTTCACCACGACCTCGCGGCGCACGATCGTCCGGACGACGTCGTCGCTGCCGCCCTGCGCGGGGACCGTCGGATACACGTAGGTGACGTCGGTGGTCACCTCCACGGCGCCGTTCCTGCCCGTCCGGTACGTCATCCGGCCGCGGGTCTTGACGACGTCGCCGACGAGCCGTGCCTGCGTCGTGTCGAACCTGCTGAACAGGGACAGCGGGTTGTCCTCCTTGCTGGGGGAGGACAGCGAACGGTTCAGGGACGTCAGCTCCCCGGGCTGCTTCGGATTGATGAACGCCAGTGCCTTGGTGGGCCGTTCACCGCGCAGCACGTCCGGGTCGAGGCTCGACGCCACCAGGAAGTCACGGGTCCGGGCCAGGGCCCGGGCGACCTGCTCCTTGCCCATCCAGCCGGTCGCGCGAGCCGCGGGCACGTGGATCCCGGCCGCACCGTCCGCCCAGCGCACGGCGGGCGAACCCCTGAACGGCTCGTCCCGCGTGCCCCGTTGGGCGTCCTCGTCGGGCGGCGCCGTGCCGGGCCGGGCCGTCTCCGCGGCGAGCGGCGTCGCGTCGGCCGCGTCCTCGCCGTCGAACCAGCCCGAGAGCA
>NZ_JAAGMG010000617.1 GCF_010548525.1 Streptomyces sp. SID14478
AGGGCCGCACCCCGCCGGGGCGGCCGCTGCCCGCCCTGACCGCCGACGAGGACCCGCGGCCGAGCGGCGAGCCGACCGACTCCGCGTCGTCGAGGCCGACGGCCACACCGACCACGCCCGTGCCCCGCAAGGAGCACAAGGAGCACCCCTTCACCCAGCGGCAGACCGTCGGCGCACGGGCGACGGGGCCCGTCCTCACGGACGTCCTGCCGCTGGGCGCCGGACTCCTGCTGACCGGACTCGGCCTGGGCTTCCTGGCGCTGCGGCTGCGCCGGTAGGCCTACGCGCGGGTGAGCAGGACCTTGCCGATGTGGCCGCTCTCCTCCAGCACCCGGTGGCCCTGCGCGGCCTCGCTCATCGGGAGCTCCTGGTCCACGATCGGCCGCACGTGGCCGCCCTCAATCAGCGGCCAGACGTGTTCGCGCACGGCCGCCACAACCGCCGCCTTCTCGGCCAGCGGGCGGGCCCGCAGCGTGGTGGCGGTGATGGCGCCGCGCTTGCCGAGCAGCGCCGCGATGTTGAGCTCGCCCTGGATGCCGCCCTGCATGCCGATGATGGCGAGCCGGCCGTTTACGGCGAGGGCGTCGACGTTGCGGTTGAGGTACTTCGCGCCCATGTTGTCGAGGATGACGTCGGCGCCGCCGCCCACCGTGTTCTCGCGGATCTCCTCGACGAAGTCCTGCTCGCGGTAGTTGATCAGGATGTCCGCGCCCAGATCGGCGCAGAAGTCCAACTTCTCCTTGGTGCCCGCGGTGACGGCGACCTTGGCGCCGACGGCCTTAGCCAGCTGGATCGCCATGGTGCCGATGCCGCTGGATCCGCCGTGCACGAGGAAGGTCTCGCCCGGACTCAGGTGGGCGATCATGAAGACGTTGGACCAGACGGTGCAGGTCACCTCGGGCAGCGCGGCGGCCTTGGCCAGGTCGACGCCCTTCGGCACCGGCAGCAGCTGCCCCGCGGGCACGGCGACCTTCTCGGCGTACCCGCCGCCCACGAGCAGCGCGCACACCTCGTCACCGACCGACCAGCCGCCCACCCCGGGGCCGAGCGCGGTGATCCGCCCCGCGCACTCCAGGCCGGGATACGGGGAGCTGCCGGGCGGCGGGGTGTAGAAGCCCTGCCGCTGGAGCAGATCGGCGCGGTTGACGGCGCTGGACACCACCTCGACCAGGACCTCGCCCTCACCGGGTACGGGGTCGGGGACCTCCGTCCAGACGAGCGCCTCGGGTCCGCCGGGTTCCGGAATCGTGATCGCATACATGGGCGCGAGGCTACTCCCGTGGGCCGCGCGCGCCGCCTGGACATCTCCCGACCGCGATCCCTGCCACACCAGGGAACCCGCCCGGTAGGCCCCGCCTCTCCACGGATTCCGCCTGGTGGCCCGCGCCTCTCCCGGATTCCGTATTCCGGTGGACCCCGCCTCTCCCGGATTCCGTATTCCGATGGGCCCCCGCCTCTCCTGGATTCCGCTCGGTGGCCCCCGCCTCCCACTGGATTCCGTCCGGGCCGCCTGCCCCCTGGATTCTGCTCGGTGGATCCGTCTCCTCCGGATTCCGTCCGGGCCCATCTCCCCCCGGATTCCGCCCGCCGGCTCCCGCCCTCCCACTGGATTCCGCCCGCCGGCTCCCGCCCTCCCACTGGATTCCGCCCGGTGGGCCCCCGCCTCTCCCGGATTCCGCCCGAGGGAGATCCCAGGACGGCACGGGTGGGCGAGGCGGGCGGCAGTGGGGTTGCCCGGCGCTGGGTTTCCCGAGGCTCGCCTCGGGGGTCGCTCAGTCCCGCGGCAGCGGCTTCGCGTCCGGGGCGACCTGGCGCGTCGGCGTGGCGCGCACGATGGCGATCAGCCGGTCCGTCAACTGCAGCGCTCCGACGGCCTTGTCGTCGTATCCGAGCACCCGGTGACCTCGTACGACGCTGACGACCAGGTCCTCCGTCTCCCGCGGCTTCAGGCCGACCTCGGCCTTTATCACCGGCCGCTCGATCAGATCGAGGCCGCTGCCCTGCTGGATCAGGTCCTCCATGACCATGCCCGCGTGCGGGCTGAGCACCGACAGCCCGAGCAGCCGGCCCGCCGCACTCGCGCTGGTGATCACGGCGTCGGCGCCGGACTGGCGCAGCAGCGGCGCGTTCTCCTCCTCGCGCACCGCGGCCACGATCTTCGCGCTGCGGTTCAACTGCCGCGCGGTGAGCGCCACCAGGACCGCGGTGTCGTCGCGCTGCGTGGCGATGATGATCTTCTTGGCGCGCTGCACCTCGGCACGTACCAGGACGTCGCTGCGGGTCGCGTCGCCCATGACGCCCGCGTAGCCGAGGCTGTTGGCCGCCTCGATGACCTTGCCACTGGGGTCGACCACGACGACCTGCTCGGGCTTCAGACCGGTCGCGCAGACGGTCTCCACCGCGCTGCGGCCCTTGGTGCCGAAGCCGACGACGACAGTGTGGTCACGCAAGTTGGACCTCCAGCGGTTCAGGCGCCATTCCTCCCGGGTCCGTTCGGTGAGGACTTCGAGCGTGGTGCCGACCAGGATGATCAGGAACAGCACCCGCAGTGGCGTGATGACGAAGATGTTGATGAGCCGGGCGGTGTCGCTGACCGGCACGATGTCGCCGTAACCGGTGGTGGAGAGGGTGACGGTCGCGTAGTAGAAGGCGTCGAGGAGGTCGACCTTGCCGTCGGAGTTGTCGGTGTATCCCGTGCGGTCGAACCACACGATCATCGCGGTCGCCACCAGCACGCTGAGTGCCATCAGGACGCGGCGGGCGACCTGGCGCAGCGGACGTTCGACGATCCGGCGGGGCAGCTTCACCCGGTACGTGGTCGTCTTCTCGTCCGCTTGGCGCGCCATGGCGTCATGGCCGGCCAGTTTCACGTGAAACACCCTTCGTCGCCGACGGGGCCCGGAGCGTGGCCCGTCGCGTTCCGCCCCGATTTCACCGGGGAGTTGAGGGCGCCGAGGGATCCTCCGGTCGCGGGCCCCCAGGACCAGGGCAGGTCGAGGATCTCGACCTCCTGGCCCTCCTGGGCACCACCCGGCGGCACGACCGCGAGCCCGTCGGCGGCGGCGATGCCGCGCAGCATGGCCGGGCCGTTGTAGTGCAGCGGCACCGCCCAGTCGTGCCCGCTGCCGCTGTCCTCGCGCAGCACGACGGGGACGAGCCGGGTGTCGTACGGATGGCCGTGCACGGCGCCGCGCAGGGGAGCACCGTACGGTTCCTCGTCCTGGCCCCGGCCCGAGAGCGCCCGCAACAGCGGCTCGGCGAGCGTCAGCAGCCCGGAGACGGCGGCCAGCGGATTCCCCGGCAGCCCGACGAGGTGCTTCCCCTCGTGCAGGCGGGCGAGCAGCATCGGATGGCCGGGGCGCACCGCGACACCGTCCACGAGGAGGTCGGCGTCGAGGGCGCGCAGGGTGGGGTGCACGTGGTCGACGGGGCCCGACGCGGTGCCGCCTGTCGTCACGACGAGGTCGGCCTTGGCCCCCCGGACGGCCTTGAGCAGTGCCTTCGCGTCGTCGCCGATCCGGCGCACGGCGGTCACCTCGACGCCGAGCGCGCGCAGCCAGTGCGGCAGCATCGGGCCGAGGGCGTCGCGGATCAGGCCGTCGCGGGGGAGACCCGAGGTCAGCAACTCGTCGCCCAGGACGAGCACTTCGGCCCGCGGGCGGGGCACGACGACCACCTCGTCGTAGCCCGCGGCGGCCGCCAGACCGAGCACGGCCGGGGTGACCAGCGCGCCCTCGGGCAGCAGCAGGTCGCCGCTGCGGCACTCCTGTCCGCGCGGCCGGATGTCCTGGCCGTGCGCGACGTCGCGCAGCGGGTGCAACTGGCCCTTGGCGTCGGTGCGTCCGTGCTCGCTGCGGATCACTGCGGTGGTGTCGGCGGGGATGCGCGCGCCGGTCGCGATGGTCGCCGCCTCGCCGTCGGCCAGCGGTGCGGGCAGCGCGTACCCGGCGAGGATTCCCTCGTCCCGTACGTCCCAGGGGCCCGGCCCCGACACGGCCCAGCCGTCCATCGCGGACGTGTCGAAGGAGGGCAGGTCGGTCAGGGCGGTCAACGGCGCGGCGAGAACGAGGCCGAGGGCCCGGTCCAGGGCGACGCGCGCGGCGCCGCGCGGCAGGGCGCCCTGTCCCTCGGGTGCGGTGAACAGGCCGTCCGGGAAGGGAAGTTGGCTCTCCTCACCGGGTGCGGTGCCCTCGGGGGTCGCGGCCGGGCGGGCCCGGTGC
>NZ_JAAGMG010000649.1 GCF_010548525.1 Streptomyces sp. SID14478
CCAGCAGCACGACGCCCGCGACGGCCGCCGCCAGGCGCCCGGCCGGCGCCCTTCCTCTGATCGTCATCCGGTGATCCTACGTACGCTCCGGCGCGGCCCCCGGGGTCCGGGCCGACACGAGGCCCGACTCATAGGCGAACACGACGAGTTGGGCCCGGTCCCGGGCCCCGAGTTTGATCATGGCGCGGCTGATGTGGGTCTTGGCGGTGAACGGGCTGATCACCATGTGCCCGGCGATCTCCTCGTTGGTCAGGCCACGCGCGGCCAGCGCGGTGACCTCGCGCTCGCGCGGCGTGAGGCACTCCAGACCCGGCGCCGTCGCCCGGTCCGGCGGCCGGGCCACGAACTCGCCGATGAGGCGGCGCGTGACGGACGGCGACAGCAGCGCGTCACCGCGCGCGACGACGGCGATCCCGGTGAGCAGGTCCTCCGGTTCGCTGTCCTTGAGCAGGAACCCGGACGCGCCCGCGCGCAGCGCCTCGAAGACATAGCCGTCCAGGCCGTAGTTGGTGAGCATGACGACGCGGACGGCGGCCAGGGCGGGATCGGCGGCGATCCGCCGGGTCGCCTCGATGCCGCTGGTGACCGGCATCTGCACGTCCATGAGCACCACGTCCGGCAGGCACTCCCGGACCAGGGCGACCCCCGCGCTTCCGTCGGCGGCCTCCCCCACCACCTCGATCCCGTCCTCCGCGTCGAGCAGCGCACGGAACCCGGCCCGCATCAGCGTCTGGTCGTCGACGAGCACGACCCGGATCGCGGAGGTCATGGCGCGGCCCCGGGCAGGGCGTCCTCGCGCAGCTCCCGCGCCGGCCGCGCGGGCACCGCGGTGTCGAGCGGCAGGAGAGCCCTCACCTCGAACCCGCCGCCCTCGCGCGGCCCCGCCGACAGCGACCCGCCGAGCGTGGCGACCCGCTCCCGCATGCCCGTCAGGCCCGTGCCGTCGGCGGTCGGGCGGTCCGGGGACGCGATCCCGCTGTCCGTCACCCGGACCGTCAACTCGGCGTCCCCGTAGGCCAGTCGGACCTCGGCGCGCGCCTCGCGGCCGGCGTGTCTGGCTACGTTCGTCAGGGCCTCCTGCACGATCCGGTACACCGTCCGCTCCAGCGGGGTCGGCAGCGGACGCTCGGTGCCGGTGACGGTGAGGTCGACGGCGATCCCCGCCGAGCGGGCACGCTCGACCAGCAGCGCGGGGCTGCCGGCGGGCTCGTCCGTGCGCAGCACGCCCAGCGTCGCCCGCAGTTCCCGCATCGCCTCGCCGCTGGCCTCCTGGATGGCGAGCAGCGCGGGCGGTATCTCCTCGCCGCGCTTGCGGGCGAGGTGCACGGCGACGCCCGCCTGCAGCTTGACGATGGAGATGCTGTGGGTGAGCGAGTCGTGCAACTCGCGGGCGATGCGCAGCCGTTCCTCCCCCGCGCGGCGCAGCGCCGCCTCCTCGCGGGTCCGCTCGGCCTCCAGGGCCCGCTGCTCGGTCTGGTGCAGGTACGACTGCCAGTTCTTGTCGGCCTGACCTGCCACGACCGCGCACAGGAACCAGCCGCCGAGCAGCATGCCGCGCGTGGTGGTGCCGTCCGTGGCGAGCGCGTCCCGCGTCAGGTACACCGCGAGGAACACGGCGGCGGTGGCCGCGGCCAGGCTCCGGTGTCCCGAGCGGCACGCCAGGTTCACCGCGACCAGCACGGGCAGGGCCGCCATCGCGCCCGGATGGGCGTACACGACATAGACCGTGGTCACGGCGGTCGAGGCGAACAGGGCCGCCCGCGGCAGGCGCCGGCTGCCCGCGAGGGCGGCGGCCGACGCCGCTGTCAGCACATAGGCGAGCGGCCCGGCCGCGTCGTCGCCGAGCGCCGTCGCGACCACCACGACCACCCCGATCACGACGGCGAGCGCGACGTCCCCGAGCACCGCGCGCCGTGCGGGCGCGCCCGCTCCCCCGGCCGATCCGGCATCCGTCACCGCAGCCATGTCCCCCTCCGATCCCCTGCGCGCTCCCCGGTCCCCTACCCGTCTCGAAGGTTAGACGCCGCCACCGACATCGGCCTCCGCCCCGAGGAGGGCACCGGCCCGTCCGCTACTTCCCCCGGAGTAGGGCGAGGTCGGCTCCGCCGTACGACGCCCCGGGCCGGGCCGCAGGGCGAGTCTGTGCGGGTCGGTCAGCACCATCCGCAACCGTCCCGAGGAGCCCGCATGTCCGGCCCGTTCCGCTATACGCAACCCCCCTCGCCCGGGTCCGCCACCGGCACCGCCGCGGCGGTCTACGCGCAGGTCGACACCGACTTCGGCATCACGCGGCCGTCGACCCTCGTCGTCCTGGCGTCGGCGCCCGAACTCCTCGCGCCCACCTGGGCGTTGCTGCGCGAGTCCCTCATCGCGGGCAGCGGCTCGCGCACCGACCGCGAACTGGTCGCGGCCGGCACCTCCCTCGCGAACCGCTGCCCGTTCTGCGTCGACGCCCACGCGGTGCTGCTGCACGCGAACGGCGACCACGCGCTCGGCGAGGCGGTGGC
>NZ_JAAGMG010000689.1 GCF_010548525.1 Streptomyces sp. SID14478
CGTGGTCGCGCACCTTCGCCGAGGCGAGGACCAGCGAGACGGCGGCGGCCAGCCGCGCCCCCTCGCCCTGCGCCACGGACGCGGTGCGCATCCCGCGCAGCGGACAGGGCCCCGCCTGCCGGCGTCCGCCTGCGGGCCGCTCGGCCTGAGCCTCCGTCAGAACCGAGACCAGCAAACCGTCGTAGTTCGTGACGACCCGGGCGAACTGCCCGTGATCCCCGCGCAGCGCCAGACACAGCCCGCACAGATGGGCCATCCACTGGGCCCGGAGCCCTTCGCCGAGCCGATGTCTGCAAGGCCGGACTATTCCGAACAAGGCCACTCCCCCGTACACCTGATGACGGTCCGTCAACAAGGCCGACACGCAGCGTCAACGCCCCCTTGACCACGTACGGCATCATCGTAACGAGCCGCCCCGCGCCCTCCCTCGTTCACCCGTACGCACCGTGCGTCACCCAAACGCCGTGAAGAATCATATTTCACTCACTGTCAGCAGCCGTACCCCGTACAGCCCTTGGGAACGCCGGGGCAACACGGTGTTGACTGTGCACCAGTACCGTCACGAAAACCCCGCGCGGCGGCTATCCACTTGGCGCCGTATCCGCATCATGGATGAACATTGGGATGCACAACGTGCGGAACGCAGAGGGAACCGCTGTGAGAGGAGGCGTCCATGGGATCGGTGCGCAAGGCGAGTGCCTGGCTTGGCCTCGTCGACGACAACGATGACGAGCGTTACTACGACGACGACTACGACGAGGGCCCCGAGCCCGCCGCAGGCGCGGCCGCCTGGGTCACGGACCCGCGAGTGAAGGTCGCCGCGGAGGAGGCCGAGGAGCAGGGCCGCCGGATCGGCACCGTGACCCCGGACAGCTTCCGGGACGCGCGCCGGATCGGCGAGATGTTCCGGGACGGGGTCCCGGTCATCATGAACCTCACGTCGATGGAGCCGTCCGACGCCAAGCGCGTCGTCGACTTCGCGGCGGGGCTCATCTTCGGTCTGCGCGGTTCGATCGACCGGGTCGCCAACCGGGTCTTCCTGCTGACCCCGGCCGACACGCAGATCGTCTCGGGCCGCGAGGCGACAAAGCAGCCGGATGGTTTCTTCAACCAGAGTTGAGGGGTGCGGCTGACAGGTCGCACCCGCCCCTGTTCTCATCGTCCAGCGCGGAGTCCACGGGCGGTGGGAGGGTGGACACGCTCGGCCGCGGGCCGGGCGCACCCCCCACCGACGCTCACACGAACGACGACTTCTCCTGGGACGGCCGACGCGGGGCCGCCGCCTCGGCCGGCGGCGCGTCGCAGTCCATGCGCCGCGGCAACCGCAGCGCGGCGAGCGCGCCCAGGAACAACAGCACGGCGCTGACGACCAGCGTCACGTGCAGCC
>NZ_JAAGMG010000718.1 GCF_010548525.1 Streptomyces sp. SID14478
GCACCAGCGCGCCGCCGCCGGTCATCAGGAGCGGCGCGAGCCACCAGTCGCCGGGCATCGGCAGGCCCGCGCCCACCACGCAGTTGAGCAGGAGCAGCAGCCCGGAGACCGAGGCGACCGCGCCGACCGACGAGATCATCCCCGAGACCAGGGCGACCGCCGTCACCGCGGCGACCGCCGCCCAGCCGTGCCCGTACACGAGGGAGCCGACCGTCACGCCGACCGCGCCGAACAGCTGCGGCACGGCGATGTTGAAGATGCGCATCCGGTACGCGTCGGCGGTGTCGCCGATGACGCCGGACAGGGCGCCCATGGAGGACAGGGCGCCGTACGCGGGCTGCCCCGCGGCGAGGCCGATCGCCAGCGGCGCGGCCATGGCGAGCGCGGCCCGGCCCACCGCCGCCCAGGGGACGGGGGCCTTCTGCGGCCGGAGCGTTCTGACCAGCCAGTCGGGGGGTGCGAGGCGGGGCGGCATATCGGCCATTATGCGAGGTTCGCGGACCGTTGCGGGGCTCTGCCCCGGACCCCG
>NZ_JAAGMG010000753.1 GCF_010548525.1 Streptomyces sp. SID14478
ACGATCCGGTCGTCGCCGCTGCCCGCGGCCGCCTCCACCCGCACTCCGGGCACCGGCTCGGTGGCCCGTGCGGCGCCCTCGACGACGAGCACCAGCTCCGCGTCGCGGCCCAGCGGATGATCGACGAGCCGGTCCCGCAGCCGGCGCGCGGCACCGAGCCGGTCGCGCCACCAACCGTCCGGCACGGAGCCGACGACGTTCGCGCCGTCCACGATCACCACGGAACCTTCCATGCCTCCAGCGTGCCATGCGGGCGCGGCGGACCACGGCCACCCGACAGCGCTCGCTGAAGCGTTCGACCGTCGGCTTATGATGTGCCGGTTGCTCAGGGGTGCCGTGTCGACGACGCGGAGAAATCGGGAAGGTGAACCCAGCCATGCGGAGAAGTGGGCCGGACTCCGCGGGCACTGCCCGCCTCGCCGCCGCAGGGACGGACCCCACGACGGTCACCGGGACGTTCCACGGCCGCTGGCTGACCCTCGGCAAGGACGGCAGGCTCACCCTCTACGCGCCCACGCACGACGGCCTGTTGCGCTGGACCGAGCGGAGCCCCGGCGGACCCGAGTGGACCGGGCCGGAGCGCTTCCCCGCCGAGGACGTGGCCGACGTGACGATCGTGCAGGGCGCCGACTCCTACGTGCACTTCGTCGGTCGCCGCGAACGCACCGGCGACCAGGGCCCGGACGTGGACATCGTGCACGCCATCCAGTACCAGTCGGGCCGCCCCGTCACCGAGTGGCGCTCCCTCGGCAACCCGTACCGCACCGCGGAGAACGGCCGCAAGATAGGCAGGCCCGCCGCTGCCGTCGACGGGCAGGGCACCGTCTTCGTCTTCGTGCGCAACGCCGGCCGCGGACTCCAAATGCGCCGCGAGCAGAAGGACGGCAGGTGGGCGCCCTGGCAGGACCTCAAGGGCTCGAAGCTCACCGACGGGCCGATCCCCGCGGCCACCGGTGACGGACACGTCGAGGTGGTCGTACCGTCGCAGCGCGGCGTCCTGCACTGGCGACAGCCCGCGCCCGACGGGCAGTTGACGTGCGGGCAACCCCTGCAGGCCGACGTGCGGGAAGGGTCCGGCACGGCGCTGGAGACGGCGCCCGGCCGCCTCACGTACTACTGGACGGACACCGACGGCGTCGCCGCCTACCGCGAGGGCTCCTGGCCGGTGCCGCTCGGCGGCGCCCCCGGCGACGGCGCCCTCACGGCCCTGCGCACCCGGCTCGACGGCCAGGACTGCACCGTCCTCGCGCAGCGCGGGCCCGCCGACACCCTGGTGGTGGGGGTCTGTGGCACGGAGGCCGAGCACAACGGCGTGTGGTGGTCGGACACCACGGTGGACTGCACCGGTGACCCGGCCCTGGCGCTGGACGCGTACGGCCGCGTGGTCGTCGCCGTACGGGGACGGGACGGCGCGCTGCGGACCGCCCGCCAGGACCCCGGCCCCGGCCTCACCCTGCCCCCGCACTGGCAGCGGCTGTGACGGGGGAGCCCGCCTAGAATTGCCGCCGTGAACGGCGATTGGCTGATACGCGGACGCGACGGCGGGCTCTGCATCTACGCATACGCCCCGGACGGCGACACGGTCGTGTGCCGCACGGAGCGCGGCCCACAGGGCCCCTGGTCGGCGCCGCGCACGGTGGGCGGCGACCAGCGCCTGCACAGGGGCCTCGCGCTCGCCCAGGGCCCCGGCGCCTACGTCCACCTCGTCTCCTGGCGCCCCACCGTCCCCGGCGAATCCGGCCTCGTCCACGCGACGCACTTCCAGTCGCACCTCGCGGCGCTCGACTGGACCCCCATCGGCCACCCGAACCGCACGGGCGACCGCACGGGCCCGCCCGCCGTCGCCGTCGACGCCCAGGGCCGCGCCCACGTCTTCGTACGGAACAAGGGCGGCGGCGTCAGCATGCGCGCCCAGGCCGAGAAGGGCGGCTGGGGACCCTGGCGCGACCTCAAGGGCAAGCGCGTACGCGGTGAACTCGCCGCCGTGGCAGGGGAGTCGGGCCTGATCACCCTGTACGCGGCGACCGCCGACGGCATCCGGCGCTGGCGCCAGGAGGAGCCCGGCGCGACACCGGTGGCCGACGAGAAGCCGCACCCGGCGGCGCCGCGCCCGGACACGCTGCGCGCGCTGGCCACCTCCCCGGACGACACCACGCTCTTCTTCACGGACGACGACGGTGCGCTGTGCGCCTGGCGCGGCGACGCCGACCCGGTCCGCCTCCTGGACGCGGCGGGCCCCGGCCCCGTGACGGCCGTGCGCTGCCGACTGGACGACGTGGACTGCACGTTGCTCGCCCAGCGCGCCCACAGCGGCCGCGTCGCCTTCGCCGCCTACCCCACGCAACAGGAGTCGGCCGGCGCCTGGTGGACGGAGTCGGGCCCGGTCCTCGCGCCGGACGCCCGCATCGCCCTGGCGGAGGACGCCGACGGCCGCGTCGTGGCGGCGAGTTACGTCCCCGGGCAGCAGGACGCCATGAACCTGACCCGCCGCAAGGACGAGCCCGGCCTGGCCCTGGAGGCGTGGCGCAGGGTGGTGTGAACCACCGGACGGAAGCCGCGGGACGGCACGCCCGTGGCCGTGCCCCACGCCGAGAACGGGACGGCACGGCTGCGGGCGTGCCCCACGCCGAAAAGGGGCGCGGGGAACCGCGCGACCGGCCACAGCCGGCCCGCGGTCGCCCCACGCCCCTCGACCTCCGGGACGGAGCGCTACCGCTGCCCGTTACGCGGGCACGCTCGCGACACCGGCCTCCAGGAACTTCTTCCCGGTCACGCGCTCCGAGACGCCCTCACGGTCCAGGTACGGCGTGATGCCGCCCAGGTGGAAGGGCCAGCCCGCGCCCGTGATCAGGCACAGGTCGATGTCCTGCGCCTCGGCGACGACGCCCTCGTCGAGCATGAGCCCGATCTCCTGGGCGACGGCGTCGAGCACGCGGTCGCGGACCTGCTCCTCGGTCAGGACGACGTCGCCCTGCTTGAGGAGCGCGGCGACCTCGGGGTCCAGCTCCGGCTTGAAGTCGTTCTCGGCGGAGTAGACGTAGAAGCCGCGCTTGCCCGCCTTCACGACGGCGGCGAGGTTCGGGGACACCGTGAAGCGCTCCGGGAAGGCGCGGTTCAGGGTCTCCGAGACGTGCAGACCGATGGCCGGGCCGACCAGCTCCAGCAGGACCAGCGGCGACATCGGCAGACCGAGCGGCTCGACGGCCTTCTCGGCGACCTCGACGGGGGTGCCCTCGTCGATGACGTTCTGGATCTCGCCCATGAAGCGGGTCAGGATGCGGTTCACGACGAACGCCGGGGCGTCCTTCACGAGCACCGCGGTCTTCTTCAGCTTCTTCGCGACACCGAACGCCGTGGCCAGCGCCGCGTCGTCCGTCTGCTCGCCGCGCACGATCTCCAGGAGCGGCAGGATCGCGACCGGGTTGAAGAAGTGGAAGCCGACGACCCGCTCGGGGTGCTTCAGCTTCGACGCCATCTCCGAGACCGACAGCGACGACGTGTTCGTGGCGAGGATCGCGTGCGCCGGGGCGACCGCCTCGACCTCCGCGAACACCTGCTGCTTGACGCCGATCTCCTCGAAGACGGCCTCGATGATGAAGTCCGCGTCGGAGAAGCCCTCGGCCTTGTCGAGGACGCCCGAGACGAGGCCCTTCAGACGGTTGGCCTTGTCCTGGTTGACGCGGCCCTTGCCGAGCAGCTTGTCGATCTCGGCGTGGACGTAGCCCACGCCCTTGTCGACGCGCTCCTGGTCGATGTCGGTCAGCACGACCGGCACCTCCAGACGGCGCAGGAACAGCAGCGCGAGCTGCGAGGCCATCAGGCCCGCGCCCACGACGCCGACCTTGGTGACCGGGCGCGCCAGATTCTTGTCCGGGGCGCCGGCGGGGCGCTTGGCGCGCTTCTGCACCAGGTTGAACGAGTAGATGCCGGCGCGCAGTTCGCCGCCCATGATGAGGTCGGCGAGCGCCTTGTCCTCGGCGTCGAACCCGGCCTGCAGGTCACCGCTCTTGGCGTTGGCGATGATCTCCAGCGCGCGGTACGCGGCCGGGGCCGCCCCGTGCACCTTGGAGTCGGCGATGGACTTGCCGCGCGCGACGGCCTGGTCCCACGCCTCACCGCGGTCGACGTCCGGACGCTCGACCTTGACGTCGCCCTTGAGGACGTTCGCCGTCCAGATCAGCGACTGCTCCAGGAAGTCGGCGCCCTCGAAGATCGCGTCGGCGATCCCGAGCTCGTGCACCTTCTTGCCGTTGAGCTGCTTGTTCTGGTTGAGCGAGTTCTCGATGATCACCGAGACGGCGCGGTCGGCGCCGATCAGGTTCGGCAGCAGCGCGCAGCCGCCCCAGCCGGGGACCAGGCCGAGGAAGACCTCGGGCAGCGAGAACGCGGGCAGCGCCTGGGAGACGGTGCGGTACGAGCAGTGCAGACCGACCTCGACGCCACCGCCCATCGCGGCACCGTTGTAGTACGCGAACGTCGGCACGGCGAGCCCGGAGAGGCGCTTGAAGACCTCGTGGCCGCCCTTGCCGATGGCGAGCGCGTCGTCGTGGTTCTTCAGCAGCTCGACGCCCTTGAGGTCGGCGCCGACCGCGAAGATGAACGGCTTGCCGGTGATGCCGACGCCGACGATGTCGCCGTCGGCCGCCTCCTTCTCGACCTGGTCGATGGCGGTGTTCAGGTTCGCCAGCGAGCCGGGGCCGAAGGTGGTCGGCTTGGTGTGGTCGAAGCCGTTGTCGAGCGTAATCAGGGCGAACCGGCCGGCGCCGTAGGGCAGTTCGAGGTGCCGTACGTGCGCGGAGGTGACGACCTCGCCGGGGAACAGCTCGGCCGCACCCTTGAGGAGCTCAGCGGTGGTGGTGCTCACTTGTCGCCTCCGGCGTCCTTGTGGTGCGGGTTCTCCCAGATCACCGTGGCGCCCATGCCGAAGCCGACGCACATGGTGGTGAGGCCGTAACGGACCTCCGGCTGCTCCTCGAACTGACGGGCCAGCTGCGTCATCAGACGCACGCCCGAGGAGGCCAGCGGGTGGCCGTAGGCGATGGCGCCGCCGTACTGGTTGACGCGCGCGTCGTCGTCGGCGATGCCGTAGTGGTCCAGGAACGCGAGGACCTGGACGGCGAACGCCTCGTTGATCTCGAAGAGGTTGATGTCCTCGATGCCGAGACCCGCCTTGGCGAGCGCCTTCTCCGTGGCCGGGATCGGCCCGTAGCCCATGACCTCCGGCTCGACGCCCGCGAAGGCGTACGAGACGAGGCGCATCTTGACCGGGAGGTTGTGCTCCCGGGCGAATTCCTCGCTCGCGATGATCGAGGCGGTGGCGCCGTCGTTCAGACCGGCGGCGTTACCGGCGGTGACGCGACCGTGCGTACGGAACGGCGTCTTCAGGCCCGCGAGGTTCTCCAGGGTCGTCCCCGGCCGCATCGGCTCGTCCGCGGTGACCAGACCCCAGCCGGTCTCGCCCACCTCGGCGTTGGTGTTGCGCACCGAGATCGGGACCAGGTCCTGCTGGATCTTCCCGTTCGCGTACGCCTTCGCCGCCTTCTCCTGCGAGCGCACGGCGTACTCGTCGGCGCGCTGCTTGGTGATGTGCGGGTAGCGGTCGTGCAGGTTCTCGGCGGTCATGCCCATGAACAGGGCGGACTCGTCGACCAGCTTCTCGCTGACGAACCGCGGGTTCGGGTCCACGCCCTCGCCCATGGGGTGACGGCCCATGTGCTCGACACCGCCGGCGATGACGGCGTCGTACGCACCGAACGCGACGGAGCCCGCGGCGGTGGTGACGGCCGTGAGCGCACCGGCGCACATGCGGTCGATCGAGTAGCCAGGGACCGACTGCGGCAGCCCGGCGAGGATGCCCGCCGTCCGGCCCAGGGTCAGGCCCTGGTCGCCGATCTGCGTGGTCGCGGCGATGGCGACCTCGTCGATCTTCGCCGGGTCCAGGTTCGGGTTGCGGCGCAGCAGCTCCCGGATGGACTTCACGACGAGGTCGTCGGCGCGGGTCTCGTGGTAGATGCCCTTCGGGCCCGCCTTGCCGAACGGGGTGCGGACGCCGTCGACGAAGACGACGTCCCTGACGGTACGAGGCACGATGGCTCTCCTCCAAGATGCGGGACGGCACTGCCGCGGCGCGCGCCTGAGCGCGCGCTCACCCCTTCATGCTACTTGCGGGTAACCATGCTGCCCAGTCCCCCCGCCCCAAGCGGCGAAGGTCACATCCGCGCCGGAGATCACGGCGGCCATCGGCGCGGAGGAGGAGACGGTCTCCCGCACGAAGGTCCGGCGCGGCACGCCGCACCGCCGCAGGGCCGCTCCGTGGTCGGCCACGACCACGACGGCGGCCCCCGCCAGCAGCAGCCGCCAGGCGCCGGTCACGGC
>NZ_JAAGMG010000799.1 GCF_010548525.1 Streptomyces sp. SID14478
CGGACGCCCGCCCGCTCCAGGGCGGTGGTGCAGACAGTGACGGCCCGCGCCGTCAGGTCGAGCACGGCGTCCGGCCCGGCCGCCGCGGCGGCGACGGCGCCGCGGTGCTCGTACACCGCCTCGCCGTCCAGGGTGAGGGCGAGGACGCGGACGTAACTCGTGCTGATCTCCACGCCGATGCCGCAGATGTGCCGGCCGCCGACGTGCACGAGGGTGCCGGGCCGGCCCACGGAACCCTCGCGCCGGGTCGTGCCCTCGCCGGCCAGGCCGAGCGCGACGAGTTCGGACACCAAACTGGTGACTGTCGGCTTGGGCAGGCCGGTGTCGGCGGCGATCCGGGCGCGTGAGCGCGGTCCCGCGTCGCGCAGGATGCGCAGCACCAGGGCCAGGTTCTCGCGCCGGACCGAGCCCCGGTCGCGGGCCTTGGAGGGCCCGGACAGGGCGGTGTCCGCCGGCGCCGCCGCGCGCAGATCGGCCTTCATCGGCCCGTCCCGTCCGTCACTCGGTGGTCCTCGTCCTTCGTGGGTCCTTGGCGGGTCCGCGGTGAGCCCGTCGTGCGTCCTTCGTGGTCACGGCCGTCCTCATCATCGCAAAGCCCCCGGACGGCGGGGGAGTTGGCACGGGAAGTCCCCGCGGGAGTCTTGACAGCGTCCCCTATTAGTTCGGATCGTAGTCGAACTAATTATGGACGATCCCATCGAGCACCGGAGAGGAGCACCTGTGTCAGCCCGCTCCAGAGCAAGGACCGTCGCCGCCCTCGCGGCGGTGACCGCCGTGCTGATCGGCACGGCGGCGGCCGGCCCGGCCACCGCGGACACCCCCACGTACACAGTGACCATCGGGCAGAAGGGTCCGTGGACCCACCCCGACGACTCGCCCGCGGCGACCTTCGTCGACAAGGACGGCTCGTTCCACTACCAGTCCGCGCACGCCCTGTACGACGCCAAGGATCCGCGCGAGTGGATGTTCTACAGCGGCAAGGACTTCGACTCCGCGACCCGGGACGCCGAGTTGAGCGAGGCGGTCGATCCGGCGAACGCCGACGACCGCAACGACGACACCACGTGGCGGTGCAACAACAGCCCCACCGGCCGTGAGGCGTCGAACGCGCCCGCCGGCTCGCACTACGCGCAGAAGAACTACTGCGACCTCATGGGCGTCTGGGTCGACCCGGACAGCGGCGACTGGTACGGACTCGTCCACAACGAGTTCACCCCGGAGCCGTTCGGCGACGGCCTGCACTACGACGCCATCGACTACGCCGTCTCGACGGACCAGGGCCACACCTGGGACATCAAGGACCACGTCCTCACGTCGCCCTACAGCACGAAGCGCGGCGACGACGCGGCCTTCCCCAACGAGACGTACTACTACGGCGACGGCGACCCGCGGCTCTTCGTCGACACCGCCTCCGGCTACTTCTACGTCTACTACAACTCGCGCGTCATCCCGAAGGCCGGGAGCCCGGGCGGCTGGACGGACGCCAGCCGCGCCCACGTGGCCCGCGCCCCCATGTCCGGGAAGATGGCGCCGGGTTCGTGGAAGAAGTGGTTCGACGGGGCCTGGTCGCAGCCCGGGGTCGGCGGCCGCGAGAGCAACATGGAGCCCGTCGACGCCACCCACACCACGGGGTACACGCCCGTCGCGCACGACTACGACCCGGCCACCAAGGGGTCCGTCAAGGAGCAGCAGGACGCCGGTGAACTCCCCGCCAAGGCCGACCTGTTGACCATGAACGTCGCCTACGACGCCCATCTCGGCCTGTACATCGGCGAGCCCGAAGCCCTCACCCAGGACAGCAACGAACCCCAGCGGTTCTACGCCACCGACGACCTCGCCACCCAGAAGTGGCGGCTGCTCGGCGACTCGGGCGACTACAAGACGGGCTCCTGGTACCGCTGGCTCCTCGACCCGGTGAGCAGGACCGGGTCGACCATCGTCGGCAAGACGTTCCGCAGCTACTGCTCCTTCCAGTGCTCGGGCGGCGCCGACGGCGAGTACTACGACACCACCCTCGACACGAGCGCCCCCGCGGCGCCCGTCACCGCGGGCACCGCGTACCGCATCGGCAGCGGCGCGGGCCGCTTCCTCGCGGCGTCCGGCAGCGGCGCGGGCGTCACCTCGATGCCCACCAACGCCAGTTCGAGCAGGGGGAGTTGGGTCTTCACTCCGAACGGGGACGGCTCGTACCGCATCGCGAACTCCGCCACCGGACGCCTCCTCGGCGTCGACTCCACCCGCGAGGCGGGCCGCGCCTGGGGCGCCGCCCCGACGGTGACCGCCGCGCCGCGCGGGGGGCCCACGGTCGG
>NZ_JAAGMG010000855.1 GCF_010548525.1 Streptomyces sp. SID14478
GGCCGGCTCGCCGGCCTCACGGCCCTGGCCGCGGGCACGCCGTCGCCGCAGGTGGTGTCGGGCGACGCCGGCAGCGGCGAGACGGCCTTCCTGTTCACCGGTCAGGGCGCGCAACGCGTCGGCATGGGTGCGGGACTGGCTGCCGCGTTCCCCGTGTTCGCCGCTGCCCTCGACGAGGTGTGCGCGCAGTTCGACGCCCCGCTGGGGGTGTCGCTGCGCGAGGTCATGTTCGGCGAGAGCGGCGAGGCCGCGGCGCTGCTGGACCGTACGGAGTTCACGCAGCCCGCGCTGTTCGCGTTCGAGGTGGCGCTGTACCGCCTCATGGAGTCGTTCGGTGTCCGGCCCGACGTGGTGGTCGGGCATTCGATCGGCGAGCTGGCCGCGGCCCATGTGGCCGGGGTGTGGTCACTGGCCGACGCATGCCGGCTCGTTGCCGCCCGCGGCCGGCTGATGGGCGCGCTGCCGGCCGGGGGAGCGATGCTCGCCGCCGCGGTGTCGCAGGAGCGGGCGCAGGAACTGGCCCTGGCCGGGGCCGTCTCGCTCGCGGCCGTCAACGCGCCTGAGGCGGCGGTGTTCTCGGGCGGGAGCGCGGCGATCGCCGCGCTGGAGGAGCAACTCGTCGAAGCGGGCGTGAAGACGAACCGGCTGACCGTCAGCCACGCCTTCCACTCGGCGTTGATGGAGCCGATGCTCGCCGCGTACGAGCAGGTCGCCGCCTCCGTGACGTACCGGACGCCGCGCGTGGGCGTGTGCTCCACGGTGTCCGGCGCACCGGCCGGGCCCGAACTGCTGACGCCGCAGTACTGGGTGCGTCAGGTGCGCGAGGCCGTGCGGTTCGCCCCGGCGGTGCGCTCACTCGCCGACGCCGGTGTGCGCCGCTTCGTCGAAGTGGGTCCTGGCGCGGTGCTGGCGGCCATGACCCGCCAGACGCTGAGCGATGAGGAGGCGTCGCGGGCGCTGGTCGCGGCGACGGCACGGCGCGACGTCGACGAGGTCGACCAGTTCCTGCGCTCGCTCGCCGCCGCCCATTGCTCGGGCATCGCCGTCGACTGGACGCCGCTGTCCGCGCAAGGCCCTGCCCCGCACCTCGACCTGCCCGTCTACGCCTTCCAGCACCGCCGTTACTGGGTGCAGCCCGACGACGGCGCGCTCGGCGACATGAGCCGCGCCGGACTCGCCGCACTCGACCACCCGATGCTGCGCGTCGCCGCGCCGCTCGCCGGCCGCGACGAATGGCTGTTCAGCGGCAGGCTCTCCACCGCCGACCACCCGTGGATCGCCGACCACACCGCCTTCGGCACGGTGCTGCTGCCCGGCACCGGCTTCGTGGACCTCGCGCTGGCCGCGGGCAGCCGCCTGGAACTGCCCGTCGTGGACGAACTCGTCCTGTCGACACCGCTGTTGTTCGACGACGCCGCGGCCGTGGACGTGCAGGTCTCGGTGACCGAGCCCGACCACACCGGCCGTCGCCGCCTGTCGATCCACTCGCGCGCCGCCACCGGCACCGCGCCGGCCGCCCCGGGCGAGCCGGGCTGGACGCTGCACGCCACCGGCGTCCTCGCCCCCGCCGACGCCGTGACACTGGCCTGGACCGGCCCCGACTGGCCGCCGGCCGGCGCCGCACCGGCCGACGCCACGGGCCTGTACGACCGGCTCGCCGACCTGGGGTTCGGCTACGGCCCGCACTTCCAAGCCGTACGCGCCGCCTGGACCGGCGGCGACGACGTGTTCGCCGAGGTCGCCCTGGACGAGACGGCGGCGGGCCGGACAGCGGGCTTCGGGGTGCATCCGGCGCTCCTGGACGCGATCTTCCACGCCGTCCTCGACGGACTCGCCGAGGACCTGCCCGACGGCCGGCTGCCGCTTCCGTTCTCCTTCGGCGGCGTCCGGGTGTTCCGGCGCGGCGCCACCGCGGTCCGCGCCCGCATCAGCCGTCTGGGTCCCGAGAAGGTGCGCATCGACGCCTGCGACGACGCCGGCGCTGCGGTGCTGTCGGTCGACGCCGTGCTCGCCCGCCCCGCGGACGCCCGCGCTCTCACCGGTGCCCGCAGCCCGCTCCACGCCCTCCACTGGACGCCGGTGACCGCGCCTTCGGTGCCGGACGGGCACCTGG
>NZ_JAAGMG010000894.1 GCF_010548525.1 Streptomyces sp. SID14478
ACCGCGGCCCCTACCGCCGCCACCGCCTGCGCACCGGCCACTACCCCGCCCAGCGCCTGCTCCCGCTGCGCGACGCGGTCCTGTACGTCGACGGGGACTCGCCGCGCGCGGTCCACGACGAGCTGGTGCGGCGCGGCGCGGACGTCGCGCACCTGTGGGTGACCCGCGACGGCCGCACCCAGGTCCCGCCCGCGGCACGAGGGGTCGAGGAGTTCTCGGCCGACTGGTACGCGGCCCTGGCGCGCTGCCGCCGCATCGTCACCGCCCACCAGCTGCCCGACTTCTTCGAACGCCGCGAGGGCCAGACCGTCGTACAGACCTGGGACGGCGCCCCGCTCAAGCGGATCGGCACCGACCTCACCGACACCCTGTACGCCGACCACGACCAGCTGGCGCTGCTGCCGCGGCTGGCCCGCCAGTGGGACGTCCTGGTCGCCCCCTCCCGCTGGTCCGCGCCGCACCTGTCGCGCGCCCTCGCCTACGACGGGGAGGTCCTGGAGGCCGGCTCGCCGCGCAACGACATCCTGTTCACCGGCGCCGACGACCGCCGCGCGCGGGCCGAGCGGCTGCGCCGGGACCTCGGCATCGACCCGGGCAAGCGGATCGTCCTGTACGCCCCCACGTACCGCGACCACCTCGCCCACTCCCCCGGCCGCTTCCGCCACGAGCCGGCCTTCGACTTCGCGGCCGCCGAGCGCGAACTCGCCGCCGACCACGTCCTGCTGGTGCGCAAGCACCCGAAGGCGACGGGCCGCCTCACGGGCGCCCGCGCCCCGTTCGTCCGGGACGTCACGGGCCACCCGAGCGCGGCCGAACTCCTCGACCTGGCCGACGTGTTGGTGACGGACTACTCCTCGCTGATGTTCGACTTCGCGCACACGGGCCGCCCGATGCTCTTCCACACCTACGACCTCGACCACTACCGGGACACGGTGCGCGGCTTCTACCTCGACTTCGAGGACCGGGCGCCCGGACCGCTGCTCGCCTCCACCGGTGAAGTGGTCGGCGCGCTGCGGGAGTTGGACACGGTCACCAGCCGGCACGCGGCGGCCTACGAGGCGTTCCGGGCGGCGTACTGCGACCTGGACGACGGGTGCGCGGCGGCGCGGGTGGCGGAACGGCTGATGCGATGACGTCGCCGGGGACGGCGACGCTCACGCGGCGGGCGGTGCGCGGCGCGAGCGCCCTGCGCGGCGGCCGCTTCTGGCGCCCGACCCCGTTCTTCGTCTTCGGCGGCCTGTTCTGGCTGGTGATGACGCTGGCGTACTGGCGGGTGCCGATGTGCTGCGACTTCGGGCAGCACGCGGCGGTCGTCGAGCGCCTCAAGGCGAGCCTGCTCCACCCCCGCCACCCCATGGCGGACCTGCCGGGCACGGGCAGCCCGTACTACTCCCCGTACGCGCTCGCCCAGGGCCTCTTCGCCCGGCTGAGCGGGCTGGCCGGCTGGGAGGTCGTGAAGCTGGCGGGGCCGCTGAACCTGCTGGTCCTCCTGACGGGCCTGAACCGCTTCGTGCGCACCCTGACGTCCCGTCAATGGGCGCCGGTCCTGGCCCTGGCGGCGATGACGCTGCTGTGGGGCACGCGCGCCGCCTGGTGGAGCGGCTACCTCGGCCTGATGTCGATGACGGGCAACCTCGGCTACCCGTCGACGTTCGCGATCGGCCTGGCGCTGTGGGCGTGGGCCTGGGCGGGCCTGCTGCGGCGCGCGAGTGCGTGGTGGTCGTACGCGGGGCTGGGCGCCCTGATCGGCGTCATCCTCCTCGTCCACCCGATCTCGTCGGTGGCCGCGGTGACCGGCGTCGCGGCGCTCGCCCTGCGGACCCCCGGCGCACGCTGGGCCGCCTCCCT
>NZ_JAAGMG010000930.1 GCF_010548525.1 Streptomyces sp. SID14478
GCGCCCACCCGAGCCCCAATGCCGGGGTCGTCGAGGCCTCGTTCGCCGGCGCGCTCGGGGTGCGGCTCGGCGGGACGCTGGCGTACGGGGGCAGGGTCGAGCACCGGCCCGTGCTGAACGCGCAGGGGCGCGCGGTGCGGGTGACGGACGTGGAACGGGCCGCGCGGCTGTCGCGGCGAGTGAGTGTGGCGGCGTGGGGAGTCTGTGTGGCCGGGCGGTTGTGGGTGCGGGGTTGCCGGCGAGGACGTCGATGAGCGGGCGCGGAGGCGGACTGCTCGTCGCCGGGACCACGTCGGACGCGGGCAAGAGCGTGGTCACCGCGGGGATCTGCCGGTGGCTGGTGCGCCAGGGCGTGAAGGTCGCGCCGTTCAAGGGGCAGAACATGTCCCTGAACTCCTTCGTGACGCGCGAGGGCGCCGAGATCGGGCGGGCGCAGGCCATGCAGGCGCAGGCCGCCCGCGTCGAGCCGAGCGCGCTGATGAACCCGGTGCTGCTCAAGCCGGGCAGCGACCGCAGCAGCCAGGTCGTGCTCATGGGCAGGCCGGTGGGCGAGATGAGCGCGCGGGGCTATCACGGTGAGCGGCAGGCGGCGCTGCTCGACACCGTGGTGGGGTGCCTGGAGGAGTTGCGGGGCAGCCACGACGCGGTGATCTGCGAGGGCGCCGGATCGCCCGCCGAGATCAATCTGCGGCGTACCGACATCGTGAACATGGGCATCGCGCGGGCCGCGCGGCTTCCGGTGCTCGTGGTCGGCGACATCGACCGGGGCGGGGTGTTCGCCTCGTTCTTCGGTACGACGGCGCTGCTCGCCCCCGAGGACCAGGAGCTGCTCGCCGGATACCTGGTGAACAAGTTCCGGGGCGACGTGAGCCTGCTGGAACCCGGCCTCGACATGCTCAAGTCCCTTACGGGAAGGCCCACTTACGGAGTGCTCCCCTTCCAGCACGGGCTCGGCATCGACGAGGAGGACGGGCTGCGGGTGTCTCTGCGGGGCGCGGTGCGGGAGTCCGTCGTCGCGCCGCCCGTCGGGGACGACGTGCTGCGGGTCGCGGTGTGCGCGGTGCCGCTGATGTCGAACTTCACCGACGTGGACGCCCTGGCCGCCGAGCCCGGCGTGGTCGTGCGGTTCGTGGACCGGGCCGAAGAGCTGACGGACGCGGACCTGGTCGTCGTACCGGGGACGCGCGGGACCGTGAAGGCGCTGGAGTGGCTGCGCGAGCGCGGCCTGGCCCGGGCGCTGGCGCGGCGGGCCGCCGAGGGGCGTCCGGTGCTCGGCATCTGCGGCGGCTTCCAGGTGCTCGGTGAGCGCATCGAGGACGAGGTCGAGTCGCGGTCCGGTGTCGTGGACGGGCTGGGGCTGTTGCCCGTACGCGTACGGTTCGAGGTGGACAAGACGCTGGCCCGGCCCGTGGGTGAGGCGCTCGGGGAGTACGTCGAGGGGTACGAGATCCATCACGGGGTCGCCCAGGTCCTCGGTGGGGAAGCCTTCTTGGACGGGTGCCGGGTGGGGGCCGTCTGGGGGACGCACTGGCACGGGTCGCTGGAGTCGGACGGGTTTCGCCGGGCGTTCCTGCGCGAGGTCGCCCGGGACGCGGGGAGACGCTTCGTGCCCGCGCCCGACACGTCGTTCGAGGCATTGCGGGAGGAGCAGCTCGATCGGCTCGGGGACCTGGTGGAGCGGTACGCGGACACGGAGGCGCTGTGGCGGTTGATCGAGTCCGGGGCGCCGCGGGGGCTGCCGTTCGTCCCGCCCGGAGCGCCGTCGTGAGCGCCGCGCCCGGTGCCCTCGCGCGCTCCGCTTCGCC
>NZ_JAAGMG010000970.1 GCF_010548525.1 Streptomyces sp. SID14478
GCCCGCCGTGCGCGACCGGTCCCGGCAGTGGAACGCCAGCTCGCAGGCGGCCAGGCACTCCGGCGCGTACGTCGCGGGCACCGACTCGACCGCCGCCGTCAGCTCGGCCGCGGGCAGGTCCGGGTCGAAGGCGGTGCCGGGCGGCAGTGCGGCCGCGATGTCCTCGATCCGGGTCAGGCGTCGCAACTGGCGCCGCGTCACCGACAACTGTTTGCGCACGTCGACCGCGGAGGCGGCCGGCAGGTTCGAGAAGTCCTTCGGGCAGACCAGGACGACCCGGTCCCGGACCGTGACGCCCTCCAGCCGGGTGGCGACCTGCTCCAGGGCCAGTACGTACACCGCGGCCTGACGCGCGGCCGCGCCCACCTTCGCGGCGTCCGCCGCGCCGTCGATCATCGGGAAGGACTTGATCTCGACGACCGTCCAGCTCCCGTCCGGATGCACCACCACCGCGTCCGGCTCCAGGAACGCCGGGCTGCCCGCCACGTCCAGGGCGAGCATCGGGTGGTCCAGGAACGTCCACGTGCCGGGGGAGTCCAGCGCCTCGCGCAGGGCCAGGGCCGTGCGTGCCGTGCGGCCCTCGGGACCGATCGCCGACAGGTCGGGGGCGTGGGCGAGACCGGGAACCGGCTCGGGGCCGTCGCCGCCCACGCGCGCGTGCACCAGTTGCAGCAGCTGGGCGCCGCCGTCCGCCTTCACCCGCGCCTCGAACACATTGCCGCGCGCCAGCGCGAACTGGGACTGGCCGAACCCGGAGGGCGAGCCCAGCGCGTCCGCGATCCGCGCCTTGTCCACGCCCGCGCCGTCCAGCAGCGCCCGCCTGTCGCACCCCGGGTTCGCCGCGAGGGCGGCCAGG